>JAGOOC010000036.1 GCA_017992695.1 Bacteroides sp. | reverse complement strand
GAGTCATTTCGCACGTGCAGGAGATGAGTGAACGCATCGCTGTGCAGATACAGCTGCACAAATCGGTGAATGGACGGAGTAAAATAGAAATTGGGTAGATATGAAATGACCTCAAATCCGCAGCTAATTTATGACTGATTTACTTCCCTTTCCGCAAGGTGATAAGCGTAATCTCGGGCCATGCTCCGAAGCGAAACGGAAGACCGACAAAACCCAACCCGATATTGATGTGAAGCGCACGCCCTTGGTCGGCGGTATATAGGCCGCCCCATTCGGGGTAGATCAGCGAAGAGAGGGAGTGGCGCCCCAGTGCCAGTTGCATGGCGTGCGTATGTCCGGCCAGCATGAGGTCTACTTCCGACTGCGGAAGTACCTCCCTGCGCCAATGGGTGGGGTTGTGGCTCAGCAGGAGCTGAAACATCCCCTCAGTGCCCCGAAGGGCCTTCGTTAAATCACCATGCTGCGAGAAGGGAGGTTCGCCTTCGTTCTCGACCCCAATAAGGGCAATGCTATCGCCGTTGTGGTGAAGAATAACGTGTTCGTTGTTTAGTAATTGCCATCCCATGGCTGCTTGGCGTTCCTTCAGTTCAATGAGGTTTTGGGCCTGTTCGCGCGGAGAGTTCCAACGGTAGTAGGGACCATAATCGTGGTTGCCCAATATGGAATAGACACCATCGGGAGCCTGCAATTGGCCGAGGATGTGCTGAAAACTGTCCAGTTCACTGGCCTTGTGGTTCACCAAATCTCCGGTAAAGACAATCAAGTCCGGTTTTTGTGCATTCACCATGTCTACAGCGCGTTGAATCGAGGCTGCATCTCCGTCGAAACTGCCGATGTGGATGTCGGATAACTGAACGATGCGGTAACCGTCGAATGCTTTGGGCACGGCGGGCGATTGAAAATCAACTGTCGTGCGCTCAAAGTTGGTGCGCCCCACGAGGCTGCCATACAAGATGATGCCTGCTTGCAAAGTACCGAGCAGCAACCCGAGATAGGTAAAGGGTGCACGAGGCCAGTGCAAGGCGTACTGGAACGGAAGCCCCAAAAGCGAGCACAACACAAAGATCAGCTTGGGCAGGGAACACAAGAAGAGTGCCACAGCAAACCAACCCATCCATCGGGTGTGTTCGCTGAAAAAACTCTCTTTAGCAAAGAAACCCAGAAAAAGAAGCCCTGCAAGGAGCAACACCGTAGGGAACCAGTACAGTGCTTTAAGTACCGGAGCATCCGACAATCGACTGATGAACAGTCGGTAGATATACAAGTCGGGAAGAACTAACAGTAAAGAGAAAAGAATAAAGATTTTTTGCAGCATCAATGAACGGTTTATGTTTATTGCAGATTAGCACCTAAGAATTTTCGTACCTCGCTCATCGGCATGCCGCGCCTGCGAGCATAATCCTCCAATTGGTCATCGCCTATCTTACCCACCGCAAAATACTCGGCAGCCGGATGAGCAAAAATCAGTCCGCACACCGAAGCGTGGGGGTGCATGGCTCCGTTCTCGGTGAGGGTGATGCCGATCTCTTTCATGCCCAGAAGTTCATCGAGTATAAAATTGACCGATTGGTCGGGTAGGGAAGGATAGCCTACAGCGGGACGAATGCCTTGATACGCCTCCACTAATAGTTCGGCCTTGGTCAAGTTTTCATCGGGCGCATAGCCCCAGGCTACTTTGCGGATGTACTCGTGCATCTTTTCGGTGCCGGCTTCGGCCAAACGATCTGAAAGGGTTTGGATCAGCAGGTGCTTGTAGGGGTCTTGTTGGTAAAGCTCCTCCATGTCGGCATCTACCGAAGCGGCAAAAACGCCTACCTTGTCGGGGATACCCGAGGAGAGCGGGCGCACAAAATCGCTTAGGCAGAGGAAAGGGCCTCCTTCGCGCTTCTTGGTTTGCTGGCGAAGCAGGGGGAGGGTGACGCCGTCGATAATCAAATTGTCGCCATCGGCATTGGCCCGGCACAGCTTGAATAACGTATTTACTTTAAAGTCGCGATCCAACAGATCGAGCATCCGATGAGCCTCTTTGAAGAGTTGCATCGCTTCGGCTGCCTTGGGGCGCTCCTCTTCGGGAAAGGTGGTGAGCCAAGAGGCACGGTTGGTGTCGCAACCGGTGAGGTTGGCAATGGTTGCATACCGTGGCTGAAAGCCCCAAGCATGGAAGAAGTAGACCCAGCTGATGTAGGGTACTACTTCGTTCACACTGAAGGATAGGTTCTGTTTCATCTGAAATGGATTTCTTGTCCGCGATAGTGATCGTTAATCTCGCCGTTAGCATAGACTAAGTGTCCGTTTACAAAGGTTTTGTCTATCTTCCAATGTAGGGTGCGTCCTTCTAACGGGCTCCACTTGCATTTGCTTTCGATGCAGTCGGGGGTTACCACCCACCCTTCGTTGGGGCGAACCAGTACGAGGTCGGCTTGATACCCTTTGCGCAAGTATCCGCGGTTATTGATTTGGTAAATTTCGGCAGGTGCGTGGCACATCTTCTCTACGATGGTCTCGATGGTGAACACCTGTTCATCGACCAGTTCGAGCATGCTGACCAGCGAGAACTGTATCATGGGCAAGCCCGATGCCGCTTTGAGTGCACCACCCTGTTTCTCTTCGAGTAGGTGAGGAGCATGGTCGGTGGCGATAACGTCAATCAATCCGCTGTTTACCGCTTCGCGCAAGGCTTCGCGGTTGGCTCTGGACTTGATGGCGGGGTTGCACTTGATGAGCGACTGCATGCCGGCATAGTCACTGTCGTCGAAAATGAGATGGCCCACACAAGCTTCGGCCGTAATACGTTTTTGAGCTAAGGGTGTTTTCTCGAAGAGTGCCAACTCTTTGCCGGTGGAGAGGTGCAGTACGTGCAGGCGTGCATGAGCTTCTTTAGCCAAGCTCACGGCCAGTTCGGTGGAGCGGTAGCACGCCTCTTCCGAGCGAATCAGTGGATGAAGCTCTGCCGGCAGGTCTTTGGGCGCCTCCGCATCGGGAGTGCTCTTGGCCAAGCGGGTGTACTTCTCCACATTCTCTTTAATGGTTTGCTGATCTTCGCTGTGAACGGCAATCGGCAGATCGGTACCTCCGAAAATCTTCAGTAGGCTGTTCATCTTGTCCACCAGCATGTCTCCGGTACTTGCGCCCATGAAGAGTTTTACGCCACATACGCGGTGCTTGTCGAGCTCCTTCAGCATGGCGTAGTTGTTGTTGGTGGCTCCGAAGTAGCACGAGAAGTTGACCAGCGATTTAGTAGCCATTAAAGCTAACTTATCGTTCAGTGCGGTAATCGAAGTGGTTTGCGGACTGGTGTTGGGCATATCCATAATCGAAGTTACACCGCCTGCTACGGCCGCTCGGCTCTCCGAGGTAATATCGCCCTTCTGTGTCAGTCCCGGATCGCGGAAGTGTACATGTCCGTCGATGGCTCCGGGTAGCAGGTAGCACCCTTCGGCATCAATCGCTTCGTCGCAAGGCGTTGTGGGGGCTTCTGAGCCCACCAGTATTTCGGCTATCTTTTCATTCTCAATGACGATGGAACCTTTTACCTGCTGACCTTCGTTCACTAAAATGGCGTTTTGTATATGTATCCGTTTCATTTTATTTCGGGGATAAAGTTTGTTTTACTTTTTCTTCTGGGGGAATGTATGGAACCAGCTATCTACCTTGAGTTTGATGACACCGAATACGGCTTCGCCAAATATACTGCTGTCCATCTTCGAGGTGCCCAGTTCGCGGTTGATAAAAATAACCGGTACTTCAATAATGTTAAATCCGCATTTATAGGCTGTAAACTTCATTTCAATTTGGAAAGCATACCCTTTGAAGCGGATTTTATCCAACTCGATGGTTTCGAGCACTTGGCGGCGGTAACACTTAAACCCGGCCGTAGTGTCGTACACGGGAATGCCGGTAATGAAACGCACGTATTTAGAGGCGAAATAAGACATCAGTACCCGTCCCATGGGCCAGTTTACTACATTTACCCCACTCACGTAACGCGATCCGATAGCCACATCGCCTCCCTGCTCGGCACACGCTTTGTAGAGCTTGGGCAGATCGTCGGGGTTGTGACTAAAGTCGGCATCCATTTCAAATATATAGTCGTAGGTATGCGCCAGCGCCCATTTAAACCCGGCAATGTAGGCTGTGCCCAACCCCAGTTTACCCTTGCGCTCGACCATGAACAGACGCTCGGGGAACTCCTGTTGCAGGGTTTTTACAATGGCGGCTGTCCCATCGGGCGATCCGTCTTCGATAATAAGAATGTGAAACTCCTTTTCGAGCCGAAACACGGTGCGAATGATATTCTCTATGTTTTCCCGCTCATTATACGTTGGAATAATTACAATGCTGTCTGATGTTTGCATACCCTATCTCTGTTTTGATGACAAATGTAACCTTTTTCTGCTACTTACACAAAGATAGTACATTAAAAGTACGTATCTTTTAGTACTTTTGCACGGAATTTCTATCAATTATTTTGTTATGACCATTACCGAACTGCAACAACGATATGCCGCCCATCCCGGTATGGAGGCCACCCTTCAACTGCTGAATAACCCTTCTGTTCGACACCTGTTTTGCGGAGGTTTGCGTGCCTCGGCCGCTTCTCTGCTCTCGGCTTCATTGGTTGAGGCCAACCCTTGTCCGTTTGTTTTTGTACTGAATGACCTTGAAGAGGCAGGCTACTTCTACCACGACCTTACGCAGGTATTGGGGACCGACCGCATTCTCTTCTTTCCCTCCTCCTTTCGGCGTGCCATTAAGTATGGACAAAAAGATGCGGCCAACGAGGTGTTGCGCACCGAGGTGCTTAGCCGTTTGCAGCGTGGCGAGCAGGGGTTGTGCATTGTTACCTACCCCGATGCGTTGGCCGAGAAGGTGGTTTCGCGACAAGAGTTGAACGATAAAATGCTGAAACTGCACAAAGGCGAAATGGTCGACTTGACCTTCATCACCGATGTGTTGCACAGCTACGGGTTCGAGTATGTGAATTATGTGTACGAACCGGGACAGTATGCCTTGCGAGGTAGCCTTATTGATGTGTTCTCTTTCTCTTCGGAATACCCGTATCGCATTGACTTCTTTGGCGATGAGGTAGAGAGTATTCGTACGTTCGAGGTCGACACGCAGCTTTCTCGCGAGAAGAAGGAGGAGATTGTCATCGTGCCCGATTTGGTGGTGACCGGTGATGTGAGTGCCTCTTTCCTCGATTTCCTTCCGAAAAACACCCTGCTTGCGATGCGCGATTTCCTTTGGTTGCGCGAGCGCATTCAAACGGTATACGAGGAGGCACTGGCTCCGCAGGCAGTTGTGGCGCAAGAGAGTGACGAGGAAGGAAGTATCAGGCTCGAAGGCAAGCTGATTGACGGTAGTGCGTTCACGTTGCAGGCGTTAGATTTTCGTCGGTTAGAGTTTGGCAACAACCCCACCGGAACTCCCGATGCCAAGGTGACATTTGATACAGCGGCTCAACCCATCTTTCACAAGAATTTCGACTTGGTGGCTCAGTCCTTTACCGATTTCCTCGATAAGGGATATACCCTCTATATCTGTAGCGACAGCACGAAGCAGACTGCCCGCATTCGCTCCATCTTCGAAGATCGTGGCGATAAAATCTCCTTTATAGGCGTAGAACGTACGTTGCACGAAGGCTTCGTCGACAATACCTTGCGGCTGTGTATCTTTACCGACCATCAACTGTTTGATCGTTTTCACAAATACAACCTCAAGAGTGATAAGGCGCGTGTGGGAAAGGTGGCTCTTTCGCTGAAAGAGCTCAGTCAGTTTACCCCGGGCGATTTCGTGGTGCATACCGATCACGGTGTGGGGCGTTTTTCCGGTTTGGTTCGCATACCCAATGGCGACACCACGCAGGAGGTGATGAAGATTGTCTACCAGAATGAAGATGTGGTCTTTGTCTCGATTCACTCGCTGCACAAAGTCTCTAAATACAAAGGCAAAGAGGGCGAAGCCCCCCGACTGAACAAGTTGGGTACGGGTGCATGGGAGAAGCTCAAAGAGCGCACCAAGAGTAAAATCAAGGACATTGCCCGAGACCTGATCAAGCTTTACTCGCAGCGTCGCGAAGAGAAAGGGTTTGCCTACAGCCCCGACAGCTTTTTGCAACGCGAACTCGAAGCATCGTTTATTTATGAAGATACCCCCGACCAGAGCAAAGCCACTGCCGACGTGAAGCTCGACATGGAGCGCGACCGGCCGATGGATCGGCTTGTATGCGGCGATGTGGGATTCGGTAAAACCGAGATTGCCATTCGGGCTGCCTTTAAGGCGGTGGCCGACAACAAGCAGGTGGCCGTGTTGGTGCCTACCACCGTGTTGGCTTACCAGCACTTCCAAACGTTTCGCGAACGCCTCAAAGGGTTGCCGTGTAAGGTCGAATACCTCAGTCGCGCCCGCACCACGGCCCAAGTGAAAGCCGTGCTCAACGAGTTGAAAGAGGGCGAGGTAGGCATTCTGATTGGTACGCACCGCATCTTGGGAAAAGATGTACATTTTAAAGACTTGGGGTTGCTGATTATCGATGAGGAGCAGAAGTTTGGGGTGTCGGTGAAAGAGAAACTTCGCCAACTCAAAGTCAATGTCGACACGCTGACCATGACGGCCACGCCCATTCCCCGCACGCTTCAGTTCTCGCTGCTCGGTGCGCGCGATTTGAGTGTCATCTCTACGCCACCCCCCAATCGATACCCCATACAGACGGAGCTGCATACGTTTAATGAAGAGCTAATCGCCGAAGCGATCAACTTCGAAATGAGTCGCAACGGACAGACGTTCTTTGTCAACAACCGAATAGCCAACCTGCCCGAACTCAAAGCCATGATTCAGCGCCACATTCCCGATTGCCGCATCGCCATCGGGCACGGACAGATGGAACCGAGCGAACTCGAACAAATTATTTTCGGCTTTGTGAACTATGACTACGACGTACTGCTGGCCACTACCATCATCGAGAGCGGCATTGATATCCCCAATGCCAATACCATCATCATCAATCAGGCACAGAACTTTGGATTGAGCGACCTGCATCAAATGCGTGGGCGCGTGGGGCGTAGCAACAAAAAAGCCTTTTGTTACCTGTTGGCTCCTCCGCTGGGCAGCCTCACCGCCGAAGGAAGGCGTCGCCTGCAGGCCATCGAGAACTTCTCCGACTTGGGTAGTGGCATTCACATCGCCATGCAAGACCTGGATATTCGGGGCGCAGGCAACATGTTGGGTGCCGAGCAGAGTGGCTTCGTGGCCGACCTGGGATACGAAACCTATCAGAAGATATTGAACGAAGCAGTGCGCGAACTCAAAACCGATGAGTTTGCCGAACTCTATGCCGAAGAGATGAAAGTCGATGGTGCTATTTCGGGCGAACAGTTCGTTGACGAGTGTCAATTCGAAAGCGATTTGGAGTTGCTGTTGCCGGCCGATTATGTGACCGGTAGCAGCGAACGCATGTTGCTTTACCGTGAGCTGGACAGTCTGGTGGTTGACAAAGACGTTGAGGCCTTCCGCGATCGATTGATCGACCGTTTTGGCCCTATTCCGCGAGAGGCACAAGAGTTGCTTCGCATTGTTCCGCTTCGCCGGTTGGGTGCTCGGTTGGGAGCCGAACGGGTGTACCTTAAGGGCAACCGCATGACCCTGTTTTTCGTGAACAATCCCGAGAGTCTATACTTCCAAAGTGAGATGTTCGGTAAGGTGATTGACTACATGATGAAGTACACCCGCCGGTGCGACTTGCGCGATCAGCAAGGAAAGCGCAGCATGGTGGTGACCGATGTGCCCAATGTAGAAACAGCCGTGAGTATCTTGCAGGAGATTGTCTCATTGTAGCCCTTAGAAGGTGCTTATTGATGCTGCTATTTAAAAACAATCTAAATAATTTGCTTGCTACAAAGTAATCTTTTATCTTTGCCTCAAATTAGGAGAACAGAGTATGCGCTTGTCTGAATTAAAAACAGGAGAGAAAGGAGTCATCGTCAAAGTGCTGGGGCATGGTGGCTTTCGTAAACGTATTGTAGAGATGGGTTTCATCAAAGGCAAAACGGTAGAAGTACTGCTGAATGCACCGCTGAAAGATCCCATTAAATACAAGGTGCTTGGTTATGAGATATCCCTGCGCAGGCAAGAGGCCGACATGATTGAAGTCATCAGCGAGCAAGAAGCGGCACTGCAACTGCAAGAGCGCGACTATCATCAAGCCATCAGTGAAACCTTTACCCTGAGCGACGAGGAGCTCAAGCGCATCGCCTTGGGCAAACGGCGCACCATCAATGTAGCGTTGGTAGGTAACCCCAATTGCGGAAAAACCTCACTGTTTAATATCGCCTCGGGTGCTCACGAGCATGTAGGCAACTACAGCGGAGTAACCGTAGATGCCAAAGAGGGCTTTTTCAATTTTGAAGGCTATCGCTTTAAATTGGTCGATCTGCCCGGTACGTACTCACTCTCGGCCTATACGCCCGAAGAGATCTATGTGCGCCGACACATTATCGACGAAACCCCGGATGTGATCATCAATGTAGTCGATGCAGCCAATCTGGAACGGAACCTCTACCTCACCACCCAACTTATCGACATGAATGTGCGCATGGTTATTGCGCTCAATATGTATGATGAACTGGAGGCTAGCGGAAACACCCTCAACTATCGGTTGCTGAGCAAGCTGTTTGGAGTCCCGATGATGCCTACGGTTTGTAAAAGGAACCTGGGCATTGATCACCTTTTTCATGTCATTATCAACTTGTATGAAGGAGCCGACTTCTTCGACAAGAAAGGCAATATCAATCCCGAGGTGGCACGCGAACTGCAAGATTGGCATCGCCTGCATGTCGATGAGAAGCTCCACGAAGAGCATCTCGAAGATTATACTACTGTTTCTCCCTCCGAACAGCGCATCTTCCGCCACATTCACATCAATCACGGTCCCGATTTGGAGAAAGCCATTGATGCCGTTAAAGAGGAGATCTCGAAGAATGAGGCCATTCGTCACAAGTATTCCACCCGTTTCTTGGCCATCAAACTGCTTGAGAACGATCCGGATATTGAACGGATGATTCAATCCCTGCCCAACAGCGAGGAGATTATAGCCAAACGCAATAAACTGTCGAAACGCATCGCTACCACACTGGGCGAAGATTGCGAATCGGCCATCACCGATGCCAAATACGGCTTTATCAGCGGGGCACTGAAGGAGACTTTTACCGACAATCACTTAGAAAAGGAGCAAACAACAAAGGTACTCGATGCGATTGTGACCCATCGCATTTGGGGATATCCCATCTTCTTCCTGTTCATGTACCTGATGTTTGAAGGTACGTTTGTGCTTGGTCAGTACCCCATGAGTGCCATTGAATGGATGGTGGGTTCGCTGGGCGACTTGATACGCCAAACCATGAGCGAGGGTGCACTCAAGGATATGCTTGTAGATGGAGTGATTGGTGGAGTGGGGGGTGTGATCGTCTTCTTGCCCAATATCTTGATTCTGTATTTCTGCATCTCGCTGATGGAGGACTCCGGATACATGGCCCGTGCAGCTTTTATCATGGATAAAATTATGCACAAAATGGGGTTGCACGGCAAGTCGTTTATCCCGTTGATCATGGGTTTTGGTTGCAACGTGCCGGCCATTTTGGCTTCGCGTACCATTGAAAATCGCAAGAGCCGCCTCATCACGATGCTGGTCAATCCGCTGATGTCGTGCAGTGCTCGTCTGCCTATTTACCTGCTGTTGACTGGTGCATTTTTTCCCAATCACGGTAGCTTGGTGCTGTTATCTATTTACGTTATTGGTATTCTGTTGGCCGTTATTATGGCTCGCTTATTCAGCCGTACGTTGGTGAAAGGTGACGATACCCCCTTTGTGATGGAACTTCCGCCTTACCGCATGCCCACCTTGAAGTCGATTCTTCGCCATACGTGGGAAAAGGGCGCACAATACATTAAAAAGATGGGTGGCATCATCATGGTGGCCTCAATCTTGATCTGGTTTCTAGGTTACTACCCCAATCACAACGATTACGCCACGGTAGCCGAGCAACAAGAGAACTCTTACATTGGGCAGATTGGTAAAGGCATCGAACCGATGATCAAACCGCTTGGCTTCGACTGGAAACTTGGTATCGGTTTGCTTTCGGGTGTAGGAGCCAAGGAGTTGGTGGTAAGTACATTAGGCGTACTCTATACCAATGATGCGCATGCCGATGATGTCAGTTTGGCCGATCGCATCCCGATTACTCCGTTGGTGGCCTTTTGTTACATGCTGTTTGTGCTCATCTACTTTCCGTGTACCGCTACGTTGGTGGCCATCAAGCAGGAGTCCGGCAAATGGAAATGGGCGGTTTTCACGGCTGCCTATACTACGGCTTTGGCCTGGATATTGACCTTTGCCGTTTATCAAATTGGAAAATTGTTTTTATAAAGAAGGAGGATTATAGATATGACTTGGAGTTGGCAAGATTGGGTAGTTGCCCTATTAATTATCGCTTGTGTGGTTCGCATAGCCCTTAGCATGCGTACTTTTTTTCGCAATACAAAAGAAAATAAGAACCCCTGTGCAAGCTGTGCAAGTGGCTGTGAACTAAAGAATCAGTTTGATAAAAAGCAGCAACAATGCAGAAACAACAAGCCACTGGTGAAGAAAAAAATCGGCGGATAGTTGTGCCCTTGCAATATTTGTATTATCTTTGTCATTGGAAACAAGAAAGAACAGGGTTCCTTGGCCGAGTGGCTAGGCACCGGTCTGCAAAACCGTCTACGGCAGTTCGAATCTGCCAGGAACCTCAACGAAGAAAGGATTAGAAAGAAAATTTCTAATCCTTTCTTGCTTTAGGAAAAAAACTAGAAAAGCCGTATGTTTGCACCTGAAAAAACATAAAAAGTAATGAAAACACACAGATACTTTTGGCTTCTTGTCTTAGTGTTGGTATCTCAAACCTCACTTGCCGAGTATTTTAAGCACATAGGTGATGCCGAAGGGCTCTCTCAATCTTCGGTGATGGCTATTTATCAAGACCGCTTGGGCAGAATGTGGTTTGGCACGCGCGAAGGGGTTAATATTTACAATGGTAAACAGATGACCGTTTATAAGGGGAGTGTGCCCGCTTATCAACCGCTGTCGCATCCTTTATTAATAGGCAATGAGGTTACGGGCATAACGAGTAATAAGGAAGACGATCTCTTTCTCGTGGTCGATCGTGCTTTGTTGAGGTACGACATTCGCAAAGAGTCTTTTGAAGAGCTGCGTTCGCAAGGAACAGCTGCCATCAATACTTACCAAGGCGAGGTGTATGTAGCTACCGACGATTCTATTTTCTGCTATCGATCGTCGCAAAAGCGAATGGAGTTCCTCACCGTAACCGGATTAGCCGATGTAAACTATATCTTACCCGAGAAAGATAAACTATACGTAGCAACCAAAAAAGGGCTTTACCTCATCGAGAAAAAGAGCGCTCCCCGCTGTGTGCTTTTGGGGGTAGATGTGTACAGAATGTTTCGAAGTAGCACGAACGAACTTTGGATAGGTACACGTACGCAGGGGCTCTACCGCATGAATGCCCAAGGAGTGATACATAAGGTTCCCTACGCCCCCTTCTCCAACAAGGGTGTTTCGAGCATGCAAATACGCGAGTTTGTAGAAGATAAAAAGGGGAACATCTGGTTTGGAACCTTCGACGGGTTGCAACGATACCATCCGCAATCCGAGACGTATAGCCTGATTAGACCGCAGCAACATCCGGGGGGCTTGAACCACTCCTCTATCTTCTCCCTTTATCAAGACGTGCAAGGAACCATCTGGATTGGAAGTTACTATGGAGGTGTAAATTACTTTAACCCCGACAACAGCATTTTTACCTATTATGCCTATAACCCCGATCGAAGTGACTGTCTTAACTATCCGTTTGCAGGAGCCATGGCAGAGGATAAGGAGCAAAACCTATGGGTCTGTACTGATGGCGGAGGGCTATCGTGTCTGAATCATCAAACCGGACGTTTCACCACTTACAAATCCGGTGCGGGTTCGTTGCCGCACAACAACCTCAAGAGCATCTGCTACGATGCCAAACGAGACTTCTTATATATAGGTACACACATGGGCGGCTTGTCGCGCTATGATCGGCGCACGGGGAAGTTTTACAATTACTTGCATACTTCATCTACCGGCACTTCATCTACCGGCACTTCGGTTCCCAACGACGTTATCTTTCAAGTCAGTTTTCGCAACGATCTCCTCTATGTGTCTGCTCGCAATGGTTTTTTTGTGATGAACCCCGATACCAATGAGTTTAAACTTTTGTATAGTGGAGCGTATTACCTTACGTTTGATGTAGAATCCGATGGAAGTGTATGGTTGGCTTCGGGCATGAATCTCTCGCACTTTCATCCCGATCAACCGGATAGGGTAGAGAAGATTAACTTACAATCGGCGGGTTGCCGCTTTGCCATAACGAAAGTTCTTGTTGGTCACGATGGGCAGTTATACATCGCTACACTTGGCTCCGGCCTTTTCTGTCACAACCCGAAAACCAAACGAATCGTAAACTATACCGTAGAGAAGAATCAGCTTTTAAGCAACTATTGCTATAACTTGGTGGAAACCGCACAACACAACTTGCTTGTGACAAGCAATCGGGGTGCAACGCTGTTCAGCCCTGTCGACGAGACCTTTCGCTCTGTTGAATTGGGCAATGGACTTTCACTCTCGTCGATTATTAACGGCTGCGGAGTATACGCACATAGCAATGGACAGCTTTTTATTGGAGGAACCAGCGGACTGACCGCTTTCCAAGAGGAGGGGCTTAGCATGAAATACCAACAACCAAACCTCTATTTTACCAATCTGTATGTGAACAATACGCGCATCACCCCCGATGATAACAGTCAGATTCTTTCCGAAGGATTACCTTTCACCAAGGAGGTGAGCTTAAATGCATCCCAAAACAGCTTGATGTTAGAGTTTGCCGTGTCTAACTATGTAGATATATTGAACAATACCTGGTATGAATACAAACTTGAAGGGTTTGATCCGAAATGGTTGCTTACCACCGAAAACAACCTTAAATACACGAACCTAGACCCGGGTACATACACCCTGCGTGTACGCGAAAAAGGAAACTCGCTCAATGCTCGCGAGGAACAAGAAATCTCCATTCGCATCCACATCACCCCACCTTGGTACCTCACTTGGTGGGCTTGGACCCTTTTCTTACTTTCGGCACTACTGATTGCTTGGTGGATTTATCGGGTGATGCATGTGCGTCGCACCCTGGCTCTGTCCTTGGAAACAGAGCGGGTCGAAAAGCAGCACATCGAAAAGATGAACCAAGATAAGCTTCGCTTTTTTACCAATGTGAGTCACGAGTTTCGCACGCCACTCACTTTAATCATCAGTCAGTTAGAACTGTTGATGCAAAACAAAGCCATGTCGCCTGCTATTTACAATCAGCTATCGAAAGTCAGCAAGCATGCCCGTCAGATGCGAAATCTCATCACTGAGCTGTTGGATTTTCGTAAGTTCGACCAACAGCACATCCGGCTCAAGCTAAGCGAACAAGACCTCAATTCGTTCGTACAAGAAACCTATCTCTCTTTTCTAGAATATGCTGCGGGGCGCGGCATTGACTATCGACTGCAATCGTCGGTAGAGCACACGGTGGTATGGATTGATCCGTGGCAAATGAGAAAAGTAATGTTTAACCTGCTCTCGAATGCGTTCAAACACACCCCGGATGGAGGAGCCGTGCAGGTGAGGGTAACCGAAGAGGCGGATCGGCTCTGCATTGCCATTCAAGATTCGGGCAAGGGCATCAGCCCGAAAGATCAGCAGCTTATCTTTGACCATTTCTATCAAGTCGAAGATGAGCAAAATCCCTCTGTGACCAATCAAGGTACCGGGCTGGGACTGACCTTAACCCGCAGCATCGTGCAGCTGCATCACGGAAGCATTGAGGTAGCGAGCGAACTCAACCGGGGCAGCTGCTTCTCTGTGAGGCTGCCTAAGGGTAGAGCCGTGTTTGAACAAGATGCAGAGGTCTGTTTCGAAGAGCACCCCGAAGCACCCACCCTGCAAGCAGATACACTGCCCGATGAGGCTTTTATCGATGAATGGAATGGACCAACGAACCTCGATCCGCTCACTCCAACGCATGAAAAGTACACCGTATTGCTGGTCGAAGACAATGCTGACCTACTGGCGGTGTTGAGCGAAATATTCGCCCCGTTGTATCGGGTGCTCACAGCCACCAACGGTGACGAGGGATTGAAAACGGCACTGGCAGAAAAGCCCGATTTGATTGTGAGTGACGTGATGATGCCCGTGATGACTGGTACAGCCCTCTGTTTGGCCATTAAAGAGAATCTTTTAATATGCCACATCCCCGTGGTGCTACTCACCGCATTAGACTCTCCCGATCAAAACCTGGAAGGCTTCAAATGTGGTGCCGACGATTATGTAACCAAGCCCTTCAACGCTCGCATCCTGCTGGCCCGTTGCAACAGCCTCATACGCAATCGGCTGTTGACACAAAGCCGCTTTGCCAAAGAGGTGAACTCAAGCATCGATCTGCTGGTTGCCAATCCGTTAGACAAATCTTTTCTGGAAAAAGTATCAAAAGTGGTCAACGAGCACATCGACAATGTCGATTTCGATATCGCTATGCTATGCAAAGAGTTGGGCGTGGGGCGCACCTTACTTCACTCTAAATTTAAAGCACTAACCGGAATGACTCCCAATGAATTTGTGCTGAATCACCGACTCAAACAAGCCGCACAGCTGCTCCACAGTGAAAGCCACCTGCAAATATCCGAGATAGCCGATCGCTTGGGCTTTGGTTCGCCCCGCTACTTTACCCGGTGTTTTAAGAGTCAGTACGGCATGTCGCCCGTCGAATTCCGCAAAAAAGAAATATAGAAAGAACAAAAACACATAAAGAACTATGAAAAAAGAAACCTCTGTACTTCTGCTTGCCGGTGGCTTGCTCTCTGCAGCGTCTGCGCTGATGGCGCAACAACAAAAACAGCCCAACATCGTATTTATCATCTGTGATGATCTTCGCCCGGAACTCGGATGCTATGGGCAGCGTTACATTCACTCACCACACATTGACCGTTGGGCCAAGGGGGGAGTGGTTTTCGAACGCGCCTATTGCAACATCGCGGTGTCGGGCGCCTCGCGTGCCAGTTTGCTCACCGGCTATCGCCCCACGCGCGATACGTTTGAAGCTTGGGACTGCCGTACCGATAAAGATGCTCCCCACGCCATCACGTTGCCGCAGCATTTCCAGTCCAACGGCTACACCACCATTTCTAACGGTAAAGTGTTTCATCATCAAAATGAGACGGCTCAGCAGTATTGGCACGACATCCTTTCCCCCGTTTCGCACACACCGATGGACTATCATTCGCCCGAGAATCTCTTGCTGATGGAACAACTGGCGCAAACCAAGAAGGGCAAACGAGGATTCTTCTACGAGCACGGCGACTTCCCCGAAAAAGAGTACATCGACTATCAGATTGCAGAGAAGAGCGTGAAAGATTTGGAAAAGTTAAGCCGAGGCGGCAAACCCTTCTTGCTGGCCATCGGGTTCATCCGTCCGCACTTGCCTTTCAACACCCCACAAACCTATTGGGACCTCTACGATGAATCTCAAATTCGCATCCCTGCCAACTACCACCCCGACGAGCAGAGCCTGATCCCCCGACGAGCACTCACTTCGTGGGGCGAACTCAGAGCCTATAGCGGCATTCCTGCCCAAGGAGCGCTCGACGAGGCAACAGCCAAACAGATGCTTCACGGCTACTACGCATCGGTCTCCTTCGTCGACCGACAGGTGGGGCGGGTACTCGAAGCCCTCCGACGGTTGAAGCTGGACAAGAACACCACTGTGGTGCTCATCGGCGATCACGGTTGGAATTTGGGCGAACATGGCACGTGGTGCAAGCACTCCGTCATGAATACCAGCCTTCATTCTACCTTGATTATCAAGTCGCCCCACGTGCGTAAACCCTACCACAGTAAAGAGATCGTCGAGTTTGTCGATCTTTACCCCACGCTCTGCGATGCAGCAGGCATTCCTCATCCGGCAGGTGTGGAGGGCGAGAGTTTACTTCCCTTGTTGCAATCATCGCAAAATAAGAGTAAAGGATACGCCGTTTGTCGTTGGGAGAAAGGGTTCACTTACATCGAGAACCAACACTTTTACACCGAATGGTCAGATAAACAGGGCGAAGTGGTCGAGCGCATGCTCTTCGATCATGCTACCGATCCCGATGAGAACCGAAACATTGTCTATCGTCCCGAGAATCAAGGTTTGGTCGATTACCTCAGTGGGCAGTTAAATCAAAAGCGAGGAGCCTCTTTCTAAATTTCGGCACGTGCAAATCCATCAACCACTTCGGCAGCTGTCGCTATCAGCGCCATCTAAGAATCTCACGACAGTAGGTCTATAAACCATTGGGTGTGTTTTGATAATTATTCTTTGTTGACCGAACTCTTTGTCGGCCATAGGCGTTATGTTTATACCACGTTCATTTTGTGGGTAATAGAAAACGTAAACAGATGAAAACGAAACAGATTTTATTGGCATCACGCCCCCAAGGAATGCCTCAAGCCTCCAACTTCAATATGCAGGAAGTTGAGCTACCCCCATTGCAAGAAGGAGAAGTCTTGTTAAAGGCATTATATATATCAGTAGACCCCTATATGAGGGGCCGAATGAGTGACAGCAAATCGTATGTCGCCCCTTACGAACTGAATCAACCGATCAACGGTGGAGTGGTGGCAGAAGTGTCAGAAAGTAAAACCACTGCTTTTAAGAAAGGAGACAAGGTTCTTGGCATGCTTCCTTGGGCTACCTATTCGGTGTCGAAACCCGAAGGGCTTCAAAATCTACCTGAATCCTCGCTTCCGCTGAGTTACTACTTGGGCGTTCTGGGCATGCCGGGCCTGACTGCCTACTTTGGCGTTATGGATATTTGCAAGCCTAAAGCAGGCGAGACTTTTGTTGTATCCGGTGCTGCCGGAGCCGTGGGAACGGTGGTGGGGCAGATAGCCAAGCAACAAGGGTGTAAGGTAGTGGGCATCGCCGGTTCTGACGAGAAAGCCGCTTTGCTGAAGAAGCATTTTCTCTACGACGAAGTGATCAATTACCATACCACTGCGAATCTGCAAGAGGCTATCGCAGCTGCTTGTCCGCAAGGAGTGGACTGTTACTTCGACAATGTAGGCGGAGACATCACCGACGCCGTAGTAGCCAATATCAATACCAACGCTCGCATAGCATTGTGCGGACAAATCTCACTTTACAACGAGAAAAGTACCCCTGTCGGTTGGCGTCTGCTTCCAACCATATTAACGCATAGCGCATTGATTAAAGGATATATTGTAAGCGATTACCAAGCACAATTTCCGCAAGCGCAGCAGCAATTGGCCCTGTGGATGAAAGAAGGAAAAATTCATTATACGGAAACGATCCAAACTGGTTTCGAGCAATTGCCTGCGGCATTTATGGGTCTTTTTTCCGGAGCGAATACAGGTAAAATGATTGTTAAGGTATAGTTGTGTAAAAGATTGTTTAGTGTAGTAATGTAGTAGTATCAGGGGTTGTGTCATTTTTGACGCAACCCCTGTTTAATTGGGGGCAACGCTTCGTTAGACCCGATTCACTTATTATCATTTTGTTTCATGTTAAACTGGCTATTTGTACCCCACATCTGCCGAAAACAGCTGTAAACACCCCCAGAAAGGTGGTTGAAGGATGATTAGTGCCCTTGTTGAGAACAAAAATGGTCTATCCTCCACCTCATCTATCATTAGATTTGCAGAATTAATTAACTAAATCTAATAGTATTATGAGAAAAGGCAAATTACATTTGCTACCCTTGTTCTCTAAAAGGGTGCTTGTAAGTACATCGCTGATGATGCTTTTGACCGGTAACGGTTGGGCCGTCTCTTCTGAAGTGGGCGATACGCGCAACGAAAGCTTTTCAGCTGTTGTGCAACAAAGTAAAACAATCAAAGGTACAGTTGTTGATCAAAGTGGTGAGTCGATAATCGGAGCGAACGTTATCGTGAAAGGTAGCACAACCGGAGTGATCACTGATATTGATGGAAACTTCTCCCTCTCAGTACCTACCAATGCTGTTATTCAGTTCTCTTACATTGGCTATTTGAGTCAAGAGGTGAAAGTGGGTAATCAAAGCACATTCAACATTGTTTTGAAAGAAGATAGCAAAGCATTGGACGAGGTAGTAGTGGTGGGATATGGTGTACAGAAGAAAGTAAACCTGACCGGTTCCGTATCGTCGGTTAACTTTGAAGAACAAGTTGCTTCGCGTCCGGTAACCAATGTGTCATCAGCTTTGGCCGGACTAAGTTCGGGAGTGCAGGTCATGCAAACTTCCGGTCGCCCGGGAGATGATGGTGCCTCGATTTTGATCCGTGGTGTGGGGACTATGAATAACTCTGCTCCGTTGGTCATTGTCGATGGTATGGAGGGTCTGATGGATTCAGTTAACCCACAGGATATTGAAACCATTTCGATCTTAAAAGATGCTGCTTCGTGTGCAATTTACGGTTCACGTGCTGCTAATGGTGTTATTTTGATTACAACCAAGCGAGGAAAAAGAGATCGTGTTAATGTAAGCTATAGCGGGCATATATCATATGCGCAACCTACCAACCTGATCGAAATGGTATCAAACTATGCCGATTATATGGAGTTGTTAAATGAATCATTTGCGAATATTGGACAAAACCAACATTTCTCACAAACAACCATCGATTTGTGGCGTGAGAAGTCGAAGAATCCGAATGATGTGAATGCATTAGGTGTGCCTAATTACATCGCATTTCCAAATACCGATTGGCAAAAAGAGATTTTCCAACACGGGTTAATAAATGATCATACGGTATCAGTTAATGGTGGATCAGATAAGGTACGCTTCCTACTTTCGGCAGGATTTATGGACAATCCGGGTTTGGTTGAAAATACAGGTGTGACTCGTTACTCAGTCAGAGCCAATGTGGAAGCTGATATTAACAAATGGCTTACGTTAGGAACACGTTTGTATGCTTCTCAAGAAGACAAAGATCCGGGTAATTTTGATAATGCGAATAACTATTTGCGTCAAACAACTCCGGGCTTATACCCTCGTTGGAACGGGCATAATGGTTATCCCGAAGCACCCGAAGAGAGTGCGACAGCTAATAGCTTGTACTCTTTCCTTAATGGTGTAGATGGAAACTTAAAAAAGAGCCGATTTAACACAACTCTATTTAGTAAAGTGAAATTTATTGAGGGCTTGACTTGGGACTTTAACCTTAATTACCAACGACGTTGGGATGAGGAGCGAACCTGGACCAATGCACTCGATAAAGTTAAATTCAGTACTGGCGAAGTGATGAGCCCCCCTACAGCTCCCTCCGAAATGACTACCGGTTTCTATAATTATTCTAATTATGCCTATACGTTAGAAAACTTACTCAATTATCATACATCCATCGGGAAACATGATATTGGAGCCTTGGCAGGTTATCAAGAGTATTATTATTACGAATATAGTACCAGCGGAACAAAAAAAGGGTTGATCGATCAGAGCATTAATGTACCTGATGCGGCCACTGAAATGATAGCTATTGGTGGAGGTGCGTTGGATCGTGCCAGTCGCTCTTTCTTTGGACGTGTGAATTATGCCTATGATTCGCGATATCTGTTTGAGGCGAATTTGCGATACGACGGTTCGGGACGTTATCATGCCGATAATCGTTGGGGTACATTCCCTTCTTTTTCTGCTGCTTGGCGTATATCGGAGGAGGCTTTCATGGAATCGACACGTGACTGGCTCGATAATCTTAAAATCCGTGCCTCGTGGGGTAAATTGGGAAACAATGGTGCAAACGAATCAAAGTATGATTATAAATACCAGTCGACCTATCGTTTGAGCAATTACTCTTTTATCTGTTTCGTAAGTTTGTAGCCGAAGGGGCTAGTGAGATTCCGAACAGATCTTATTCTCCAATCGATTTTCCATTGATTCGCTATGCTGATGTGTTACTTAGTTTAGCAGAAGCATTGAATGAACAAGGTGGAGCAAAAACCGATGAAGCTGTTGCTTATATAAACAAAGTTCGGAACCGTGCGGGAGTAGCTCCTCTAAATAGCAATAGCTATACCCAGGTAAACGGGCAAGATGATCTGAGAGTGCGTATTCAAAAAGAACGTCGTTGGGAGTTCAATGGCGAAGGTGTGAACTTCTTTGACGAAATTCGCTGGAAAACATGGAAAGATACAAAGTTCTTTCCAGGCGCAGGCTTGAAGCAAATATGGGGCGAATCGCAATACGCTAACTCTTGGGGAGGAGATCATTATTATAACTGGGCTATCCCTAACACAGAGGTAAGTATGAATGACAATCTGACACAAAATCCCGATTGGATTAATTAATATTAATAATCTAAAGACCTCTTCGCCCCAGAGTGTTTCTTCATATTATATTCGGTGAAGAGGTCTTTTCTCCTTATCTTAGCATCCGAAATAAACACACTTATGTAAAATGAAAGTATTACACACTATTCTCTTTGCGCTTCTCTGCTTTTGCTCAGTCGAGGCAAGCGCCTATTCAGACAAGAACCTGTTGCAACAAGCGGCAGATCTGCAACGGCTCAAAGCAGCATTGGTACCTCAACAAAAGTGGGTAAACTACCCCCTTTACACCGATCGTGCAGGGTGGGATAAACTTTTTGCCGACACCAAGCAGGAGTATATAAAACGGGGTGAGCAGCAGCTAAACTACGAATGGAAAGTAGTTAAAGCAATGGATTATGTGGAGTTTGAGCGAAGCGGATCTAGACAAGTGATGGAGAAACCCTTTGGCGATAACAACACGGCAATGGTCGACTTGCTGATGGCAGAACTGGCCGAAGGCAAAGGGCGATTCGTTCCACAATTGATCAACGGTGTGTTTCATACTTGCGAAATGACCTCTTGGGCACTCTCAGCACACCTTGTTACGCAAAAAATACATCGCTCATTACCCGATCATCGGGAACAACTGATTGATTTGACCTCGGGCGATTTGTCGTCGTTGCTAGCGTGGACCTATTACCTGCTGCACAGCGAGTTCGATAAAGTAAACCCCAGCATAGCCGTTCGCTTGCGTTACGAAGTAGAGAAACGCACGCTCGAACCCTATATGAACGAGGCCAATTACTATTGGTGGCAGGCGTTTCGCGCTACCCCTACAACCATGGTCAATAACTGGAATCCGTGGTGCAACAGCAACGTGTTGCAATGCCTCATGTTGCTGGAGAATGATCCCGAGAAGCTGGCAGCAGGTGTCTATCGCACCATGCAATCGGTCGATCGCTTTTTGAACTATGTGCATGCCGATGGGGCTTGTGAGGAGGGACCCTCTTACTGGGGCCATGCCGGAGGCAAGCTTTTCGATTATCTCGATCTGCTCTCTTCCCTAACTGCCGGAAAGGTGTCGCTGTTTACCCATCCGATGATCAAGAATATCGGTGAGTACATCTCGCGCTCGTATGTGGGCGATGGATGGGTGGTTAACTTTGCCGATGCTTCGGCCAAAGGTGGGGGTGATGCACCGCTCATTTACCGTTTCGGAAAAGCGGTAGGCAGTGAGGAGATGATGCAGTTTGCCGCTTTATTGAATGACAACAAACTACCCCGCAACCGCGATTTCTACCGCACCCTCCAAACGCTTACTGTGCGCCAAGCGTTGGCCGAAACCACACCAAAGCACACTACACCTTTACACACCTGGTATCCCGAAACAGCGTTTTGTTACATGAAGAACAAATCCGGACTCTTTTTTGCAGCCAAGGGAGGATACAACGACGAGAGCCATAACCACAACGATGCAGGCTCTTTCTCGGTATGGATCAACAACCGTCCGATCTTAATTGATGCAGGCGTGGGAACCTACACCCGACAAACCTTCAGCAGCGAACGTTACTCCATCTGGACCATGCAGAGTGATTATCACAACCTGCCCATGATCAACGGGATAGCACAAAAACATGGACGAAAGTACAAAGCCACTCAGGTGAAATACGATCCCAAAAAGAACGCCTTTGCTGCGAATATCGCCACGGCTTACCCCGAAAATGCGAAGGTAAAAAGCTGGGTGCGTGCTTACACACTCAAAGGAAATAGCTTACAGATTAGCGACAAGTTCCAACTCGACGAGGCACTCGAAGCAAACACCATTCACTTCATGACTTGGGGAAAGGTAGCGCTAGCTGCTCCCGGCAAAATAAGCATCGAGGTTAATGGACAAAAGGCACTGTTAGCGTACAACCCTTCGGTGTTTGATGCGACTATCGAACCTGTATCACTCACCGATCCTCGCTTGACACGTGTGTGGGGCGAGCAAATCTATCGCGTGGCGCTTAAAGCCAAAGCACTCACAAAAACAGGAGATTACTCCTATTCAATAATACAACAATAAAAAAACATAAACAATAAAAAAAGAGTATGAGTAAGGTAAAAACAGTAGTAGGGGTAGCCCTTACAATGATGTGCATGGCTTGTTCGAGCACAAAGTCAGTATCACCATTTATTCAAGAGAACGTCGGTTTTGCTAAGGCACAACTGGGGCTGGCCATCGATACCATCGAAGCCAGCGGCAAATGCTTGAACCCGGTAACCTTAAACGAAAAGGGCGAAGTCTATTACTGTGGCTATGGTGACTGGCGGAGTGGCTTTTTCCCCGGTAGCATCTGGTACCTGTACGAGTTAACAGGAGACAGTACCTACCTGCCCCTGGCGAAAAAATACACCGAAGCCATTCGCAAGGCCGAGAACCTCACTTGGCACCACGACATTGGTTTCATTATCAATTGTAGCTTTGGCAACGGACTCAGACTTTCGCCCGACACGGCTTATTCCAACGCCATGAAGCAAGCTGCCCGTTCGCTCACTACCCGCTTTCGCCCTAATGCCAAGGTGATACAGAGCTGGGATGTGAAGGGAAACAGCTGGCAGAGCAAACGAGGCTGGGAGTGTCCGGTCATTATCGACAACATGATGAACCTTGAGTTACTGTTCGAAGCCACCAAGCTCACCGGAGACTCTGCGTTTTACCACATGGCCGTCGCTCATGCCGATCGCACCTTGGCCGAGCAATTCCGTCCGGACGGAAGCTGTTACCATGTAGTCGATTATGACATCGAAACAGGCGCTGTTCGCTACAAACAAACCGCACAGGGGTATGCCGACGAGTCCGTCTGGTCGCGCGGACAGGCTTGGGCTATTTATGGATTCACCGTGTGCTATCGCGAGACCAAAGACCCCAAGTACCTCGCTCAAGCCTTGAAAACCTTCGAAATGATGAAGAATCATCCACGCCTGCCCAAAGACTTGATCCCCTACTGGGACATGGATGCCCCCGGCATTCCCAACGAACCCCGCGACGCCTCTACTGCCTCGTGCATCGCTTCTGCACTGTATGAAATCAGCACCTACGATGTGCCCCATGCCGGTTCGTATAAAAAATATGCCGATCGGCTGATGCAGAGCCTCTCTTCACCCGATTATCGGGCCAAGTTGGGCGAAAACGGTCGCTTCCTGTTGATGCACAGCGTGGGTAGCATCCCTCATAATAATGAGATTGACGTACCCCTGAATTATGCCGACTATTACTACATGGAGGCCTTGAAGCGGAAGAAAGACCTGGAAAGCAAAACGAAAAAATAAACAACCATGAAAAAAAACACCAAAGAGACAAGCCTGCGAATAGGAGCAGGGCTTCTGATCTGCTTTCTTCTCGGGACACTTTCTGTCTCGGCCCAGCGACAAGAGATGCTGTTGAATGACAATTGGGCATTCCGGTTTTCGCACCAAGTGCAGCAGCATACCCAACGGGTCGACCTGCCCCATACGTGGAATGCGCAAGATGCGCTTTCGGGCAAGATCGACTATAAACGAGGCATTGGCAACTACGAAAAGATGCTCTACGTGCGCCCCGAATGGAAGGGAAAGCGACTCTTCCTGCGTTTCGACGGGGTCAACAGCGTGGCCAATCTCTTTATCAATCGCAAACACGTGGGCGAGCACCGTGGCGGATACGCAGCGTTTGTGTTCGAAATCACCGATCAAGTAACCTACGGAGCCACGAACTCCGTGCTGGTGCGTGCCAATAATGCCGAGCAGCTCGATGTCATGCCTTTGGTAGGCGATTTTAACTTCTACGGTGGCATCTATCGCGATGTGCACCTGGTCATCACAGAGTCTGCCTGCATCTCTCCACTCGACCACGGCTCGCCGGGTGTCTACCTGGTGCAACAAGCGGTCAGTGCTCAAGAGGCACAAGTGGCCGTTAAGGTCAACCTCAACAACGGTGCAGCCGGTCAAGAGGTAGAACTTCGCGTGCAGGTAGCCGATGGTTCCAAAATCATTACCCAACAGCACCGCAACCTGTCGCTCGCCCAAGGCAGCGCGATACAAACCGAAGTGCCAGTAACCATTAAAAAACCTCACTTGTGGAACGGTCGCCAAGATCCGTTTATGTACCAAGTTACCGTTTCCCTTTTCAAAGAGGGCAAAGAGATCGACTGCGTAAAACAACCCCTCGGACTGCGTTACTTCCACACCGACCCCGACAAAGGCTTCTTCCTCAATGGCCGTCACCTGCCTTTGCACGGTGTATGCCGCCACCAAGATCGTGCCGAGTTGGGCAATGCTCTTCGCCCCGAACACCACGAAGAAGATGTGGCGCTGATGCTCGAGATGGGAGTCAATGCCACTCGTTTGGCACACTATCCGCAGGCCTCCTACGTGTACGACCTCATGGATAAACACGGCATTGTGACTTGGGCCGAGATCCCCTTTATCGGTCCCGGAGGATATGCCGACAAAGGTTTTGTCGATCAGCCATCGTTTCGCGCGAATGGTAAGTTGCAACTCATCGAACTCATCCGTCAGCACTACAACCACCCTTCCATCTGTTTCTGGGGCCTGTTCAACGAACTCAAGGAGCTTGGCGACAACCCCGTGGAGTACGTCAAAGAGCTCGATGCCCTTGCGAAACAAGAAGACCCTACACGCCCCACCACCTCTGCCAGCAATCAAGGAGGCGATCTCAACTTCATCACCGAGAACATTGCGTGGAACCGTTACGACGGCTGGTATGGCAGTACCCCCCAAACGCTGGCCACTTTTCTCGACCAGACGCACGCCAAACATCCGCAACTGCGCATTGGCGTCAGTGAGTATGGAGCAGGAGCGAGCATTTACCATCAGCAAGATTCACTGAAACAACCCGCACCCGCAGGCTGGTGGCATCCCGAGAACTGGCAAACCTATTACCACATGGAGAACTGGAAGATTATTGCCCAACGTCCCTTCGTTTGGGGCACCTTTGTGTGGAACATGTTCGACTTTGGCGCTGCCCACCGCACCGAAGGCGATCGTCCCGGCATCAACGACAAAGGGCTTGTCACTTTCGATCGCAAAGCCCGAAAAGATGCTTTCTACTTCTACAAAGCCAATTGGAACAAACAAGCACCCATGCTCCATTTAGCCGAGAAGCGATGCCTGCTTCGCACACAGTCCGAGCAAACGATTATGGCCTTTACCACAGCCCCCGAAGTGGAACTGTTTGTCAATGGAGTGAGCCAAGGTAAGCAGCAAACAGATCGCTTTGCCACCGTTTCGTGGAAAGGCGTTCGCATGCAACCGGGAGAGAACCTGATCCGTGTTGTAACTCCGGGCAAACCTTCGCTGAGCGATCAAGTCACCGTAACCTACGTGGCCCCATGAACGATGTAACACAAGATAAAACGATGAAAGGTTACATCAATACCGGTAGCACCTACCTCTGTCTCACAGGCTTTCTTCCCTTAGGGTTGCCCGTCGATGATCCTTTCTGGAAGTCACCTTCCGCCGAGTGGACCGGCTTAAAAGCATGGTCGGGCAAGGCAGTCAAAGCCGATCGCGCCATTCCTTGATTGCGACTCCAAAAAAAGAGAGGCAGATTTTTTGGTAGTATAAAAAATTGTACTACCTTTGCCATCGCAAAACGGAAAATCAGGGTTCCTTGGCCGAGTGGCTAGGCACCGGTCTGCAAAACCGTCTACGGCGGTTCGAATCCGCCAGGAACCTCAAAAAGCAAAAAAGGATTAGAATGAAAATTTCTAATCCTTTTTTTTTAACTACTTACGTCGTCTGTGGTGGAAGGATTAAGATTGAGTTGCGCAAAGATTATGCAACTAAAGAAGGCAAATGAATAGTCTTCTTTTTCGTTAGAAAATCTATTTATATTATAAGGACTAAATTTTATTTCTTAGATTTGTGACCCGTATACATATCGAGCGGTATTATAGGCAATAATAAGATTTGACCATAAGCTATGGAACAGATATTTAATAAAGAACAGCAAGAAAAAGCGCAATTCATATTGAATCATCCTTTAGCTAAGCTATCGGATTTGCGCTCTAATGAAATAAAAGATTTGGCAGTAGTGTGGTGT
>JAGOOC010000035.1 GCA_017992695.1 Bacteroides sp. | reverse complement strand
TATATAAGTTCAGTATAGGAATTTTCCGTTTGAGTAATATTTAGCCTTTCTTTTGCCATTTAGTTTGTATATTTACCCGCGAAACTCTTTGATATCCGTTTTATTTTTGTAATTTTGGCAAGAATCTACTGGATAGTAAAGAGGAAACAAATATAAACAACTAAATAATAGTCCAGATATGGAAAATAAAATTCAGGCGTTGACTGATAAGATCTACCAAGAAGGGGTAGAGAAAGGAAACGAAGAAGCTCAAAGACTTATTGCAAATGCTCAAGAGGAAGCTAAGAGTATTGTTGAAGCTGCTCGTAAGGAGGCAGATTCAATAGTAGCAGCTGCCCATAAATCGGGCGATGAGTTGTCAGAAAATACCAAATCAGAACTAAAACTGTTTGCGGCTCAGGCTGTAAATGCATTGAAATCGGAGATTGCTACCTTGGTAACCGATAAAATAGTAACGGCTCCTGTAAAGGAATTTGCTCAGGATAAAGAATTCCTCAGTGCATTCATCGTGGCGCTTGCTGCCAAGTGGAGTGTAGAAGAACCTATTGTTATCTCGATCGACGATGCAGAATCACTGAGAAATTATTTTGCAGTCCATGCTCAAGCTCTTTTAGACAAGGGTGTTCAAATAGAACAGGTTAATGGCATTAAGGCACTGTTCTCTGTTGCTCCGGCAGATGGTTCGTATAAAGTAAACTTCGGAGAAGAGGAGTTTATGAACTACTTTAAAGCATTCCTTCGTCCGAAACTGGTAGAAATGCTTTTCTAAAGAGATACAATATGAGTAAATACTATTATCTGGTAGCTAGTTTGCCAGAACTCACGTTGGAAGATAGCCGATTAAGTTACACCGTAGCTGATTTCAAGAGAGAAATTTATCCCACACTATCTGGCGGGGATAAAAAACTGATCGAACTGTTCTACTTGAAGTTTGATAACGCCAATGTACTCAAGCTACTCAATGATAAAGAGGCAAGCATCGATTTGCGAGGAAACTATACCGCAGAGGAGCTGAATGAAGCCATCGAACAAATCAAAGAGGGAGGAGAGTCGGATGTTATTGCACTTCCCAGTTATCTTACCGAATTCTTGACTGATTATTTTGATGCAAATTCAGATAAAACAATCTTGTTAGAGGATCAATTGGCTGCACTTTACTATGCGTATGCGATGAAGTGTGGTAATCCATTTATATCCTCTTGGTTTGAGTTTAATTTGAATATTAATAATATACTGATTGCTTTTACAGCCCGTAAGTACAAGTGGGAGGTGTCGCAATATGTGGTTGGAAATACCGAAGTTTGTGAGGCGTTACGAACATCGGGTGCGCGCGATTTTGGATTAACAGCCGAAGTGGATTATTTGGATCAACTATCGAAAATCAGCGAGCTAACGGAGTTGGTGGATAGAGAAAAGAAACTCGACATGCTACGATGGAACTGGATGGAAGAGAAGATCTTCTTTAATTATTTTACTATTGAGCGCATCTTTGTATTCTTGCTGCAACTCGAAATGATTGAGCGCTGGATGGCATTGGATAAAGAGAGAGGAAATCAATTGTTCAGAAGCATTATTGACGAGCTGAAGTACGAAGTACAGATTCCCGCAGAATTTAAGCAATAAACTAAAATATATATGACTACAAAAGGAACTGTTAATGGCGTTATAGCCAACATGGTGACCCTCGTCGTTGATGGACCGGTGGCTCAGAACGAGATTTGTTATATCTCGACGGGTGGAGACAGGTTGATGGCGGAGGTGATTAAGGTGGTAGGATCTAACGTGTACGTGCAGGTGTTTGAAAGCACGCGCGGACTCAAGGTGGGTGCCGAAGCCGAATTTACCGGACACATGCTCGAGGTGACTTTGGGCCCCGGTATGTTATCGCGAAACTATGACGGTCTGCAAAACGATTTGGATAAAATGGATGGCATATTCCTCAAAAGAGGGCAATATACCTATCCGTTAGATAAAGAGAAGCTGTGGAACTTTGTACCAATGGTCAACGTTGGTGATCAAGTAGAAGCGTCGGCCTGGTTGGGTGAAGTAGAGGAGAACTTCCAATCCCTGAAGATTATGGCACCTTTTACCTTGGTGGGAACGGCTACGGTAAAGTGGGTTGTTTCTGAAGGTGATTATACCATAGAACAGGTAGTAGTAGTACTGACGGACGAAGCAGGCAATGATATCGAAGTGAATATGATACAGCGTTGGCCGGTGAAACAGGCCATGATGAACTATAAGGAGAAGCCGCGTCCGTTCAAATTGCTTGAAACGGGTGTTCGTGTGATTGATACACTTAACCCGATTGTTGAAGGGGGTACGGGCTTTATTCCCGGTCCGTTTGGTACGGGTAAGACCGTGCTTCAACACGGTATCTCGAAACAGGCCGAAGCCGATATTGTTATCATTGCTGCTTGTGGTGAGCGTGCAAATGAGGTTGTAGAGATCTTTACTGAGTTTCCCGAGCTGGTAGACCCACATACGGGACGCAAGCTGATGGAGCGTACAATCATCATCGCTAATACGTCGAACATGCCCGTGGCTGCACGTGAAGCGTCTGTATATACGGCGATGAGCATTGCCGAGTATTATCGTGCCATGGGATTGAAGGTGTTGTTGATGGCCGACTCAACTTCGCGTTGGGCGCAAGCACTGCGTGAAATGTCGAACCGTATGGAGGAGTTGCCCGGACCGGATGCTTTCCCCATGGATATTTCGGCCATTATCTCTAACTTCTATGGTAGAGCCGGTTATGTAAAACTGAACAATGGGAAGACAGGTTCGATTACCTTTATTGGTACGGTGTCTCCGGCAGGTGGCAACTTGAAAGAGCCAGTAACTGAGAATACAAAGAAAGTGGCTCGCTGTTTCTATGCCTTAGAGCAGGAGCGTGCTGATAGAAAGCGCTATCCGGCTGTGAACCCGATTGACTCTTACTCGAAATACATCGAATACCCCGAATTTGAGGAGTACATCTCCAAACACATCAACAGTGAGTGGATCGGTAAGGTAAACGAAATCAAAACTCGTTTGCAACGGGGTAAAGAGATTGCCGAACAGATCAATATCTTGGGCGACGACAGTGTGCCGGTAGAGTATCACACAACGTATTGGAAGTCGGAGTTGATTGACTTCGTTATTCTGCAGCAAGATGCCTTTGATGAGATTGATTCGGTAACTCCCATGGAGCGCCAAGAGGCCATCTTGAATCTGATCATCGATATCTGTCATACGGAGTTTGAGTTTGAGAACTTTGCCGAAGTGATGGACTACTTCAAGATGCTGATCAATGTGTGCAAGCAGATGAACTATTCGGTATACCAATCTGAAAAGTATGAAGGCTTTGTGCAGCAACTGGCAGAGTTAGTGGCCGAAAGAAGTGTAAAAAAGTAAATCATTAAATCGTAAGTAAAGAGATGGCAACAAAAGCATTTCAAAAGATATATACTAAGATCACTCAGATTACGAAAGCCACCTGTTCGCTCAAAGCAACAGGAGTGGGGTATGACGAGTTGGCCACGGTAGAGGGTAAACTGGCTCAGGTAGTAAAGATTGCCGGAGAGGAAGTGACCTTGCAGGTGTTCGAGGGTACCAGTGGTATCCCAACTAATGCTGAAGTGGTATTCCTCGGTAAGTCGCCTACACTGAAAGTGAGTGAACAACTGGCAGGACGGTTCTTTAACGCCTTTGGTATGCCCATTGATGGCGGACCGGAGATTGAAGGTGAAGAGGTAGAGATTGGTGGCCCATCGGTAAATCCGGTTCGGCGTAAGCAACCATCGGAACTGATTGCAACAGGTATTGCAGGTATTGACTTGAATAATACGCTGGTATCCGGACAGAAGATTCCTTTCTTTGCTGACCCCGACCAACCGTTTAACCAAGTGATGGCCAACGTGGCCCTTCGTGCCGAAACCGATAAAATTATTCTAGGCGGTATGGGTATGACGAATGATGACTACCTCTATTTTAAACATGTATTCTCTAATGCAGGTGCGCTCGATCGTATCGTAAGCTTTGTGAATACGACAGAGAATCCTCCTGTTGAACGCTTGTTGGTTCCCGATATGGCACTGACTGCTGCCGAGTATTTTGCAGTGAATAATAATGAAAAGGTTTTGGTGCTGCTCACTGATATGACCTCCTATGCTGATGCCTTGGCAATCGTGTCTAACCGTATGGACCAGATCCCATCGAAAGACTCTATGCCCGGTTCGCTCTATTCGGACTTGGCAAAGATTTACGAAAAAGCGGTTCAGTTTCCGGCGGGTGGTTCCATTACCATCATTGCGGTAACTACGTTGTCGGGGGGAGATATCACTCATGCCGTGCCGGATAATACGGGTTACATCACCGAAGGACAGTTGTTCTTGCGTCGCGACAGCGATATCGGTAAGGTAATTGTTGACCCTTTCCGTTCGCTTTCGCGTTTGAAGCAATTGGTTATTGGTAAAAAAACACGCGAGGATCATCCGCAAGTGATGAATGCAGCCGTGCGTTTGTATGCCGATGCTGCCAATGCCAAAACCAAACAAGAGAATGGTTTCGATTTGACTAACTATGACGAACGTACGCTTGCTTTTGCCACCGACTATTCCAATCAGTTGTTGGCTATCGATGTTAATCTCAATACAACCGAGATGCTCAACGTAGCTTGGGGGCTGTTTGGCAAGTATTTCCGTCCCGAAGAGGTGAATATAAGGAAAGAGCTGGTTGACCAATACTGGACAAAAGAATAAAAAAATATGCGATGGCTATAAAGTTTCAATACAACAAAACCTCTCTGCAGCAGCTCGATAAGCAGCTCAATGTGAGGGTGCGTACGCTTCCTATTATTAAAAATAAGGAGAGCGCACTTCGCATGGAAGTGAAGCGTTGCAAAGCCGACGCTGTGGAGTTGGAAGAGCGTTTGGAGAAACAAATCCAAGCGTATGAAGCCATGTTCGCCCTTTGGAATGAGTTTGACGCCTCATTGATAAAAGTAAATGATGTTCATCTTGGTGTGAAAAAGATTGCAGGTGTGCGGGTGCCACTACTCGAAAACGTAGATTTTGAGATAAGTCCCTACAGCCTGTTCAACGCTCCTAAATGGTATGCCGATGGGTTGCATTTGCTCAAAAAGCTGGCACACACGGCTATCGAACGAGAATTTATTCTCGCCAAGCTGAACCTATTGGAACATGCGCGAAAGAAAACGACTCAAAAGGTAAATCTCTTTGAGAAGGTACAGATACCGGGCTATCAGGATGCATTGAGCAAAATAAAACGATTTATGGAGGACGAAGAAAACCTCTCGAAATCGTCGCAGAAGATTCTGAAGTCTCAACAAGAAAAAAGGAAGGAGGCAGAGACATGATTACAAAAATGAAAAAACTCACATTCCTAGCCTATCATAAGGAGTACGAAGAGTTTCTCGATAACTTGCGCCAATTGGGTGTGGTTCATGTGGTAGAGAAACAACAAGGAATGGCTGAGAATGCCGAATTGCAAGAGAATATTCGTCTCTGCGCTCGCTTGAAGGCTACACTGAAGCTGCTTCAAAACCAAAAGTTGGAGAAAGGAGTAGTGCCGATTGTCGAAGGTGGTGAGGTTATTCGAGGCCATGAAGTGGTCAGCGAAGTAGAAAGCTTACTGACGCAGAAGGGCAAGCTGACTCAACAGTTGCAAGGGTATGCAAAAGAACGCGATGCTTTGGAAGCTTGGGGCGATTTCGAACCTGTTGATGTGCAACGATTGCGCGATGCCGGTTACGCTATTGATTTCTATTGCTGCTCGGCAGGACATTACAACGAAGAGTGGGAGACCAAGTATAATGCCATGGTGATTGCTCGCCTCTCGTCAAAGGTGTACTTTGTGACCGTGACCAAGACCGATGAGGAACTTGATCTTGGCGTAGAACAGATTAAGTTACCTCCTTATTCATTGACACAAGCAAAGACGCTATACCAAGAGACACAAGAAGAGTTGGATGCCAATGAGCAACAGTTGGCTATGTATGCCAAGAACGAAATTCCCGCCCTAGAAGCTGCTTTGAAGGCAGTGCAAAGCGAAATAGAATTTTCGAAGGTGGTGCTCAGTAGTGAGCAGGCTGCCGGAGAAAAACTGATGCTGCTGCAAGGATGGACGCCTGCCTCGAACGAGTTGGCCATCAAAACCTTCCTTGATCAATCTCACGTGTATTATGAGATAGCCGATCCAACACCGGAAGACAATGTGCCTATCGAACTGAACAACAAAGGGATCTTTGCGTGGTTTGAACCGATATGCAGGCTCTATATGCTGCCTAAGTACAATGAACTTGACTTGACGCCGTTCTTTGCACCTTTCTTCATGCTCTTTTTCGGTCTCTGTCTGGGAGACTCGGGCTATGGACTTTTCTTGCTTTTGGGTGCTACGGGTTATCGTTTGATAGCCAAAAACATTAAGCAAAGCATGAAGGGCATTCTATCTCTGGTACAGATATTAGCCATCTCGACCTTTTTCTGCGGCATGTTGACGGGGACTTTCTTTGGAGTGAGTCTTTACGATTTACCCTGGCCGTTGTTTCAGCGAATGAAAGAGATGCTTTACATGGACAACAATCAGATGTTTCAGCTTTCGCTCGTACTGGGTGCGGTGCAAATCCTCTTCGGTATGGTCTTGAAGGTGGTTAATCAAACGATACAGCTCGGCTTTAAATATGCAGTGGCTACGATTGGTTGGATTATTTTGCTTGTCTCAATGGCTGTTTCCTACCTGCTTCCGACAGTGATGCCGATGGGTGGAACGGTTCACTTAGTGATACTGAGTATTACCGGCATGATGATATTCCTTTATAACAGTCCGGGTAAGAACATCTTTATGAATATCGGACTGGGATTGTGGGATTCGTACAACATGGTAACGGGCCTTTTGGGAGATGTGCTATCCTACGTTCGTCTTTTTGCGCTGGGTCTCTCCGGGGGTATCTTGGCAAGCGTGTTTAATAGTTTGGCAGTGGGTATGAGTCCCGACAACGTGATAGCCGGGCCCATCGTTATGGTACTTATCTTCGTGATAGGGCATAGCATCAATATCTTTATGAACGTACTTGGTGCGATGGTGCACCCGATGCGTTTGACCTTTGTCGAATTCTTTAAGAATTCCGGATACGAAGGCGGTGGTAAAGAATACAAACCTTTTAGAAATTAATTGTTGAATAATAAAAAATAAATAAAAACATTAGATTATGGAAATGAATTTGTTAATTGCCTATTTGGGAGTCGCATTAATGATTGGATTATCGGGAATCGGTAGTGCTTACGGAGTAACCATTGCAGGTAATGCCGCCATCGGTGCATTGAAGAAAAATGACAGTGCGTTTGGTAATTTCCTTGTGCTGACGGCACTTCCGGGTACACAGGGGCTTTATGGTTTTGCCGGTTACTTTATGTTTCAAACTATTTTCGGCATCTTGACTCCCGAAATTACTACTATTCAAGCCTGTGCTGTATTGGGTGCTGGTATTGCATTGGGTTTGGTTGGTCTGTTTTCGGCTATCCGCCAAGGTCAGGTTTGTGCCAATGGTATTGCTGCCATCGGACAAGGATACAATGTGTTTGGTAACACATTGATTTTGGCCGTATTCCCAGAGCTTTATGCGATTGTAGCCTTGGCTGCTACGTTCTTAATTGGTAATGCATTGGTAGCATAAACGAATTGAAAATGAGATGTGACTCTTTTTAGTAAGATGACACGTGCACTATGAAGGCTTAGACTTTTCTTAAGGTCTAAGCCTTTTTTTACTTGAAACTGTAGTTTCATTGACAATGATCTAATTTAGCTCTTGTTTTCATCAACAACTCAACGAAGAAATAGTGACAGAAAGTCTGTTTAGCTGTTCTGCGCAAACGTTTGTTTACTTTTCATTAAGTATATTTCATTCTTAATCGACAGATAATAAATAAATAATGAGTACTTTTGTTTTAATCATACGAAAAAGATTTTATGAAATATATGCAAAAAGAGTTATTAACCCCCGATTACATCTTCGAAGTTAGCTGGGAAGTATGTAATAAAGTAGGAGGGATTTATACAGTTCTTTCAACAAGAGCGAATACGCTACAGACCAATTTTCAAGATAAACTATTCTTTATTGGCCCCGATGTATGGGAGGGAAAAGAAAACCCATTATTTATTGAGTCCGACACGCTTTATAAAGTATGGAAAGCGCATGCGCAGGATAAAGATAACCTCTCTGTTCGTGTAGGACGTTGGAACATTCCGGGTCAACCTATTGTTATTTTAGTAGATTTTAAATCGTTCTTTGCACAAAAGAATGAGATATATGCCGACATGTGGAATCTGTTTCGAGTGGACTCTTTGCACGCTTACGGCGATTATGACGAGGCCTCAATGTTCGCTTACGCAGCAGGTTCCGTGGTAGAGAGTTTCTATCGTTATAACCTTAAGCGAACAGATAAGGTTGTGTTTCAGGCCCACGAGTGGATGACCGGTATGGGGGCACTATATGTACAGAAGGCTGTGCCAGAAATTGCGACCATCTTTACGACGCATGCTACTTCAATCGGACGCTCGATTGCTGGAAACCACAAGCCACTCTATGACTATCTGTCTGCTTACAATGGCGATCAGATGGCAAAAGAGTTGAACATGGAGGCGAAGCATTCCATTGAAAAACAGGCAGCACATCGTGTAGACTGTTTTACAACGGTTAGTGAGATTACCAATAATGAATGCCGAGAACTGTTGGAGAAACCAGCAGATGTGGTATTGATGAACGGATTTGAAGACGATTTTGTACCTAAAGGAAATACCTTTACCAGCAAACGAAAGCGTGCACGGGCAACGTTTCTTAACGTAGCCAACAACCTGCTGGGTACTCAACTGGATGATAATACTCTTATCATCGGTACCAGTGGTCGGTATGAGTTTAAGAACAAAGGTATTGATGTTTTTTTAGAATCCCTCAGTCGTTTAAATAACGATGCAAGCCTAAAAAAGAACGTATTAGCCTTTGTGACTGTGCCCGCTTGGGTTGACCAACCGCGCGAAGATTTGCAACTTCGATTGGCAAGTAAAGAAACGTTTACTGCACCGCTCAAAGTGCCTTTTATTACGCACTGGTTGCACAATATGGCCCAAGACCCGTTGCTCAATAGGGTAGCTTCATTAGGCCTGAAAAATGGATCGAGCGATAAAGTTAAAGTGATATTTGTGCCTTGTTATCTTGGAGGGAATGATGGTATAATGAACAAAGACTATTATGATTTGCTGCTGGGTGAGGACCTCAGCGTTTATCCCTCATACTACGAACCTTGGGGCTATACGCCACTTGAGAGTGTTGCTTTTCGTGTACCCACGATTACAACAGATCTTGCCGGATTTGGGCTCTGGGTAAAAGGTTTGAAGAATCAAGACGGTATTGATAATGGGGTAGAAGTGCTGCATCGTTCCGACTATAATCATGTTGAGATTGTCGATGGTATTAAGGATACCATCGTACAGTTCTCGACAAAGAGCGAGAGTGAAATAAAGCAAATACGCCAACGAGCCGGTAAGGTGGCCGAACAGGCTTTGTGGAAACACTTTATTGCATACTATTATCAGGCTTATGACATTGCTTTACGCAATGCCTCTAAGCGTTATTCGAGTTAAAATTACAATTCATCAACAAGTAAATACTGAACATTATGAAAGTTAAAGTGAGTAATGTGAATACTCCGATCTGGAAAGAAGTTACAGTTAAGTCTCATGTTCCGACAGAGCTTGAGCAACTGTCTGAGATTTCACGTAATATCTGGTGGTCATGGAACAATGAAGCTATAGAACTATTTAGGGACCTAGATCCTGCTTTGTGGAAAGAAGTAGATTACAACCCTGTACTTCTTCTTGAACGAATGAGTTTTGAAAAACTGGAAGCTTTGTCCATGGATAAAGTTATACTGAAACGAATGAATGGTGTATATGCTAAATTTAGAAACTACATGGATGTTGATCCTGATACTCAACGTCCTTCGGTGGCTTATTTTAGTATGGAATACGGGATGACTAGCGTGTTAAAGATCTACTCGGGTGGTCTTGGTGTCTTAGCTGGCGATTATTTAAAAGAAGCTTCAGACAGCAACGTGAATCTGTGTGCTGTAGGTTTCCTGTATCGTTATGGATACTTTACGCAAACCTTGACGATCGATGGGCAGCAAGTGGCCAATTACGAAGCGCAGAACTTCGGTCAACTTCCCATTGATAGAGTAATGGGGACTGACGGTCAACCGTTGGTTGTTAACGTTCCTTATATGAACTACTTCGTGCATGCCAACGTATGGCGTGTAAATGTAGGACGCATCTCGCTCTATCTGCTTGATACAGATAACGAGATGAACAGCGAGTTTGATCGCTCCATCACACATCAACTTTATGGTGGCGATTGGGAAAACCGATTGAAACAAGAAATTTTACTTGGTATCGGCGGTATGTTAACGTTGAAAGCATTGGATATTCAAAAACAGGTATATCACTGCAACGAAGGACACGCTGCGTTGATCAATGTTAAGCGTCTTTGTGACTATGTAGCTACCGGCCTTACCTTTGGTCAAGCCATTGAGTTGGTTCGCGCCTCCTCTCTTTATACCGTTCATACGCCGGTTCCTGCTGGTCACGATTACTTTGACGAAAGCCTATTCAGCAAATATATGAGCGGCTATCCGTCAATGATGGGTATCAGTTGGGACGACTTTATGGATTTGGGACGCAACAACCCCGGCGACAAGGGTGAACGCTTCTGTATGTCGGTTTTTGCTTGCAACACCTCGCAAGAGGTGAATGGCGTAAGTTGGCTTCACGGCAAGGTTTCTCAAGAGATGTTCGCCTCTATCTGGAAAGGTTACTTTCCCGAAGAGAGTCATGTAGGCTATGTTACCAATGGTATACATCTTCCTACATGGACAGCTACTGAATGGAAAGATTTGTATGCTAAGCATTTCGATGAGAATTTCTTAACCGATCAATCGAATCCTAAGGTATGGGAAGCTATCTACGATGTTTCTGATGAGGAGATTTGGAAAACCCGCATGCATATGAAGAACAAACTGGTAGATTATATCCGCAAACAGTTCCGTGAAACATGGTTAAAGAACCAAGGTGACCCTTCACGCATTGTTTCGTTGATGGATAAAATCAATCCTAATGCCTTATTGATCGGTTTTGGTCGTCGTTTTGCTACCTATAAACGGGCACTCTTGTTGTTTACGGATTTAGAACGTTTGTCGAAGATTGTAAATAACCCCGACTATCCGGTACAGTTCCTTTTCACTGGCAAGGCCCATCCGCAAGATGGTGCAGGGCAGGATTTGATTAAACAAATCATTGAGATTTCACGTCGTCCCGAGTTTTTGGGCAAGATAATCTTCCTCGAAAACTACGACATGCAGTTGGCACGTCGCTTGGTATCGGGTGTCGATATTTGGTTGAACACACCGACTCGTCCGCTCGAAGCATCAGGCACATCGGGAGAAAAGGCGCTGATGAATGGTGTCGTAAACTTCTCTGTTCTCGATGGCTGGTGGCTCGAAGGCTACCGCGAAGGAGCCGGTTGGGCGTTGACTGAAAAACGCACGTATGAGAATCAAGAGCATCAAGATCAACTCGATGCAGCTACTATTTACAGTATTTTGGAAACTGAAATACTTCCTTTGTACTATGCACGCAACAAAAAGGGATACTCCGAAGGTTGGATAAAGACCGTGAAGAACTCTATTGCTCAAATTGCACCTCATTACACCATGAAGCGTCAGCTCGATGATTATTTTAGTAAATTCTATAACAAAGAGGCTAAGCGTTTCCAACTGTTATCTGCCAATAACAATGCCAAAGCAAAAGAGATTGCAGCCTGGAAAGAGGAGGTGGTTTCTAAATGGGATAGTATCGAAGTGGTCTCTATAGATAAAGAAGGATGTATTGATCGATGTAATTTGGAAAGTGGTAAGGAGTATACCATTACGATTGTTGTTGATGAAAAAGGCTTGAAAGATGCTATTGGTTTAGAACTCATCACCATTTACACCACGCCCGATGGAAAAGAACATATTTACTCAGCAGAACCATTTAGCGTGATTAAGAAAGAGGGACAGTTGTATACCTTCCAAGTGAAACACAGCCTGTCGAATGCCGGAAGCTTTAAAGTGGCTTTTCGCATGTATCCGAAGAATTCGGATCTTCCTCATCGCCAAGATTTCTGCTACGTGCGTTGGTTTAATTAACCCATCGCTCCTTTATAATGCAAAAAGCTACTGCCCGAATGGGACAGTAGCTTTTTGTCTTTTACTATAGTGATTCGTTGTGCTATAGTGATTCGTTTGGGTCTCCGGTTTATTTAATCACTTCGCTCAACTTCTTTTGCAGCTCCTCGCCGTGTAAGCCACGAGCAATGATTGTACCCTCACCATCTACCAAAACGGTATGAGGAATACTGTTTACGGCATATAGCTGTGCGCCTTCGCTGTTCCAGAACTTCAGATCTGACATTTGAGGCCAAGTGATATGGAGGCTTTTGATTGATTCTTTCCATGCCTCTCCATCTTTATCGAGCGAAACGCCGACAATTTCAAAGTTTTTGCCTTTATATTTGGCATACACATCAACGAGGTTAGGCATATCACGACGACACGGACCGCACCAGCTTGCCCAGAAGTCAATCAAGACCACTTTGCCTTTGCCTACATAGTCGGATAGTTTCACCGGCTTACCGTCGGGTGTCAGCATAGCGAAGTCAATGAACTTCTCACCAACTGCTGTCTTTTTTTGACGTTCGGTAACCTCTTTGATTTTTAGAATCACTTCGTCATTTTGGAAGTTGGCCGGAATCTGCTGCAATAAAGCTTCGTTTTCGGCAGTGCTCATGCTGTAATAGTTCTGTTTGAAAAGCGAAACACCTACGGGGTTTGTGATGTTTTTGGTAATGCCGCTTGTCTTTACCTTGTTCATCTCCTCTTCCAGAGTGCTGTACTCTTGCATTTTTGCTTTTTTCTGCTCTTCAGTCAGCGTAGAATCACGCAAGGCTTCGTATATCAGATTCGCTTTTTGGTTCAAAACGTCGATTTGACTTCTGATCTCTTGATAAGCATCGTTGTTAGCGGTGCCTGTTGCCGAATCACTGTTTTTAGTTAATTGGGCTTTGATAGTGCCGTTTTCAAGGAAAAAATCCATCATCAACGATTGTTCGCCTACCTTACAGGTAAGGTAGCGATTAACGGTTGAGTCTTGTATCCCTTCAAAAGTAAATGTACCATTTTCGATGATGGCTGTATCCAGTTTGTTGAATTGTCTGTTTGCTAATTCTTGCAAAAAAACAGTGTCACCATTGGCTGCACCCTCTACGGTCCCGGTAATAACATAGCCGGTTTTCTTTCCACCGGTACAAGCTACCATGCCAATAGCCATTGCCACGATAGCTAAATAAGTTAACTTTCTCATGATTTTGTGTGATTAGTGAATAAATAATTAGCAAAGATATCTCTTTTTTCTATTAGCACGAAGGGTTTCATTGTTATATAAGATTAACGTATAAGTGAAAACGCGCAGAATTATGTACCTTTGCCTCTCCAAAAAAAAGATATGACTATGCAGCAGAACAAACCCATCATTGAAATAAATCGCATTTCGAAGTTTTTCGGAGACAAAACAGCTCTTGATGCGGTGAGTTTAAACGTTAAGAAAGGAGAGTTTGTAACCATACTTGGGCCTTCGGGTTGTGGAAAAACCACATTGTTGCGTCTGATTGCCGGCTTTCAGACAGCCTCAGAAGGCGTAATAAGGATTGCAGGAGAGGAAATCACTCAAACACCTCCTCACAAACGCCCTGTTAATACCGTGTTTCAAAAATACGCCTTGTTTCCACATTTAAATGTGTATGACAACATTGCTTTCGGGTTGAAGTTGAAAAAGAACCCTAAGGTGATGATTGATAAAAAGGTTAAGGCTGCACTCAGAATGGTGGGTATGACCGATTATGACTACCGTGATGTCGATTCACTATCGGGCGGACAGCAACAGCGTGTAGCCATTGCCCGTGCCATTGTCAATGAGCCCGAAGTGCTGTTGCTCGATGAACCCTTGGCAGCTCTTGACTTGAAAATGCGTAAGGATATGCAGATGGAGTTGAAGCAGATGCACAAGAAACTGGGCATTACCTTTGTATATGTAACGCACGATCAAGAAGAGGCATTGACTCTGAGCGACACCATTGTGGTGATGAGCGAAGGAAGAATACAGCAGATTGGTACACCGACCGATATATACAACGAACCCACCAACGCTTTTGTGGCCGATTTTATTGGCGAAAGCAATATCTTAAATGGGTTGATGATTAAAGATAAGCTTGTACACCTTTGTGGTGTAACGTTTGAGTGTGTCGACGAGGGATTTGGTGAGCAAAACCCTGTCGACGTAGTCATTCGCCCCGAGGATCTATACATTTTCCCCGTGTCGGATACTGCACAGCTCAAGGGTGTGGTGCAATCGTCTGTATTCAAAGGCGTTCACTACGAGATGACAGTACTCTGCAACGGTTATGAAATTCTGGTACAAGACTACCATCACTTTGATGTAGGGGCCCAAGTAGGGTTGATAGTGAAACCTTTCGATATTCATATCATGAAAAAAGAGCGTACCTGCAACACTTTTGAAGGGAAATGGATAGATGATACACATGTAGAGTTTCTGGGTTGCACGTTCGAGTGTCTGCCTTTGACTACAACACTGCAATCAGGTACTCCGGTCAAGGTCGAAATAAACTTTAATAAAGTGATTTTGCAAGACAACGAAGAAGACGGCATGCTGACCGGAGAGGTAAAGTTTATCCTTTATAAAGGTGATCATTATCACCTGACAGTCTTCTCTGACTGGGATGAAGATGTGTTTGTAGACACCACTGATGTGTGGGACGATGGCGATCGGGTAGGTATTACCATCCCTCCGGATGCCATTCGAATAGTTATGAATTAGAAATACGAATCTCGATTAATGAAGAAATTATTGATTTTTCTGTCGTCGCGTAAGGGCTGGATAGCTCCTTATATCCTTTTCGCTTCCATTTTTGTCATCATACCCCTATTGCTTATTCTGGTCTATGCATTTACCGATGATAACGGAGTGCTCACTTTGGGAAACTTTGCTAAGTTTTTCACACATTCCGAAGCGATCAATACGTTTGTTTACTCGATTGGTATTGCTCTCATTACCACTTTTTTTTGCATCCTATTAGGATATCCGGCCGCCTGGATACTGAGCAACAGTAAACTCAACCGTTCACGAACCATGGTTGTACTTTTTATTCTACCCATGTGGATCAATATTTTAGTGCGCACATTGGCTACTGTGGCTTTGTTCGACTTCTTCAGCGTACCGCTGGGCGAGGGAGCTCTCATCTTTGGTATGGTGTACAACTTTATTCCATTCATGATTTATCCCATCTACAATACGCTGCAAAAGATGGACAACAGTTACATTGAAGCTGCACAAGATTTGGGAGCCAACCCTGTACAGGTGTTTCTCAAAGCGGTACTTCCACTCTCTATGCCGGGAGTTATGAGTGGCATTATGATGGTGTTTATGCCCACCATCTCTACCTTTGCTATTGCCGAGTTGCTAACCATGAATAACATCAAGCTTTTTGGTACTACCATTCAAGAGAATATCAACAACAGTATGTGGAACTACGCTGCAGCCCTATCGCTTATTATGCTGTTGCTGATAGCCGCCACTTCGCTGCTTAGCACCGACGATAAAGACAATTCGAACGAAGGAGGAGGATTATGGTAAAGAAAATACTTGCACAGACTTATTTGTGGATATTGCTTTTATTGCTTTATTCACCAATTGCGATCATCATCATTTATTCCTTTACAGAAGCCAAAGTGCTAGGCAACTGGACTGGCTTTTCCACCAAGCTCTACTCATCGCTGTTTGCTCCCAGCACGCACCATTCGCTCATGAAAGCTTTGCTCAATACCATTAGCATCGCCATGATTGCAGCAACTGTGGCTACCCTGCTTGGTAGCATTACTGCAATTGGTATCTTTAATTTAAAATCGCGTTCGCGCAAAGCTATCGGTTTTGTAAACAGCATTCCTATTTTGAATGGCGATATCATTACCGGTATCTCTCTGTTTCTGCTCTTCGTCTCTTTGGGTGTATCGCAGGGCTATACCACGGTTGTATTGGCGCACATTACTTTTTGTACGCCCTACGTTGTGCTCAGCGTACTTCCTCGATTGAAACAGATGAACCCCAATATTTATGAAGCAGCATTGGATTTGGGAGCAACACCGTTGCAGGCACTTCGCAAGGTCATTATTCCCGAGATTCGTCCGGGAATGATTAGCGGCTTCATGTTAGCATTGACACTTTCGATTGACGATTTTGCCGTGACCGTGTTTACCATTGGTAATCAGGGACTCGAAACGCTCTCTACCTATATTTATGCTGATGCGCGCAAAGGTGGGCTTACTCCAGAGCTTCGTCCACTCTCTACCATTATTTTTATAGTAGTGTTGGCACTACTCATTGTCATTAACCGTAGGGCCGGGAAGGCTAAGAAATAGTAAACGATTAGAATAATGAAGAAAATCTTACTTTTTTTATTACTTGCAAGTTTATTGACCGGATGTTATAATTCTGGAGAACCGCGTGAAAAAGTCTTGAAAGTCTACAACTGGGCCGATTACATAGGCGATGGGGTGCTCGAAGATTTTCAAGCTTATTATAAAGAGCAAACCGGTGAGGATATTCGAATCGTTTATCAAACGTTTGATATCAATGAAATTATGCTCACCAAGATCGAGAAAGGACATGAAGACTTCGACGTGGTTTGTCCGTCGGAGTACATCATCGAGCGTATGCTGAAGAAAGACTTGCTACTGCCCATTGATACGCTCTTCCGGCACTCACCTAATTATATGAAAGAGGTGTCGCCCTATATACGCCAACAAATAGCCAAACTCAGTCAGTTCGCAAAGCCGGCCAACCGCTATACGGTTTGTTACATGTGGGGCACAGCAGGCATCCTATATAACAAAGCTTTTGTTGATGAAGCTGATGCAGCGAGTTGGAAATGCCTGTGGGACAAGAAATTTGCTGGCAAAATATTGATGAAAGACAGCTACCGCGATGCCTATGGCACAGCCATTATATACGCACATAGAGAGGAATTGGCCGCAGGCATAAAAACGGTTGAAGAGCTGATGAACGACTATTCTCCTCAGGCCATGGCTTTGGTCGAAGAGACACTCAAAGCGATGAAAGGAAACATTGCCGGTTGGGAGACTGACTTTGGTAAGGAGATGATGACTCAGAACAAAACCTGGTTAAATATGACCTGGAGTGGAGATGCCATATGGGCGATCGAAGAAGCCGAAGCGGTAGGAGTAGAGCTCGACTATGTCGTTCCGCGCGAAGGCAGCAACATCTGGTACGACGGATGGGTTATCCCCAAATATGCAGGAAACCCCAAAGCAGCTAGCTATTTTATCAATTTTTTATGCCGCCCCGATATTGCCCTGCGCAACATGGATGCCAGTGGCTATGTAAGCGCTGTTGGATCTCCCGAAATTCTTGAAGCTAAAATTGACTCCACTTTGTCATATTATTCTGATCTTAGTTACTTCTTTGGCTCCACTGCCGATAGCGTGCAGGTGAACCGCATTCAGTACCCTGATCGCAAAGTAGTGGAACGTTGTGCTATGATTCGCGACTTTGGCGATAAAACGAAAGATGTTCTTGATATATGGTCGCGTATCAAAGGCGATAATCTGGGCGTGGGTATCACCATCCTTATCTTTGCAGTAGTTGCAGTGATGAGTGGCTGGCTAATTTATAAACGCGTACAACGTTACAAGCGCAGCAAAATGCAACGTCGCCGAAGGAGCCGCCGAAGAAGATAATTGCACTATATTGAAAAATAAAAAGGAAATTGCTTCCTAATCAAGATTTATTGCCTATATTTACCACGTATTAAAGATTTCTGATAGAAGGATGTGTTTTATTTCCCAAAATTGTAAAGTAATTTATCTCCTTACGTAAGACTTCTCAAACAAATTTATTTTATTAAGTTAGACATTAATTTTTTTTTCAATGAACATTTTTATCGCAGGATTAAGCTATAACATTAGCGACGCCGATTTAGCAGAGTTGTTTACAGAGTACGGAGAAGTTACCTCAGCAAGAGTTGTTACTGACAGAGAGACAGGCCGTTCAAAAGGATTTGGTTTTGTGGAAATGACAGAGGACGAAGCTGGTAATGCAGCTATTGAAGCGCTGAATGAAGCAGAAGTAGACGGAAGAAAATTGGCTGTATCTGTTGCACGCCCTAAGGAAGACGCTCCGCGTCGTAGCTATGGTGGCGGCGGTGGCAATCGCGGCGGTAGCGGTGGCTACGGTGGCGGTGGTAGCCGTGGCGGTGGCTATAGCAGCGGTGGAAGCCGTGGCGGTGGCTACGGTGGCGGTGGTGGTCGTGACAGATACTAATCTGAAATAACCGGCGACTATAATGTCGCACAAGTAATAAAGGTCTCTAAAAGGTGGTAACGTCTTTTAGAGACCTTTTTTCATCTCTGTGCGTTTAGTGTAATATAAGAGTACGTACTTAACGTAGTGTTAAATAGCTTTTTAACACTACGTTAAGTACGTACTCTTTGCATGCAAAAGTGTATACTCTTTTAAATATTGAATCATAGTGTTTTATCTTTGAAATACTTGCGAGGTAGAGGAAACGCGAACTTCTTGTGTTTCGGCATTATTGGTAGGCTATAAAAAAAGAAATCCCCTCTGGCGTACCAGAGGGGATTTTATAGTTTGAATCCTTCTATTTTGTTTGAAATAAGTATCGGATCGAACTCTCTTATCAGGCAGCTTATGCCTCTTCAGTAGCAGGAGCTTCTTCCTGAGCTGGTGCTTCTTCTTGAGCAGGTGCTTCAGCAGCAGCCTTTTCAGCAAGTTCAGCAGCTTTCTTCTCAGCCAATGCCTTTACTTTGTCTTCGTTTACTTTCTTTTCTGCTTCTAAGCGAGCTTTATCTTCAGCTACTTTTGCAGCTACGTCTTTTGCTTTCAAAGCAGCAAGACCTGACTGTTTGTTGCTCTTCCAAGCTTCGAATTTAGCATCAGCTTCAGCTTCGCCAAATGCACCTTTAGCTACACCGCCAAGGAGGTGTTTCTTCATGTAGATGCCTTCGCGAGAAAGGATGTTGCGTACAGTATCTGTAGGCTGTGCACCTTTTTGTACCCATGCGAATGCCGCGTCGAAATTCAAATCTACCGTAGCAGGATTGGTGTTAGGATTATACGTACCAATCTTCTCTGTAAATTTACCATCTCGTGGTGCTCTGCTGTCTGCAATTACAATTGAATAAAACGCGTAACCTTTACGGCCGTGTCTTTGCAATCTGATTTTAGTTGCCATTTAATAAATGTTTTAATTAATGATTTGAATTAATGCTATTAACTCGTAATAGCGGCTGCAAAGATACTACTTTTGTTGAAACCGACAAAGTATCTGGTTGATATTATAGTGCTTAGTCGAATAAGCTCTTGAATTTTTTGAATATTTTATCCTTAACCGAATCCGCTGGCTTAAAATTAGGCAATGATTCGCACTTCTCGAGTATGTTCTTCTCCTCCTTTGTCAACGTTTCGGGAATGTACACACTGACGTTGACCAAGAGATCGCCTGTGCCGTATCCGTTCACGTTTGGCAAACCCTTGCCACGTAGGCGAAGCACCTTGCCGGGTTGTGTTCCTGCATCGATTTTCACCTTCACCCTATTCTCTATCGTCGGTATCTCTACAGTGCCACCCAGTGCAGCCGTCGGAAAGCTTAGCAATAGGTTGTATATCAAATCATTATCGTCACGGATTAATTCGTCGTGTGGCTCTTCTTCTACCAGAATGAGCAGATCCCCTGGTATTCCGTTGCGCTTACCGGCATTTCCTTTGCCTCCCATAGAGAGTTGCATGCCTTCGGCCACACCTGCCGGAATGTTCACGCTAACGATCTCTTCGCCATGAACAATGCCGTCACCTCCGCAGCTTTTGCACTTGTTCTTAATGATTTTTCCTTCACCGCTACAAGTTGAACAAGTAACGCGTGTTTGCATGGTTCCCAAAATCGTTTGTTGATTGCGAATCACAGAGCCGCTTCCTTTACAAGTTGGGCACGTCTCCGAACCGCTATCTCCATCGGCACCTGTGCCGTGACAGCCGGTACAGGCTACATACTTTTTGAGTTTAAACTTTTTCTCTACACCTGTGGCTATCTCTTTGAGGTTTAGTTTTACCTTTACCCGAAGATCGGATCCTTTAAAGCGTCTTTGTTGTTGAGCGCCTCCGCCTCCAAAGCCGCTGAAGCCGCCAAATCCGCCGCCTCCGCCATGACCGCCAAAGATGTCGCCAAACATAGAGAAGATATCGTCCATAGACATACCTCCACCACCAAATCCACCGCCGCCAAACGGACCGCCATTTCCTGCTGCGCCGCTTACTCCTGCATGACCAAACTGATCGTACCGCGCACGCTTTTCTGGGTCGCTCAACACGTCGTATGCTTCGGCCGCCTCTTTAAACTTCTCTTCGGAAGTTTTATCTCCGGGGTTTTTATCCGGATGAAACTGTATAGCCTTTTTTCTATATGCTTTCTTAATTACATCTGCTGTTGAATCTTTTGCAACTTCCAGCACTTCATAGTAATCTCTCTTTTCCATATATCTTTAATTATTCCCCCACTACGACTCTAGCGTGTCGTAGTACTTTTTCGTTTAACGTGTATCCTGTTTGCACACAATCCAAAATTTTACCTTTCTGCTCTTCGGCAGGAGCAGGTATCACTGCGACTGCTTCATGATAATCCGTATCGAGTGATTGGTTTGCAGTCTCAATCGGCTTCACGCCATTCTGCGCCAATATGGCAAGAAATTTCGAGAAGATAAGTTCCACGCCTGTCTTCACTGCTTCCACATCGGTAGCTGTATTCATGGTTGCGATAGCGCGTTCCAAATCATCTACAATAGGTAAGATGCTGCTGATACTTTTCTCTCCACCATTAAGAATGAGGTCTGCCTTCTCCTTCAACGTCCGTTTGCGGTAATTGTCAAACTCGGCTGCTAGGCGAAGGTACTTGTCATTTTGCACTTCTATTTGCGCTTTAGCCTCCTCAAGTTGCTGTTCCAACTCTTCTTCCCGAGTCAATAGAGCACTTTCCTCTAAGCACTGATCAACTTGGGGCTGATCCTCAATCGTTTCTTCAGTATCCTGAATCTTCAACTCTTCTTCTTTCACTTTCTTGTTCGTATTCATATCTTTCATTTTTTTATTCTTAATCAATGGATTTGTCTTCATATCAACACGGTATAAAGATTACACTCTTTTACCCTACAAAAACTCTGCCATTATCATAATTATGCCAAAAAACGCTGCAAAGGTAACACTTTTCTGTCAGATTGACACGGTATGCATAGCACGTAATTCATTAAAAATGCCTATCTTTGCACCCGTTTAAAGAAAGATTTTCAATATAATAAGGATAGAATAGAATGATTACAGTTTCAAACGTTTCGGTACAGTTTGGTAAGAGGGTATTGTTTAATGATGTAAACTTGAAGTTTACCAGTGGGAATTGTTATGGTATTATCGGTGCCAATGGTGCAGGTAAATCGACATTTCTCCGCACCATTTGTGGTGACCTTGATGCCACCACCGGAACAATCATGTTGGGGTCTGGCGAGCGTCTTTCGGTGTTGAGCCAGGATCACTATAAATGGGATGCCTACACGGTAATGGATACTGTTATGATGGGTCACACGGTGTTGTGGGACATTATGAAACAGCGCGAAGTGCTGTATGCAAAAGAAGATTTCACCGATGAGGACGGTCTGAAGGTGTCAGACCTCGAAGAGAAATTTGCCGAGCTCGATGGCTGGAATGCCGAGAGTGATGCCGCTACTTTGCTTAGCGGATTGGGTATTAAGGAAGATAAACATTATACACAGGTAGGCGAGCTTGCCGGAAACGAGAAGGTACGTGTGATGTTGGCTCAAGCCCTTTACGGTAACCCCGACAACCTGTTGCTCGATGAGCCTACCAATGACTTAGACATGGAAACGGTGACTTGGCTGGAAGAGTATCTGGCTAACTTTGAGCACACTGTATTGGTGGTGAGCCATGACCGTCACTTCCTCGACTCTGTATGTACGCATACAGTCGATATTGACTACGGAAAGATCAACCTCTTCTCGGGTAACTATAGTTTCTGGTACGAGTCTAGCCAACTTGCACTGCGTCAGCAACAAAATCAGAAAGCAAAGGCAGAGGATAAGAAAAAGGAGTTGGAAGAGTTTATTCGCCGATTTAGTGCGAACGTGGCCAAGAGTAAGCAAACCACCAGCCGCAAGAAGATGTTGGAGAAGCTGAATGTGGACGAGATTAAGCCATCATCGCGCAAGTACCCGGGAATCATCTTTACCCCCGAACGCGAACCGGGCAATCAAATCTTGGAAGTATCGGGACTGAGTAAGAAGAGCGAAGACGGTGTGCCCTTGTTTAACGACGTGAACTTCAACGTCGAGAAAGGGGATAAGATTGTATTCCTGTCGCGCAACTCGCGTGCGATGACCGCTTTCTTTGAGATTCTCAACGATAAGATGAAACCCGATTCAGGAAGTTTTTCTTGGGGTGTAACCATAACTACGGCTTACCTGCCGGTTGATAACACTGAGTATTTCAACTCTGATCTGAACTTGGTTGACTGGTTGAGCCAATACGGCGAAGGCAATGAAGTTGTTATGAAAGGTTTCCTAGGACGCATGTTGTTCTCGGGCGAAGAGGTGTTGAAGAAAGTTAGTGTGCTCTCGGGAGGCGAGAAGATGCGTTGTATGATTGCTCGTATGCAGCTGCGCAATGCCAACTGTTTGATTCTTGACACGCCAACTAACCACCTTGACCTGGAGTCTATCCAAGCGTTCAACAATAACTTGAAGACCTATAAAGGGAATGTACTCTTTTCATCGCATGACCACGAGTTCATTGAAACCGTAGCCAACCGCGTAATCGAGTTGACACCGAACGGTATCATTGATAAGATGATGAGCTATGATGAATACATCACTTCGGATCATATCAAGGAGCTTAGAGCAAAACTGTACGGAGATAAGTAAATTGACTTTTTATGAGAAATGCCTCGATTCACAATGTGAATCGAGGCATTTCTCATAAAAAAATTCCAAAAACAGATCATCTTGATCATCTCGCGTATTGGCATCTCGTTTTAATCTGATATTCGTTCCCACTCATTCATCTCGAAATTATAGCGCTTAATGACGCGTGCCGGTATACCGGCACACACACAATATGGAGGGATGGAACGAGTCACCACACTTCCGGCTGCTACAATAGAATGATACCCCAACGTTACTCCTGGCAGAATAACAGCATTGGCACCTACCCACACATTGTCTTCGATAACAATGAGCTTTTTGTTTATGCCTTGTTCGTCGATGCGTTTATCTACAAGTTCGAAATTATGATTCAATCCGGTTACCGTAACGTTTTGGGCTAAGTTCACATGATTCCCAATCTGTACCGGGCCGATAATTGTATCTCCCATACCGATACGAGTATAGTCTCCAATGATGAGATCGCCTACGGCATTGTTCAAACACGCAAAATCCTCTACCACCGAATGCCTTCCTAGTGAGAAACGATTGAATGGCGGCAAGTCTCTGCGCACACTGCGATAGATAACTGATCCCTTACCGCGCTTTAGGTAAAGGAAGTCGAACAGGCGTATCCACCAATTGGGGCGTGTCTTGACCGGATGCATGATGAAACGATGCACGAGCAACTTTAATTGTGGATGCTCCTTCATTCTCTTTTTTAAACTGTCGTTATTCATGTCTTTAGGAATTTAAGGTTTCTTCTTCTTTTTTTATCTCTCACTAGTTCATCAGGGAATGCCATCGAAAGGGTAAATAACAGTGCCAAGAGTAGCATCCACCATTTTGCACTAGCCAGAGGGTTGTAGCTTGTTGTGACAACGGCGAGTGAAGTGGTTATGATTAATAACCCTTTCCACGATGGGATAAAACATTGAATGAGTCTGTTTACGTAGCTCCATTGACCATAAAGAATGGCCTGCGGCAGAGTAGTTAAGGCTTTGCGGATTGTAATGAAATGTGATGGTATACGCCCAGTGGGGCTGCAAACCGAAGCATAACTCAGGTATTCGATAAAGATGTTTTGTTGCAACAACCTCTCTTCTAGGTTACTTTGCTTGCTTTTCATGTTTCTTCGGAGCCACTTAATTTCCAATGCCACATCGGTTCCGCTAAACGCAGATGATAATCCCATTTGAACGCATCCTTGGCTGAAGAGTGATTGAGTTATGCCTTCATGAATGGCCTGCCGTTTAAGTTTTCGCGTAGCGATTGGCGCGATGGTGTGGTGCAGTTGTATGGCGGTAATTCCGGCACTATAAGCGTTGTTGATGCTCGACAGTAGGGTGTGTGATGCGCTGCTCCCTTTGTCTAGTATAATTGCCATGTGGTACTTCGTTTCATCCAACGTTTGCACGGTTTCGGGTAACGAATGATAGAAGTAGATGTCATACAACGTTTCGGGATATTTTTGCTCAGAGAGAGTTGTTCCACAAGGCAGAAGAATGGCAAAGCGGTGTTCCTGTATTGACTTTGGGTATCTGTAACTCTCTTTTCTCATCGATGCCCATGCAAGAACGAATAGATAGATACATGGCAAAAGCATGCAAATAAACAGAACACTATCTCCAATCGAAAGAGGGTTATCCGGCATACAAGGTTTTTTTTATACGTTTTCTTTTTGTACGAAGGCTGTTAGTGTCTTGAAAATAATCTTGATATCCATCCCGAAGGAGTAAGTTTTGGCATACTGAATATCCAACTGTTTGCGCTCGTTTGCCGACATCTTTCCGGCATCTCCTCGCTTCTCTACTTGCCAAAGTCCGGTAAGTCCGGCCGGGCCCATGAATCGGTCGATGTAGTCATCGCTAGTCAGTAATTCGGCCTCATAGAGTGGGAGAGGGCGGTTACCTACTATCGACATATCTCCTTTGAGGATGTTGATGAGTTGGGGCAACTCGTCAATACTGAATTTACGAATAATACGACCTACTTTGGTGATACGCGGATCGTTTTCAAGTTTTACAAATGAGTTTTTCTGATCGTTTGATCGCTGATGGATGTACTCTTTCTCTGAAATAACGAAATCATCGGATACCAAAACAATCTGCTCCTCGTTCCCTGTATCGAATGCGGAATCCTCTTCAATCAAGCTGCAGTCCGGTTCTTTTTCGATATGGTATTGATTAAGAGCGTGAAAGTCTCTCAGGTACTTATCGGCATTGATGTACATGGAACGAAATTTCAGGAAATCGAAAACTTGATAGTTGCTTCCCACTCGTTTAGATTTATAGACCACTGCCCCTTTGCTCTCCACGCGAATAGCGATGGCGGTAAGAATCAGCAAAGGTGATAGGAAAAGCAGTGCTACGCTTGCAAAGCAGACGTCGAAGCATCTTTTCCAAAATGGAAGCCTGAATGCTTGCATTTTACTCCCTTTTTCACGTATTTCGTTTATTTTTTGTTGTTTTCTTTTTTCGAGAAAAGAAAACATTTCGTCGATTGTTTCTTGTGTTGCTTGGAAAGGAATGGTATTATTAACCCCAGCTTTCAGATACTTTCGCGCCTCTTCCTTGTTCAACGATTCCGTAACCAACACTATGTATACGGTAGGATATCTTTTTCTAAGGTATTGAATATCTACTATATCTTTATGCACCACTACCTGTTCGAAGAATATGACTACGTCATATTTCTCTCTGATCTTATCTAGCAATTGTGTTACTTGAGCGTAATTGGGAATGGCACAAAGCATCTCCTTTGCTATTTTAGAATAATGTTCAATTGTTTGCTCGTGTCTACCGATATAGATAAGATATTGCATGGGCGCAGATGTCATTTAACCGATGATTTTTTTTATGCGGACTTTAAGTTCAAGGGGGTTGAATGGTTTCAGGATGTAATCTTCTGCTCCCTCTTCCAATAAACGAATTCGTTCAGTAGTGCTCTCTTCGCTTGATAACATAACGAAAGGAATATTTTTGAACAGTTCATTGTTTTTCATATAGTGCAGAAATTCATCTCCCTTCATTTCGGGCATACGTATGTCTGAAATAATCAGATCGGGAAAGTTTCCACCTTGCAACCACTCAATGGCTTTAATGGGATTATCAAAATAGATGAAATTGTAGTCTTGTCCCAAGTATACAGACACTACCTTTGCAATAGTTGTTTTGTCATCTACGAGTAATATTGTTTTTTTCATGCTGCCATCACAAGTTTTAAGTAGCTTTTGGGTTTATTGTTTAATTCTTAAAGCACAAATATAATAGAATAATTTCAGAACTAGCTTCTGACCGTAGAACTAATTTGTTTTTTTTGATATAAGAGGCTTATATGAATACCAATACAGCTTGAAAACGATTGTTTTCAAGCTGTATTGGGCTGTAAATAATT
>JAGOOC010000060.1 GCA_017992695.1 Bacteroides sp. | reverse complement strand
AAACCGTAGCATCAATCATGACCCCTACTACCTACCCCATCTTCCAACCCTACTCCATCCTCGAACTCCTCTTCTGGGCAGCCCTGTTCGTAGTGTTCTACACCTACATAGGCTATGGCCTGCTGCTCTACCTGCTAGTGAAACTCAAAGAGGCTTTCAGGAAACCCACCACGTGGGAGCTTCCCCCATCCGAGGCACTGCCCCACGTAACCCTCTTCATCACCGCCTACAACGAGGAGGAGGAGGTAGACCGAAAGATGGAAAACGCGTTGGCACTGGACTATCCCCGAGAGAAACTGCACATTGTGTGGGTAACCGACGGAACCACAGATGGCACCAACCAACGCCTGAACACCCGATGGGCAGGTGATGCAACCGTGCTCTACCAACCCGAGCGACGGGGGAAAACGGCCGCCATGACACGGGGCATGAAGCAGATAGAGACACCCATCGTGATCTTTACCGATGCCAACACGATGCTGAACCGCGAAGCGGTGAGCGAGATGGTGCGTGCCTTCGAAAACCCCAAAGTGGGCTGTGTGGCAGGCGAGAAACGCATTGCCGTGCAAACGCACGACGGGGCTGCGGCCGGTGGCGAGGGGCTCTACTGGAGGTACGAATCGACACTCAAAGCACTCGATGCACGGCTCTACTCGGCTGTGGGGGCGGCGGGCGAACTGTTTGCCGTGCGCTGCGAACTCTTTGAGGAGATGGAGCACGACACGCTGCTCGACGACTTTGTGCTCTCGCTACGCATTGCCATGAAGGGGCACCTCATCGCCTACTGTAGCGGGGCATACGCCGTAGAGAGCGGATCGGCCGATATGCGCGAGGAGGAGAAACGAAAGGTGCGCATTGCTGCTGGCGGGTTGCAGTCGGTGTGGCGGTTGCGCGAGCTGCTCAACCCGCTGCGCTACGGGGTGCTGAGTTTTCAATACGTGTCGCACCGGGTGTTGCGGTGGTCGGTTACACCGGTGCTGCTCTTTGCACTGCTGCCGCTTAACGTGGCGCTGGTGGTCATGGGGTGGGCAAATGCTGACGCGCCTGCGGCTGTGTTTCGAGAGGCAGGAACGCTATACACCATCTTGCTGGCGGCACAGGTGATGTTTTACCTAATGGGCGCGCGAGGATATTATTTGTCGTCGCGGCTACTCAAAAACACGTATTTCTTCATCCCTTATTACTTCTTATTTATGAACATCAATGTGTTCAAAGGCATAGGGTACCTGCGAAGGAAGAAGGGAACAGGCACATGGGAGCGAGCAAAAAGGGCATAAATAGTTTTACCGAATACGTGTTGTTTAATTTTTTTTTATAACTTTGCGGTATTTCAATAATTGATACATAAGATACTTGGTAATGAGTAGGATATTACACAGTGCGCATAACGCTCAAAGGATTTTAAAGCTGGTGGCCGACACGCTCATTCTGGTACAAGCCGATGGCTTGTGTGTGGACGTGGACACGCATAGCGATTTATGGTTCCTTCAAGAAGAAGTGCTTTTAGGCAAAAACCTCTTCGAGCTTATGCCCGAGCGCACGTTGAATAAGTTTCGACCTACGTTTCAAAGCGTTATCAGCCATCAAGAGAAAACCGAACGGAACTTTCGTTTAGAACTCAAAGGTGAAGTGTATTACTTCAAGTGCATCATGATTCCGTATGACGGGATGGTGCTTTGCCAATACCGCGACATCACCAAGCGAAAAAACATCAAGTTGCAGCTCGAACGGGTGAATAAGGAGCTGTTAGAAACCCAAAAAGCGGCACAAATAGGCCGATGGCGGTATAACAGCAACGAGAAACGACTCTATTATCGGGGGTACACAGGTATACTCAGTGAAGAGGAAGAGCAGAGCGCCTTGCTCGAGGAGTATATAGAGTTGGTATTGCCCGAGGATAGGCAATCGTTCAAGAACTGGGTAAACCTAAATACAAACGGTGAGGAGAAGGAGAATGTGATCGACTACCGCATCAAGCACAACAACACGGTGTACTACATCAGATTGAAGGCTTACCTGAGCGAATTGAAACCCGACGGAAGCTGCATCAACGAAGGCTACATACAGAATGTAACCGATATTCAGCGACGAAGAAACGACATCAACACGCTTACGCACGCCATCAACAACGCCAAAGAAAGCATCCTTGCTGCCAAAGCGGATGGTACAATCGTATTTGCCAACCGCCAATTCAAAATCAATCATCAGATACCCGACAGCGTAGAGATAGAGGCACTCAAGGTATATGATGTAGTAGGCGACATCGACTCATTGGAGCAGTGGGAAAAACGATATACCGACTGTAAACCGGGAGAGAGTAGCTCTTTCATTGCTCATTATCCGCTGAAAAATAATAGAAATACGTTGGCGTTCGAAGGAGTAATGTATCACGTTACCAGCGACGAGGGCGAGGTAAGCTACTGGCTGCTTTCGCACGATATATCGGACAGAATGCGCTACGAATCGCAAATCAAACGGCTCAACGGCATCATGAACATCGCCATGCAAAACCTACCGGCAAGCATCACAGTAAAGGATATCTACAACAATTTCAGCTACCTGTATTGCAACCGAAAAGCGAGCAACTTTACAACAGAAGAGCAGCAAATGTTGTACTCAAACGATTTTGATTTTTACACGCAAGAGAAAGCCAACCAAATACGGAGAGAGGACATAGAAATAGTCGAAACGGGCAAAGCACTGCACGAAAAGGTGGAGCGAACAGATGAGAACGGACAGTTGAAGATTGTGGATAAACGAAAGATAATGGTGGAGAGCGAAGACTTCTCGCCCATGATTATCTGTATAGAGTGGGACATCACGCAACTGGAGCTGATGAAGCGCGAACTGATGGTGCAGAAGGAGCATGCCGAACGAGCGAACAGGCTAAAATCGGCTTTCTTGGCCAACATGAGCCACGAGATACGAACGCCGCTCAACGCCATCGTAGGCTTCTCGCGCATCATAGCCGAAAGTGAGGACAAAACCGAGAGGCATACGTACTACGAAATTGTAGAGGCCAACAACGACCAGTTGCTGAAACTGATTAACGAGATACTGGATCTCTCGAAGATAGAATCGGGGATTGTGGAGTTTACCAACGCACCGGTGAAGCTGAACCAGCTGTGCAGCGAGATTTATGACACACACGTGTTTCGCTGTCCGCCGGGGGTTACCTTGGTGTTTGAACCTTCGAACGAGGAGTTGATGGTGGATTCGGACAAGTCGCGGGTGTTTCAGGTGGTATCGAACTTGATTGGAAATGCGTTTAAGTTTACCACCGACGGAACGGTGAGCTATGGGTACAGGCAGGAAGGGGATTGGGTGCACTTTCGGGTGTCGGATACCGGCATAGGTATTGCTCCGGAGAACGTGGACAATATATTCGACCGTTTTATCAAAGCCAACAGCATTGCACAGGGCACGGGACTGGGGTTGTCGATCTGCAGAACCATCATCGAACGCCTGGGGGGCGAGATATCTCTCGAAACGGAGTTGGGGAAGGGAACTACCTTCACCTTTACACTGCCTGTTTTAAAGAGAGATTTCGATCAGCCAAGTTTTGAGACGCAAGACAGGCCTGGTGAAGAGTTGACAGAGCAAACCGATACCCATACGACACCCCATTCAACTGTCGATGAGCAAAGAGAAATCATTATACTCATTGCCGAAGATACAGACAGTAACTACGAGTTGCTGAAAGCCATTCTGGGCAAGAGCTATCGCCTGGAGCGAGCGATGAACGGGGCGGAGGCCGTAACTTTGTTCGAATCGCTGAAACCCGATTTGATCTTGATGGACATTCGCATGCCGATTCTTAATGGGCTGGAGGCTACACAGATCATTCGAGAACAGTCGGCCGATGTGCCCATCATTGTTCAAAGTGCTTACGCGTATCAGAGCGACAAGCAGGAGGCGATAGCAGTAGGGTGTAACGACTTTATATCGAAACCGATTTCGGTTATGCAGCTCAAGGATACGGTTTTAAAGTGGTTGAACAATAACTCACTGAATTGAACAGTAGCTCACTGAATTAAACAGTAACTCATTTAATCGATTAAACAGTAACCCAACCATTTAAAAAGAGTATGGGAAGAAAAGCCGTATCTCGATTGTTTTATAATCTTTCAATCGGTTTAACCCTTGTTTTGGCCATTGTTACGCTGGGAGCAGCAGGCGCAACATTCATTGCACCTGCTGCTTCGGTAGCACTTACCTTTGTGGGATTGGCGCTGCCCGTACTGCTGCTATGCAACCTCGTTGCAGCCCTGTACTGGACGATTCGCTGGCGATGCTGGCTGTGGATACCACTAATCGCCATTGCCGGCAACTGGTGGTACTTGAGTTGCATCTGGCAACCGGGATCATCGGCTGCGAAACCGAATGGGCGGACAGTGATGATTGATCAAGCAGCAGGTAAGCGAGCAGCGATTGGTTCAGCGATTGATGGAGCAGATGGTGCAGCAGAAGTTCAAGCTGCAGGTGAGCGAGCAGCAGATGGATATAGCAACAGTGTTCTCACTGTGATTACTTATAACGTAGCCTCCTTCAATAAAGAGACCTCGGGGCATACGTGCAAGCAGATAGCCTCCTTTCTGAAAAGTGAGCAAGCCGATATCGTTTGCTTTCAGGAGTGTGGCATCAACAGCACCTTTACGGCTGATAGCGTAAGGGCAGCGATGAGCGAGTTTCCGTACAGCCTCATTCCGTATACGCCCGACAGCATTCCGCTGTTGCAACTGGCCGTGTTTAGCAAATACCCCATCCGTGCGAGCCGGCTTATCACCTACCCCAACAGCAAGAATTGCAGCATGTGGTGCGATATCAGCATCCATGGAGAAACCATTCGCTTGTTCAACAATCACCTGCAAACCACTGCGGTAAAGTCAAACAAGCGTCACCTAGATAAAGCGATTGACAAGATATTGCGTAGGGCTATGGGTAAGATTGTTGAAGAAGAAATAAATGAACTTCAGCAGTTACCCGACCTACATAAAAATGTAGAGATAGCTGCCTCGAGTTTGCTCAAGGAGTTACATCAAAACTTTATAAAGCGCAGCTTACAAGCCGACATCGTGAAAAAACAGATCGATGCCAGCCCCTACCCGCTGTTGGTGTGTGGCGATTTTAACTCAATACCTTCTTCGTACTCTTATCACATCATCAAGGGAACGAAGGGTAAGAAGGGCACGAAAAGCGCGAAGCTTAGCGATGGTTTTCAGAGTTGCGGACATGGTTATATGTACTCCTATCGTTACCTTAAACGCTTGCTAATAATTGATTATATCCTTCACTCTGCCGAGATAGAGGGGGTGGATTACTACTCGCCTGAACTGACGTATAGTGATCATAAGCCGGTGGTGATGAGGGTGAGGATGTAGAGAGAGGGGATGTTATTGAGAGGATTGAGATAGCAAATTAAAAGGCGGGTATACTCCATTGTGAGTATACCCGCCTTTTAATTTGCTATCTCAATTAGTGATTAGAATGTGAGTTTCACGCCCAATTGCATAGACCATGCACTACCTGTATTTGCACTGTAGTTCCATGACGAGAGTTTGTTGAAATCTTCAGATGTATTTGCATTTACCTGATATTTAATAGCCTCACCGGCTTTCCCGGCTGTCTTCAACAAGCGTACATTATCATAACTCTTCAAACCGGACGTTTGATAGGCACCCCATTTGGTGTTCAGCAGATTGCCTACGTTAAGCATATCCAAGCTCACTTGAATGCCATACTTACGTCCGCCCATGTTAGCATAAAAATCTTGTGCTACCTTAAAGTCGAATCGGTTAATCCAAGGCATAAGAGAACCGTTACGTTCTACATAGTCGCCTTTGCGAGTTTTCAAGTATGAATCATTGTTCACGTAATTCCAGAAATCGCTCGATTGATCTTCTTTCTTATAAGTAACCTCGCCGGCCTTATTCTTTATATCCACAAACGGCATCTCTTCGGGAGAAGACGGAAGATACATTAAATCAGAAAAAGCACCATCCCCATTCATATCGTTATAGTAAGTGAACGAATATCTACCGGTATTGTATCCCGAATAGAATAAGGAGAAAGTAGTCTTCATATGCTTCGCATAATTGATCTCATAAGAGGCATTCGCAATAATACGATGTGGCGTAGAGAACAAAGAGTAAGAGAGTCCGGGGTCATTCAACGAGTTCACTGCTACATTGTTTTGCCATGCCGAGTTGGGAGCAGAACCGGGATTAGCCGATACGTCTTTCGCCATGGTATAGGTATAACCAACCGAAGCCGTGAAACCAAATTCATATTTCTTAGTTAACATGGCGTTGAATGAATATTGATATCCTTTATCGTCTCCATTACCCAGTTTTATTGCCTGGCTCTTACCTTTAGAGTAGTTATTGTATTTGTAATCTCCACTTTTCCAGTATACACGTCCGGGTTGTTCGGCATATACACCGGTAGGAGCAGCTTCATTGATATTGGTTAAAGCTACATTGTAAATATCACGCGTATACAAGGCACCGGCCGATAACATAAAGTTGTAAGGCAGCTGAATATCCACATTCAAATTGCTACGCCATACTTGAGGCATTTTAAACTTTGGATCGACATATGCAATAACATCGGGAGCTTCGACTCCGGGAGTAGCCGTAAACAAGGTAGGATATTGATTCAATGTCTCCTTGTAATTGGGATTAAATGCAAAGTTGGCGGGTAGCGCAGCTGCATTGTATTCTACCATGTTTTGCACCAATCCCGAGTTACTGGGTTGATTGGTGAACCATACGAAAGGAATCAAACCGGTAAAGATACCTGTTCCACCCGAGAGTACAATGCTACGGTCGCTCTTGATGTCCCAGTTGAAACCTACACGCGGAGATAACAATGCTTGGGTTTTTGGCCACTTGGATACATCTACGTGTGTGCCGTTCACAAACTCTTGTTTGCTGATGGATGCATTAGCCTCCAACTTATTGAAGTACATAGGCATATCAACACGCAAACCATAAGTCAGTTTAAAGTTAGGTAAGATTGACCATTCGTCTTGAACATAGGTACCTAACATACCAAATGTTAACTCAGAACCGGGAGCATCATTGCCATTATAACCGTAAGTAATACCGTATAGTGCCGGTTTTTTGTCTGTCATAAAATCATCCATCGAGTTATAGCGATAATAGCCATAAGCTCCACGCAGGTAAGAGTTCATAAAGTATTGTCTTTCGAAAGAAGCACCGGCCATAAGCATATGGTTACCCAATGAAATGCTCACATTATCGGTGATGCTGAATACGTTATTGATGACATCATTGTGAGGAGTGAATACCTCTGTACCCAATGTCATGTACTGTTTACCATCCTTATAAATATCGATCATCGGAAGATCAGCTCCTTTTTGCTTGCGCGTATCGCGAATATGCGTATAGGTGGCCAACAGTTTATTCTGTACTTTGTTGGAGAACGTACTGTTTAACTCTCCTGTGATAGAAGTAACTACGTTTCTCATGCTGTAGTTTGAATTACCAAAGGCAAAGGCATCAACCCCATAGCGGGCAGAATTGGTATTGGTAACGATGCTGGAAGTAGGACTAACATCGCGATCATTCTCAGAAGTCACGGTGTTGAAACGCAGTGTCAGCTTGTGGTTTTGATGAATGTTCCAGTCTACACGAGCCATCAACTTCCAGTTATCACTCTGGAAATTATCAAACTTATCGTAAGTACCTGTGTCATAATTATATTTACTCTTCATAAAATCGCTCATCGTGCGCAAATCGCCAATCCAAGTACGCGAGGTGTAGGTTTGGCTATCACCCGATGCGTTCTCTTTTTCGTTAGGAGTCCATAGAATACCGGGAGTCTCTTTTTTCTCCATTTCGGCATTCAAGAAAAAGAAAAGTTTATTCTTAATGATAGGACCACCTACGGTTGCACCGTATAGTTGTGAGTTATAATTGCTCACGTTAGGCACATCAAATCCGTCGATAGAGCTTCCCATAAAGCCTTTAGGCTTTATATAGGTATAGGCGCTACCTTTATAAGTATTGGTACCACTTTTGGTTACGGCATTAATAGAAGCACCTGTAAAATTCGAGTATTTAACATCGTAAGGTGAAACGTTCACGCTAATCGCATCAATAGCATCCAATGAAATGGGTTGGGCATCGCCACCGGGTAGGTTGTTCGTGCTCAATCCAAAACTATTGTTGAAAGATGCACCATCCACCGTGATGGTATTGTAACGTCCATCGCGTCCGGCAAAAGAGCTGCTGCCACCGGCATAAGGTGAAAGTTTAGTAAAATCGGTAATACTTCGATTGATCGTTGGAAGCGTATTGAGCTGACGTTCGCTAACGTTTGTAGAGGTACCCATCTTCTCTATTGTTTTTTGTGCGGTCACCACAACCTCACCCAACAGTTCTGACGATTCCTTCATGGTAACATTAAGAACATAAGTCTCGCCTAAAGACAATGAAATGTCTTTAAATGCAGCTGTTTGATAGCCGATATAAGACACCTCTACTTTGTAAGGACCACCGGTACGCATACCTTGGAGATTGAATTGTCCACTTACATTAGTAACAGTTCCGTATCTGGTGCCTGATGGCTCGTGCGTGGCCACCACTGTTGCACCGATAATGGACTCTTCCTGCGTCATCACTTTACCACTCATACTGGAAGTAGTAACCTGCGCATTGATAAAGGTAGCAAGCATTAGCATTACTGCCACCATAAAGATTTGCTTTGTTCTTAACATAAACAATAAATTAAATTAGTATTTCATTTACACATCTACAATCAATGGACAAAGATAATTGAATATATTTAAAACTATGTTACATTTCTGCTTCATTTTTTAAGAGAGAGCAACATTCTATAACGGAACAAGACACAAAAAGCCCCGGATATCTCTCCGAGGCTTTCTGTTTATAAGAAATAGTGTTAATGTTCTTATATGCTGTACCTTGCACTTAATGATTACATCAGCTTTCTATAACGCACACGCTTGGGTTCTTCGTTGCCCAAACGCTTCTGTTTGTTCTCTTCGTACTCTGAGTAAGAGCCTTCGAAATAGAAC
>JAGOOC010000011.1 GCA_017992695.1 Bacteroides sp. | reverse complement strand
CTACTTTTCTATCTTTTGCTAAATCGCTTATTAATCTGCATCGAATTCGCTCGTTGATGTACTAAAAAACGATAAAAGCAATAGACTCTTCTCTTTTTTTGCTATCTTTGCACTTAATTTTTATAATCACAATGAAGATTAAAGAAGTAGTAAGCGCCCTTGAACGGTTCGCGCCTCTGCCATTACAAGACGGATTTGATAATGCCGGCTTGCAAATCGGACTGACAGAAGCGGAAGCAACAGGGGCTTTGTTGTGTCTTGACGTTACTGAAGCTGTGCTTGATGAAGCTATAGCTTCTGGGTGTAATCTTGTTATATCGCACCATCCTCTTATGTTTAAGGGTTATAAGTCAATCACAGGAAAGGACTATGTAGAACGTTGTATACTCAAGGCGATTCGGAATGAGATTGTTATCTACTCAGCTCATACTAATTTGGACAATGCTCCGGGTGGAGTGAACTTCAAAATAGCAGAGAAAATAGGGTTGAAAAACATACGAATACTTGAGCCTAAAGAAAACAGCCTTGTAAAACTAGTCACATTCGTGCCTGGCGCGCAAGCAAATAGGGTACGAGAAGCTTTATTCAATGCAGGCTGCGGAAATATTGGAAACTACGACTCTTGCAGTTATAATGTAAAAGGAGAGGGAACTTTCCGTGCAGGAGCTGGGGCAAATCCTTATTGCGGCAGTATTGGAGAGTTGCATCAAGAAGAAGAGGTGCGCATTGAAACTATCGTGCCTGTTTTTCGAAAAGGAGAGGCCATCCGTGCACTACTGGCAACGCATCCGTATGAAGAACCGGCTTTTGACATTTATCCACTCCAAAACTCATGGACACAAACAGGTGCAGGGGTAGTAGGAGAGCTAGAAAAGTCAGAAACCGAACTTGAATTCTTAAAACGAATCAAGAAAACGTTTGAGGTAGGGTGTTTGAAACACAATAAACTATCGGGGCGTGAAATAAAGAAAGTAGCTCTTTGTGGTGGATCGGGAGCATTCCTTTTGCCACAAGCCATTCGCAGTAAAGCAGATGTGTTTATAACGGGCGAAATTAAGTATCACGACTATTTTGGACACGAAGAAGAAATCCTCATGGCTGAAATAGGACATTATGAGAGCGAACAGTATACGAAAGAAATTTTTTATTCTATAATCCGGGAAAGATTTCCTAATCTTGTATTGCAAATGAGTAAGGTAAATACAAATCCCATCAAATATTTATAACTAAAATGGCTAAAGAAACAAAAGGCGAACCGAAAGAATTGACAGTAGAACAAAAACTGAAAACATTGTTCCAACTGCAAACCATGGTATCTGAAATAGACAAGATCAAGACACTTAGAGGAGAACTTCCACTAGAGGTACAGGATCTTGAAGACGAAATTATTGGTTTGAGCACTCGTATTGACAAAATCAAATCGGAGGTAGACAGCCTGAAATCTGCTATTGCCGGTAAGAGAGTAGAAATAGAGACTTCGAAAGCTGCTGTTGACAAGTATAAGTCACAACAAGATAACGTACGAAACAACCGTGAATATGACTTTTTGACCAAAGAGATTGAGTTCCAAACATTAGAAATCGAGCTTTGTGAGAAGAGAATTAAAGAATTTTCGGCTGAAGAGCAAGAAAAATCGGCCGAGGTAGCTACGAGCACAGCTGCCTTGAATGAAAGACAAAAGGATCTTGATCAAAAGAAAAGTGAACTCGAAGAAATCGTTTCTGAAACGAAGCAGGAAGAAGAAAAATTGAGAGAGAAAGCGAAAGATTTGGAAACAAAGATTGAACCACGCCTACTTCAATCATTCAAACGTATTCGTAAGAATTCACGCAATGGACTTGGTATCGTGTATGTACAGCGCGATGCATGTGGTGGCTGTTTCAACAAAATTCCACCTCAGAGACAACTCGATATTCGTTCGCGTAAGAAAGTCATTGTTTGCGAATACTGCGGACGCATTATGATTGACCCCGAATTGGCAGGTATACAGTTTGAAGTAAAGGTAGAAGAGGTTGTTGCTACACCAACAAAAAGAGCTCCCAAAAGAAAAATGACAGATGCATAAATAAACTCAATAAAAATGAGTCAATAAAAAAAGTCCAAAGAGTTTGTAAAGAGCTCTTTGGACTTTTTTATTATTTGAGTATCCGAACTGTATTCGATCCTATTATATTTCCATCATCCTGCCTTCAACAAAAACGTTCTGTACCTGTAAATGCTCATCATAAATAACGATGTCGGCATCTTTTCCAGGTGCTAAGGTCCCTTTTCTATCATCAATATGAAGGATGCGGGCTGGTGTCTCTGAAGTCATGCGTATGGCATCTGCCAAGGGGATATCTGCCTCTTGTACCAGGGTGCGAATCAAGAGGTCGGCTGTAGCGATGCTTCCTGCCAATGCCGAACGATCGGCAAGCTTACAGACCCCATCTTCAATAATAACACGCTTATCGGCAATCTCAGTACCGGGTGCACACGCACTGGCTGCCATGGCATCCGTCACCAATACAGTACGCTCTACACCTTTAATTTTATAAATAAGCCGAAGAATGGCCGAAGGAACATGAATGCCGTCGGCAATAACTTCAACGGTCATATCATCCATCAGGAACACACTTTCTACGGCACCTTCGCGTTTATAAATTCCCTCTTTGTGCATGCCCGTCATGGCGTTATAGAAGTGAGTAGCATGTGTAAATCCTGCTTCATAAGCCTCTTTAACTTCCGGATAAGTAGCTACAGTATGAGCCAATGCCACAAGCACTCCCCGAGAAGAGACATAATTGCCAAATGCTAAAGCACCGGGTAGTTCGGGCGATGCACTCCAACGTTTAATGCAAGAGGTAGAGGCTAACAGCGCTTCGTACTCTTCAGGACAGGGAAGCGAAATATGCTCAGGTGCCTGTCCGCCTTTCATCAGCTTATTCAAATAATTACCCTCCAAGTGCAAGCCTAGTATGGTGGCTCCCTTTAAAGGCGAGTTTTGCATGGCTTCACAAACTTTGATAGCTCTTTTTATCGTATCAGGAGATGAGACGGCAAGAGTGGCAAGCATGGCAGTTGTGCCGTGCTTGGCATGTACCTTGGTTATGGTTTCAAAGGCTTCGGGAGTAGCTTCCATAAAATCGCATCCGCCACCACCATGAATGTGTATATCGATACACCCTGGTACTACATAGTGACCACCTGCATCTACGCGTCTAGCACATTCTACCTCATGAATAGCTGTGGTTATTTCAGTAATCTTTCCTTCTTTGATGAGCACACAAGCATCTTTCAACCACCCTGCGGGTGTCAGTACTTGACCATTGACAATCTGATAAATTTCATTCATAATAACAAGGAGTAATCTGGAATGTCTTCCAGGAATAGGTAATTTTGTTTTTTGTAATTCATCTGGCAGCAATAATGCTGAACACCGTTGCTAACCACTAAGTAATCGACCTTCAACACCATATTGTAACGCGAAATTTGATCGAAAACGGCTTGCGTAATCTCAATGTGAGGTGCCTTGTATTCTACAATCATTCGAGCCGTAAGATCGCGTCTGTAAAGTACCGTGTCGCACCGTTTCTGGGTTCCGTTTAGGCGTAACAACACTTCGTTGGCAATTAGCGTCGAAGGGTATCCTTTGTGGGCAATTAGAAAGTGAACGAAATGTTGCCTGACCCATTCTTCGGGGGTAAGTGCTACATAACGCTTACGAATCACGTCGAAAATAACATTTTTTCCACTTCGTGTCGCTATTTTAGTATCGAATACTGGCAAGTTTAACGATAACATTTACTATTTTTGTAAGTTAAATAATGTGTCCCCATATTGGGGAGACAAATTTAATAGATTATTATGAAAACAAAGCAAGAAATTGTAGCTAATTGGCTACCTCGTTACACTAAACGTAATCTGGAAGATTTTGGAGAGTATATTCTGTTGACGAACTTTAATAATTATGTCGAAATATTTGCCCAAAAATTCAATGTGCCCATTCTTGGAAAAGATGCGAACATGACCTCGGCGACAGCCGAAGGCATGACCATCATCAACTTTGGCATGGGTAGCCCTAACGCTGCCATTATTATGGATTTATTGAGTGCTATCAGCCCAAAAGCTTGTCTGTTTTTAGGGAAATGTGGAGGCATTGATAAGAAAAACAAATTAGGCGACTTGATTCTACCCATTGCTGCTATTCGTGGAGAAGGAACTTCAAACGATTATTTTCCACCCGAAGTACCCTCATTACCGGCATTTATGTTACAACGCGCAGTCTCTTCATCGATCCGCGACTATGCTCGCGACTATTGGACAGGAACGGTGTACACCACCAATCGTCGCATCTGGGAGCACGATGAAGCATTTAAACAGTACCTCACTACTACACGCGCCATGGCGGTAGATATGGAGACGGCTACGTTATTTAGTTGTGGCTTTGCCAATCATATTCCCACAGGAGCTTTGCTTTTGGTTTCGGATCAACCCATGATTCCTGAAGGTGTGAAAACTGACAAGAGTGACAGCATCGTTACCAAAAACTATGTTGACGAGCATGTAGAAATTGGCATTGCCTCACTACGCATGATTATTGATGAAAAGAAAACGGTAAAACACCTGAAATTCGACTGGTAACAAGACATATGGCTAAACAAGAACTAACCTGCGAAGATATCCTAAAAGAGCTGAGAGCTAAACAATATCGTCCCATCTACTATTTGATGGGCGAGGAGTCTTACTATATCGATATGATTGCCGATTACATTGCTTCTAACGTACTGAGTGAGACGGAGAAGGAATTCAATCTGACGGTACTATACGGTGCAGACGTAGACGTAGCAACGATTATCAATGCCTCCAAGCGCTACCCAATGATGTGCGAATATCAAGTGATCATCGTCAAAGAAGCGCAGGCTATCCGCAACATGGAGGAGCTGACGTTTTACCTACAAAAACCGCTAACCTCAACCATCCTTGTCGTGTGTCATAAGCACGGCACGTTGGACCGCAGAAAGAAATTGGCTGCCGAGATCGAAAAGAAAGGAGTGTTATTTGAGTCAAAGAAAATTAAAGAGGCGCAACTTTCTGCCTTTATCTCGTCGTACATGAAGCGAAAGGGAATCGATGTAGACCCTAAAGCAATTGCCATGTTATCTGATTTTGTAGGCACTGATCTGAGTCGGCTGACCGGAGAATTAGAGAAGTTGATCATCACTTTACCAACGAATCAAAAACGAATCACACCCGAGCAAATCGAAAAGAATATAGGCATCAGTAAGGATTACAACAACTTTGAATTGCGCAGCGCATTGGTTGAAAAGGATATTCTTAAAGCAAATAAGATAATAAAGTATTTTGAGGAAAATCCGAAAACAAACCCTATTCAGATGACATTGTCGCTATTGTTTAGCTTCTACTCCAACTTGATGTTAGCCTACTATGCTCCAGACAAAACGGAACAGGGTATAGCTGCTATGTTAGGGCTTAAAACACCCTGGCAAGCGCGAGACTACATGGCTGCCATGCGCAAATATAGCGGTGTAAAGACTATGCAAATTGTGAGCGAAATACGATATGCAGATGCAAAATCGAAGGGGGTAAACAACCCTTCAGTAAGTGATGGTGATATTCTACGCGAATTAGTGTTTAATATTCTTCATTAAGCAACTACTCAATAATCACAAAAGCTACTTTCCGTTTGAGGGCAATTATTAGCACTGAATTTGAGTTTCAAACGGAAAGTAGATACACTTCTCTCTTTCAATTCTTTGTTCTTATCTATGGATCGGTATCGATCTTGCTTCTTTACATTCGGATCCGCCGTTCAAACTCTTCATTTACAAAAAACAGATATCTCTTTTAGCATTTTGACAATCTACAATAAGATGATTTCTTAAGCATGATCATATCATTGTGTCAAAACAAGGCCCAACTCCTTTTATTCTAAAACAGTTCATTTCTAAAACAAGAATATAGAACTTAATTTATTGTATATCTGGATATTACGGCTAAAAAAAGGCTTGTAGAATCAAATATATTCATTCACACTATCTTCTATACGAAATTAATGCTAAGATTTAGCATTAATACAATAAATGTAAATACTAAGTATCAATTATCAAATAAGAAATTCCACTTTCTACTGATTCTACCATTCTATACACACCAGATTGGTTGCATTTACAACTACGAATAAACACATTTGTAATATAAATAAAGAACGCACTATACAAGAGTCTCAGCAGGCACTTTACAATTGTGTATTCATAAAAGTAACTATGATCGCAGGTTTTGTTATCACAAAAGTATATTCACGAGCGTAAACAGAATAGAAGAGTGGTGAACTCTCTGTTTTTTGGGGTATAAAACAAGAATAATCAATACTATATATATGCTTGAATAATTCTCTTATTCACTTCATTCACAGATACATATGAAACAATTGTAAAATAAGATAGAATCAACAAATAAAGAACCATATATCACTTGACAATCAGGTTGTTACGGCCATTAAGCAAATCATTACTTTAATTAAATAGCGGGTGATAATGAGGAAAACATCAAAAGCCCTTCTTTTCGGAAATTAAGATATTTCATTTGTGAATATTGTATTTCATACTTGTAATTTGCTTTTGTGATTTTATTTATTTACTTTTGTGCATTCACTTCTGCAAAGTGTACTTTTGTGAATAGTAGATTTTTGCATACATTTGTAAACTATAGAAGCTTATGGATATTAAAGACAGAATTAAAATGATTATGGAAAGAGAGAATATGACTTCGGGTGCATTTGCCGAAAGCATCAGTATTCAACAATCTACTCTTTCTCACATTCTAAACGGACGTAACAATCCTAGTTTAGACGTTATCATGAAAGTGCATCAAAGGTACAACTACATCCTTTTAGAATGGCTGTTGTACGGCAAGGGCAGCATGATGCAAAATGATATTACTGGAGTCGATTTTCAATCGTCTTTATTCGACGAGAATCCCATAAATCCGTCCAATGAATCAGGCGGTGCAGAAAATCGCAAGGAAATGGCATTACGATCAGCTGAAAACAGCATCAAGGACTCTGTGAAACAGGAAGTTAGATACATAGAAAAGCCTCACAGGAGAATCACCGAAATAAGAATTTTTTTCGATGATAACACCTATGAAACATTCAAAGGCGAAAAGTGAGAGCTAAGAATGACTGTTTGCACATTTTCCCGTATCTTTGCGCACGAATATGAATTTATGCTTCAATACATGAAAAAATTTATTTTAGACTTGACTGTTACTGAAAACCTCAGATTGCATACCAACTATGCATTATTGAAGTTAACAGATCAGCTACCGCTTCCCGAAATGTTACCGGGGCAATTTGCGGAAATCAGAGTAGACGGTTCATCGACAACTTTCTTACGTCGCCCTATTTCTATTAATTATATAGATAGAGTGCGCAATGAAGTGTGGTTCTTAATACAGCTTGTTGGGGATGGAACCAGGCGCTTGGCAGAGGCTAAGCCAGGAGAGACAATAAACGTAGTGATGCCATTAGGAAACTCTTTTACCATGCCTCAAATACCTTCCGATAAGCTACTGCTGGTAGGCGGAGGTGTCGGAACAGCTCCCATGCTCTATTTGGGCGCACACCTAGCTCAAAACGGCAGCAAACCCACCTTCTTATTAGGCGCGCGTAGTGATAAAGATCTACTTCAATTGGAGCAATTCAAAGCCATCGGAGAGGTATGCACCACTACCGAAGATGGAAGTCATGGCGAAAAGGGGTATGTGACACAACACTCAATTTTAACAAAGGGCAACTTTGAACAAATTTACACTTGTGGACCCAAACCCATGATGATGGCAGTTGCCAAATATGCTAAAAGCAATCAAATAGAATGTGAAGTATCATTAGAAAACACAATGGCTTGCGGAATTGGCGCATGTCTTTGTTGCGTTGAAAACACTACCGAAGGTCATTTGTGTGTATGCAAAGAAGGTCCTGTTCTAAATATAAAGAAACTACTATGGCAGATTTAAGTGTAAACATAGGTAAATTACAAATGATAAATCCGGTAATGACTGCATCCGGTACATTTGGATACGGAGAGGAATTTGTGGACTTCATTGATATCACGCGAATAGGTGGTATCATTGTGAAAGGAACCACCCTTCACAGTCGTGAAGGAAACCCTTACCCACGTATGGCGGAGACACCATCGGGGATGCTAAACGCTGTAGGACTGCAGAATAAGGGTGTTCATTACTTTGCCGAAGAGATATATCCACGTATCAAAGATATCCAAACCCATATGATTGTAAACGTATCGGGATCGGCAGTTGAAGATTACATAAAAACGGCTGAAGTCATCAATGAACTTGACAAAATTCCTGCTATAGAGCTGAACATCTCATGCCCTAACGTAAAACAGGGCGGAATGGCTTTCGGTGTTACTGCAGAGGGAGTATCAGAAATTGTTAAAGCAGTGCGTTCTGCTTACAAAAAGACACTAATCGTTAAGCTCTCTCCTAATGTCACCAATATTGTAGAAATGGCACGTGCGGCCGAAGATAATGGTGCAGATAGCGTATCGCTAATCAACACATTATTAGGCATGGCCATTGATGCCGAGGGCAGACAACCGATATTATCGACAGTCACCGGAGGGTTATCAGGCCCTGCAGTGAAGCCAATCGCCTTGCGCATGGTTTGGCAAGTAGCCAATGCGGTAAAAATACCCGTCATAGGGTTAGGGGGTATCATGAACTGGAAAGATGCTGTAGAGTTTCTCCTTGCAGGAGCATCGGCTATCCAAATTGGCACTGCTAATTTCATTGATCCGGCGGTAACGGTTAAGGTTGTTGATGGTATAAATGATTACCTCGACAGGCATGGATACAAATCTGTATCCGAAATTATAGGTGCACTGGAAGTTCGATAATACTTCCAAGATATTTATAGAGAAAAGCCCGGTGTGTTTGTTGTAAACACACCGGGCTTTTCTCTATAAATGTAGCAATAATGAACTGACTATTCCAACAGATCCGGACGCAAACGATGAGTGCGTTCCAACGACTGTTGAAGCTCCCATTCTTTTATTTTAGCTTCATGACCGGAAAGTAAAATATCCGGCACTTTCCAACCATTGTATTCGGCAGGGCGCGTATAAACAGGAGCTGCCAAGAGGTTATCTTGAAAAGAGTCGGATAGAGCAGACTGCTCATCCGAAATGACTCCCGGAATGATTCTAATGATAGCATCGGCAATCACTGCAGCAGCCAACTCCCCACCGGTCAACACATAGTCTCCGATGCTAATCTCTTTGGTGATTAAATGCTCACGAATGCGATAATCAATTCCTTTGAAGTGTCCGCACAAAATAATAAGATTGCCCGATAATGAAAGTTTGTTTGCAATCTTTTGATCGAACTGCTCTCCGTCGGGGGTTGTGAAAATAACCTCGTCATACGCTCGCTCAGCTTTCAGTGCATTGATGCAACGCTCAATCGGTTCAATCTTCATGACCATACCAGCAAATCCTCCGAACGGATAATCATCCACCCTGCGGTACTTGTCTTCTGTGTAATCGCGAAGATTATGAATATGGATTTGAGCAAGACCTTTGTCTTGAGCACGTTTCATGATCGAACAATTAAAGAAACCCTCAATCATCTCGGGAAGCACAGTTATTATATCAATACGCATAATTTTAAATTTTCTGCAAAATTACGAATATTCAAAGATAAACCTGTATTTTTGTCCGAAACAATCTAAGAAATATGACTGCAAAAGAAAAAATAGAGGAACTGCGCATCGAGCTCCACCAGCACAACTATAAATATTACACACTTAATGCTCCGGAAATCTCGGACAAAGAGTTCGACGACAAAATGCGTGAACTACAAGAGTTGGAAAAACAGTATCCCGAATACAAGGACGTCAACTCTCCCAGCATGCGAGTGGGAAGCGATATAAATAAAAACTTTACGCAAGTAGCTCACAAATACCCGATGCTTTCGCTGACCAACACATATTCAGTAGCCGAAGTGACAGAGTTTTACGAGCGAACTCGCAAAGCGCTCAATGAGGATTTTGAAATTTGCTGCGAAATGAAGTACGACGGCACTTCTATTTCGCTAACTTATGAAGATGGAAAGCTTATTCGCGCTGTAACTCGTGGCGACGGAGAAAATGGAGACGACGTTACTGACAATGTTAAAACTATCCGAACAATCCCTTTAATACTGCAAGGCAATAATTATCCACCTTTGTTTGAGATACGAGGAGAGATTCTGATGCCATGGGATGTATTCGAAGAGCTAAACAGGGAGAGAGAGGCACGTGAAGAAGCTCTTTTCGCTAATCCAAGAAATGCAGCTTCGGGTACACTGAAGCTACAAAACTCCTCGATTGTAGCTTCTCGAAAACTTGACGCTTATTTTTATTCGTTATTAGGCGATAATTTGCCTTGCGACGGGCATTACGAGAACCTACAAGAAGCCGCCAAATGGGGATTTAAGATTTCAGACTTAACGCGGAAATACCAAACCATACAGAGCGTTTTTGATTTCATCAACTATTGGGACGTAGAACGAAAAAATCTACCGGTAGCTACAGACGGCATTGTGTTAAAGATAAACAACCTGAACCAGCAGAAGAATTTAGGATTCACCGCAAAATCGCCACGTTGGGCTATTGCGTATAAATTTCAAGCCGAACGGGCAGTGACGCGCCTGAACAAGGTTACCTACCAGGTGGGTCGGACAGGCGCCGTCACTCCTGTAGCCAATTTAGATCCAGTTCAGCTATCTGGAACGATTGTAAGACGAGCCTCTTTACACAATGCAGACATCATCGAAGGACTCGATTTGCATATCGGTGACATGGTGTATGTTGAGAAAGGTGGTGAAATCATTCCTAAAATAACCGGAGTAGATGTTGCTGCACGCTTTATGATCGGTGAAAAGGTGACATTCATCACCCATTGCCCCGAATGCGGCAGTAAATTGGTGAGATACGAGGGAGAGTCGGCTCATTATTGCCCCAACGAAACAGCTTGCCCACCTCAAATCAAAGGTAAGATAGAACACTTCATCAGTCGCAAGGCAATGAACATTGACGGATTGGGTCCTGAAACCGTCGACATGCTCTATCGACAAGGATTGATTCATGACACTGCCGATCTCTATGAGTTGAGCATAGACAAGCTCAAAGGGCTTGATAGAATGGGCGATAAATCGGCAGAAAACATTGTGAATGGAATCGCCCAAAGCAAAGAGGTTCCTTTCGAACGGATAATCTTCGCTTTAGGCATTCGCTTTGTAGGCGAAACTGTAGCTAAAAAGATAGCGAAAGCATTTCAAGATATTGAAGAGCTTGAAAATGCAGCAATCGAAACATTGAAGGACATTGATGAAGTTGGCGACAAGATAGCGCAAAGCATCCTTGAGTACTTCAAAAACGACACTAATCGCAAGTTGGTAGATCGATTAAAATCTGCCGGGCTTCAGCTCTACCGATCTGAACAAGACATGACCGGCTATACGAACAAGTTGGCTGGAGAATCCATTGTTATCAGCGGAGTTTTCTCGCATCATTCACGGGATGAATACAAAGAGATCATCGAGAAAAATGGCGGAAAAAGCGTAGGGAGCATTTCGGCAAAAACCAGTTTTATATTGGCAGGCGAAAACATGGGACCAGCCAAACTGGAAAAAGCCAATAAACTTGGAGTGAAAATAGTGAGCGAAGAGGCATTTTTAGAACGCATATCGTAACATTTTTCTTCCAGATTCTTATTTAATATATTATTATAGTCGCTAAAATCGAAAATATTCGTATTTTTGCCATAGAATTATTAAGAGATCATTATTAATACTCATGATACAAACGAAACTCAAAGGAATGGGAGTAGCGCTGATTACTCCTTTCAAAGAAGATGAGAGCATTGATTACGATGCGTTGATGCGAATGGTAGATTATCTATTGCAAAATAACGCTGACTTTCTGTGTGTGCTGGGAACCACAGCCGAAACGCCCACTTTGACTGAAGAAGAAAAAAAGAAGGTCACCAAAATGGTTATTGACCGGGTAAACAGAAGAATTCCTATTCTATTGGGAGTAGGTGGAAATAACACACGAGCAGCGGTCGAAACATTGAAAAATGACGATTTCACTGGTGTCGATGCCATTCTCTCTGTTGTTCCTTATTACAATAAGCCCTCTCAGGAAGGTATTTATCAGCACTATAAAGCAATTGCAGGAGCAACAGAGCTTCCGATTGTACTGTACAATGTTCCCGGACGCACAGGCGTTAACATGACTGCCGAAACCACACTGCGTATTGCGCGTGATTTTAAAAATATAATTGCTATCAAGGAGGCTTCGGGTGATATTACTCAGATGGATGATATTATCAAGAATAAACCAGCCAATTTTGACGTTATTTCAGGCGATGACGGCATTACCTTCCCATTGATTACCCTTGGTGCTGTTGGTGTCATTTCGGTCATAGGAAACGCCTTCCCACGCGAATTCAGCCGCATGACCCGCTTAGCTCTACAGGGAGACTTTGCAAATGCCTTGACCATTCACCATAAATTCACAGAATTATTCAATCTATTATTTGTCGATGGAAACCCTGCCGGCGTAAAATCAATGCTTAATGCAATGGGAATGATTGAAAACAAACTACGTTTACCATTAGTACCGACACGAATCACAACGTTTGAAGCCATTCGAAAGGTATTAAACGAACTAAACATAAAGTGCTGAAGAAACACAGATAGCTTCTTATAAAAAGAGAGAGAATTGCCAACCGACGGCAATTCTCTCTCTCTTTTTAGTTGTTCTTTCGTTTTCAATGTTCATTAAGCATTTAAAAACACAAAATCTCCACAACCTAAGATTGTGGAGATTTTGTGACCCCGACAGGATTCAAACCTGTAACCTGCTGATCCGTAGTCAGCTACTCTATTCAGTTGAGCTACGGGGCCTTCATTGTTAAACTTTAATCTCATCAGTGACCGCGACAGGATTCAAACCTGTAACCTGCTGATCCGTAGTCAGCTACTCTATTCAGTTGAGCCACGCGGCCATTGGTTAATTTAAAAGTGACCCCGACAGGATTCAAACCTGTAACCTGCTGATCCGTAGTCAGCTACTCTATTCAGTTGAGCTACGGGGCCTCTTTGTTTTTGTTTAACGGGTGCAAAGATACAGACTTTTTCTATATTAACAAGCCTTTTAAGGATTTTCTTTCTACAAATTTCATTCGATGAAGCGGTAATTAAACAATTGCCAACCCAGTGTAAGGCCCATGTTCCATTCTCTTTTCGGTGAGCTATAATGATTTACATAGGCAGATATTGCTCCAAACGGCAGTTGACAAACCAGTGAAATCTCTCCTAAATATTCGAACCGAGAAAATGCTTTTCCATAATAGGCCTTATTGATCGCGTTTTTTTCAATCGGAAAAATAGGCATAAAGCCATAAAACTCTCCGCGCAGATGAAAGAGTTGATTTAAACGATAAATAGGACGAATGCCAGTTCCCACAAATTGATTGGATCGGAATGCTTCATTATAAGATAGTTTTCCGTGCGCAGTAGGTGCAAATTCACTCGCTTGCATCATAGTCGCCACATAGTTCTCGGAAAAGTTTCTGGAAGCATACAGAGCCTGTAAATACCATCCCAGCACCCAATGTTCTGACATTCGGTGGTATTTCTCTTTCATGTATGATAATTGCAGCCACGAATGTCTCTCTTCATCGTTTCTTTTACTTTCAGATTTCATGCCGGGATAAAAGTATTCTTTACCGGTAAATATTTGTGCAACTAACGCCTCGCGAGCTCCCAAGGTAGGATATTGGCGTGAATTTAGCGTACTTCCGTTAAAGCTAATAGATCCTCCAAGCAGTCGATAACTGCTTTTATCGTATTTGTCTTTATCAAAATCAATCACATTGGCTTGAAAATAACGATCTTCAATCTTAGCAACACCAAAGCCAAACTCTGCCCGTTTACTCGAAAGAAAAGGCAAAGCAGCCAGCAGTTTGACAAAACGTTCATCCTTCTGATTAAAAGCCGGCTTATCATTTTTTGAGAACAGTTTATCTTTCTTGAAATAGTCAAATGTAGTAATGGACGCTATAAAACGATACGAAGTAGGTATAGTAGTGGCAAAATCTATTCTCGCCATCAGTTGAGCGTTATTATAGATTTTACCCAACTGCCCGTCAAACGAAAACTCCTTAGCGTAATAGTTTAAGTTTTGATAACTGAGCCCCAAATAGATCTGGCTAGAATTAGTGGTAGATAGGCTACCACCTACTCGAACAGCTAAATTATCTTCCAACTTAACTTTCAAGTGTAAGTCATAGGAGTCATCCTTCGGGTTGTATACAGCATGTGGAAGAATCTCTGAAATCATATTATCAGAGAGCAACCTAAAGTAACCTCTCTTCACATCTTCATAGGTGAATTCTTTATTGCCAGAGGCATGAAACTCTTTCTTCATATAGACTTGTTGCTCCTCATTGGCACCATCAATATAGATGTTTTTAAAGCGCAACTCTGGGTAGTTACTGCGGTAAACGAGTCGCCGTAAACGGATATTATCTATATTCACCCTTCGATGGATGCGCTTCTTAATTGTGTCCATCATACTGATAGTACGATTGTAACCAATATCGTGCAACTCATCAATTCGCTGAAAATCAAGTAAGTTAACATCATTAAATTTAAATGTCATGGCAATACCCATAGAGTCTGGAAGAGAATAATCCGTTTTCTGCATCACCATGTTCTCAATTTGGCTCATGAGGTCATTTTCTTTGGGCTTAGTAGGATTGGTGGCCACCACACTACCGATAATTATATCTGGCTTGAAATCATCCATCATAACATCCGTAGGGAAATTGTTGTAAATACCACCATCATAAGCCAATACGCCGTTTAGCTCAATGGGTTTAAACATAAAAGGGAAACTCATAGATGCCCGAACGGCATCTCCGAGGTCGCCATTCTTTAATATCAACTGTTGTTTATTATAAACATCAGATGCAATACAGCGAAAGGGTACGAAAAGTTTATCAAATTCACCTCGACAAGCAGCTGTAGCACGTGCGTAAAGGTCCATAAAGACAAGATTCATCTGAATCGGATTCACAACGCTAGTAGGGAAAAATTGTGGCTTTATGTTTAAAGAATCTTTAAAGGAAAATCGAATATTAAGGAATTCGGCTGTAGGTTTGTTTTTTTTGAAATAATACATATATTCTTCCTCAATCTGTCCCGAATACCATCGCTTAAAATCTTCAGATTTCAGCAACTCTTCCATATCATCAGGAGAGTACCCCATGGCATATAAAGAGCCAACAATAGCCCCCATAGAGGTACCTGTAATGTAATCAATAGGAATTCCGTTCTCCTCCAAAGCTCGAATAATACCAATATGTGTCAAGCCTTTAGCTCCACCACCACTCAATACAAGCCCCACTTTCTGAGCATGCGTCGAAATGGATAAAAGCAAAAGATAGAGTAATAGTAAAAGAAACTTCTTCATAACAACAAGCAATGCAAATGATGTATCTTTAAATATTGAACGTCCAAATATATGTAAAAGTTTCGAATTATTCGACATTATTCTCTTATTTTTATACAGAAAGAGCATTGCAAAACTTTTCAGCTGCAATGCTCTTTTCTGTTTTTATGTAATGAATTAAAAAGAAATATTTAAATCAATTCAATGCTTCTTTTCACGAAATTATTTAAAGCTTCGCCTTTCAACATATTGTTTTGTAGCAGGGCCAGATCAATCAGCTGACGAATCACTTTATTCTGTGCTGCGTAAGCTATGAAAAGGGAGTCTTTTTTCATTTTCAACTCATCCAGCTTCTCAACAAGCTCGTTTAGTTCATCTTTTTCGGCAGTGGAAACCTCTTCGTCTTTCTTTCCTTCCTGTTTTTTCTTCAACTCATCACGACGCTTCGTTGCATCATCTATAGAAAGCTTCAACGGTACCACGTCTGCAGCACATGCCTTCTCTTCGTCTGCTAATACCTGTTTCACCAGTTTATGGTCAGCGTTCAGCACCAGATTAAACATATCCGGCATTTCGCCATAGAAGCTCATACCCGCCTGAATGTTGGCCATCTCTTTCATTCTACGCATATACTCGCTTTGAGTAATCAAGACCGGAGCCGAATTTTCACCTAAAGCTTGCGCCATTACGTTAAATTCTACTTTTTCGACCTTAGGCAACTGGCTTTTGAAGGCAACAGAGAGCATCTCTTGCTTATCAGCTTCGAGTGCATTGGCTTTCTTATCTTCTTTCGCAATAAGATGATCCACAACATCGCCATCAACTCGGGTAAAACGTGATTTCTCTAACTTCTGCTCGAGCATGCTTATCATAGCCACATCCAACTGACCGTCCATCAGCAATACATTGTAACCTTTGTTAACAGCAGCTTCGATGTAGCTAAACTGTTCGTCTTTATTATTAGCGTATAAATAAATCAGGTTTCCGTCTTTGTCTGTCTGATTTTCTTTAATCAATGTTTGATACTCCTCATAAGTGTAATGCTTACTATCCGTATCGGTGAAAAGGGCAAATTTGGATACTTTTTCATAGAAATCCTCTTGCGTTAACATACCGTAATTGATAAATATTTTCAAGTCATTCCACTTCTCTTCAAACTGCGAACGATTGTTCTTGTAGATGGATTGCAGGCGATCAGAGACCTTCTTGGTGATGTACGTCGAAATCTTTTTCACATTCGAATCACTCTGTAAATAAGAACGAGAAACGTTCAACGGAATGTCCGGAGAATCAATCACACCATGAAGCAGAGTGAGAAAATCGGGCACAATACCTTCTACCGAATCTGTTACGTAAACTTGGTTGCAATAAAGCTGAATTTTATTCTTATTGAGCTCAACATTGCTCTTTACTTTAGGGAAATAGAGAATACCGGTAAGATTGAACGGGTAATCTACATTGAGGTGAATCCAGAATAGCGGTTCATCAGACATAGGATACAGGTCGTGATAGAACTTCTTGTAATCTTCATCTGAAAGTTCGCTAGGCTTGCGCGTCCAGAGCGGAGCGGTTTGATTAATGATGTTATCTTCGGATGTTTCTACTTGTGCCCCATCTTTCCACTCTTTCTTCTTTCCGAAGGCAACGGAAACGGGGAGGAAGCTGCAATATTTCTTCAACAAAGCAGCGATGCGTGCCTCCTCGAGGAACTCCTTGCAATCGTCGTCGATATAAAGAACGATATCTGTACCACGATCCTCTTTTTCAACCTCTTCAAGTGTAAACTCCGGACTGCCGTCACAGCTCCATTTCACAGCCTGTGCACCTTCTTTATAAGATTTCGTGATGATCTCCACCTTTTTCGAAACCATAAAGGAAGAGTAGAAGCCCAAGCCGAAGTGCCCGATGATGGCATTAGCATCGTTTTTATATTTCTCTAGAAAGTCATTGGCTCCTGAGAATGCTATCTGATTGATGTATTTATCGATCTCTTCGCCGGTCAAACCGATACCGCGATCGGAGATCGTGATGGTATCTTGACCCAATGTAACGCGAACGGTTAAATTTCCCAATTCGCCTTTGAATTCGCCAACCGAAGAGAGCGTGTTTAACTTTTGCGTAGCGTCAACAGCGTTAGAAACAAGTTCCCGAAGGAAAATCTCATGGTCACTGTACAAAAACTTTTTAATGATAGGGAAAATGTTTTCTGTAGTAACCCCAATATTGCCTTTTTGCATAATAACGTGTATTTTAAAAAATTATAAATATTAAGTTGATTTGTTGATACTAGAGCAAAAAAAATGCCAGACCGCGTGGTCTGACATTTTGACGTTCATTTTAAGGCTTAGTTTTCTACCGATGACACTACCTTCAGCTCCAGTTCTCCCTTTTCTTCGTTGAGAGTAACCTGAATGACATCACCACCTCGCACGGACGAAGAGATGATAAGCTCCGATAAAGGATCTTCCAGATATGTTTGTATAGCACGCTTCAACGGACGAGCCCCAAATTGTACATCGTATCCTTTCGAGGCAATAAACTGCTTCGCTTTATCATCAACAAGAAGCTGATATCCGAGTGCTTCGACCCGTTTATAGAGGCTTTGAAGCTCAATATCAATGATCTCTGTTATCGCTTCGAGCGAAAGTTGATCGAAAGTAATAATTTCATCAATTCGATTAATAAATTCGGGAGCAAAAGATTTGGACAAGGCTTTTTGAATAACTCCACGCGAGAATTCTTTATCATCTAAGCGATTCTGAGTAGCAAATCCAACGCCACGACCAAAATCTTTCAGCTGACGGGTCCCAACATTCGAGGTCATGATAACCACTGTGTTTTTAAAGTCAACAACTCTGCCATAACTGTCAGTCAACCGTCCTTCATCCATTACCTGAAGCAAGAGGTTAAACACATCCGAATGTGCCTTTTCTATCTCATCAAGCAAGATGATTGAATAAGGTTTGCGACGTACTTTCTCGGTAAGTTGCCCGCCTTCTTCATACCCTACATATCCCGGAGGTGCTCCTACAAGTCGTGAAACGGTAAACTTCTCCATAAACTCACTCATATCTATCCGAATCAGTGCATCTGAAGAGCCAAACATATACTTCGCCAACTCTTTAGCCAGGTGCGTTTTACCTACACCGGTAGGTCCAAGAAACATAAATGTTCCAATCGGCTTATTCGGATCTTTCAATCCAACGCGGCTACGTAAAACGGCTTTTACCAACTTTTCGATAGCAGCATTCTGAGCCACAACCTTCGTTTGCAAATTTACCTTCATCGTTGCCAACTTCAATCCTTCGGCTTCGGCCATGCGTTGTACAGGAACACCCGACATCATCGAAACAACATCAGCAATATCCTCTTCATCAACCGTTTGTCGATTCTCTTTCAAACGCGCTTCCCACTCACTCTTCATCTCATCGAGGCGAGCAGAAAGTTCTTTCTCTTGATCGCGAAAGCTGGCGGCAAGTTCAAAGTTCTGCGACTTTACTGCTGCATTCTTCTTGTTTTTAGCCTCTTCAATAAGTAGCTCTTGCTCCTCTATTTCCTTAGGAACACTTACATTAGTAAGATGTATGCGCGAACCCGATTCATCCAGCGCATCTATCGCCTTGTCGGGGAAGTTGCGATCGGTAATGTAACGGCCTGACAACTTGACACAGGCCTCCAAAGCAGCATCTGTGTAGCTCACGTTGTGATGCTCTTCGTATTTTTCTTTAATGTTGCGCAAAATCTGCAGCGTCTCTTCGGCCGTTGTGGGTTCTACCATAACTTTCTGGAAACGACGTTCTAAAGCGCCATCTTTCTCGATATTTTTCCTGTATTCATCGAGCGTAGTGGCACCAATGCATTGTATTTCGCCACGCGCAAGAGCAGGTTTAAGCATATTGGCAGCATCCATTGACCCTGCTGCCGAACCGGCTCCTACAATGGTGTGAATTTCGTCAATAAACAAAATAACATTCGGATTCTTCTGCAACTCGTTGAGAATGGAGCGAATGCGCTCTTCAAATTGTCCGCGATACTTCGTTCCGGCAACAACCGATGTCATATCAAGTGCAACTACACGCTTATCAAACAATACGCGCGACACTTTTTTCTGAACAATGCGGAGTGCCAATCCCTCTACGATAGCCGATTTACCGACACCGGGTTCGCCGATCAAGATAGGATTGTTTTTTTTACGACGACTCAGAATCTGTGCCAAACGCTCTATTTCGCGTTCACGTCCTACCACCGGATCAAGCTTGCCCTCTTCGGCCGCCTTCGTCATATCCGTACCAAAATTATCAAGTACAGGAGTATCGTTAACCGTCTTTTTAGGAGTTGCTTGCGCTTGTCGATAACCTTCGGGGCCACCGCTTCCCGATGAGCGGGGAGAGCTCAGTTCTTCATCCTCGTCATCATCTTCCGAAAATCCCATTCCAGAGGTGATATCGGGCTGCAATGACAACTGTTCAAATACTGATTTGTAATCCACATCGTTAGCTTGCAAAACCGAAGCCGCAATGTTATCGCGATCTCTCAATATAGCCAACAGGATATGCTCCGTATCAGCCACATTGCTTTTCAGTCCACGCGCCTCAAGAATACACATTTTTAATATCCTTGCAGCATTGTCTGTTAATGGAACCTCAGCATCAGGAAGCAAGAGGTCATCTGCTTCATTTTTTAGCTGAGTTTCAATTTGAAATTTAATATCGGTTAGGTTCGTATTGAGCTTTGACAGAATCTCGACAGCTTTTCCTTCACCGTCGCGAAGCAGCCCAAGCAGCAAATGCTCAGGTCCGATATACCTGCTTCTCAACCGATTCGCTTCCTCTTTGCTAAAGACGATAATGTCGGTAACTCTTTGTGAGAATTGATTATTCATATTTATATTCCTTCTTCTTAAGCGATTATTAACTGGCAAATATACGCATTTATTAAGTTTACGCACCATATTCACCCTTATTAATGTAGTAGCAAATGTTGTGCCAAAAGCACAAGGCCTCCTAAACATTATATATAATGTGAACAAACAATGGGTATTTGTCTTGATAAGTATGAAGAAGCGATAGATAATCTAAAACATCCCCATGTTTTATACAATAACATCCGGGTGTTTTGATTTAATACATCCGGATGTTATTACATAAAACACCCGGATGTTTTTACGCAACAACTATAGAACTATTTCATACAATCCATTATACTTAATTGGATAATAATCGGTTATATCCTTTTCATGACAACAAAAACTCATTCTCTCTGATCACTAATCAACGTATTCGTGTGCAACAGCAGCAACTTACATCTAGTCACTGGCTAGGTGGCTTATCAGAAATAGAATAAATTTTATGCTTGAAAACTTTTGTATATCACGAAAAAGTAGTACTTTAGCATGGTTTTTGATAAGCCAAGAATGTATAATTAATAATCTTTTTAAATGCTTGAGCAAGACAGAATTATAAAGATAAACATCGAGGAGGAAATGAAGTCATCTTACATTGACTACTCCATGTCAGTCATTGTTTCGCGTGCCCTTCCAGATGTTAGAGATGGGTTTAAGCCAGTTCACCGTAGAATTTTATACGGAATGATGGAACTGGGTAATATGTCGGATAAACCCTACAAGAAGTCAGCCAGAATCGTGGGTGAAGTACTCGGTAAGTATCATCCTCACGGAGACTCATCTGTTTATTTCGCAATGGTACGTATGGCTCAGGAGTGGGCTATGCGCTATCCGCTAGTTGATGGTCAAGGTAACTTTGGTTCCGTAGACGGTGACAGCCCTGCTGCCATGCGTTATACCGAAGCCCGTCTGAACAAGCTTGGTGAAGAGATGATGCAGGATCTTTACAAAGAGACTGTCGATTTTGAACCAAACTTCGACAATACATTGAGCGAGCCCAAGGTGATGCCAACCCGTATTCCGAATTTATTGGTGAATGGTGCCTCGGGTATTGCCGTAGGTATGGCTACCAATATGGCGCCTCACAATCTCTCCGAAGTTATTGATGCTTGCGATGCCTATCTGGATAATCGCGAAGTAACAGTGGAAGAGCTTATGCACTATGTTAAAGCCCCCGATTTCCCAACAGGAGGATATATATATGGTGTAACCGGTGTTCGTGAAGCCTTCTTAACTGGTCGTGGCCGTGTTGTAATGCGTGCTAAAGCCGAAATAGAATCAGGTCATACACACGACAAAATCGTTATTACCGAAATTCCTTACAACGTAAACAAGGCCGAATTGATTAAATACATCGCCGACCTTGTAAACGACAAGAAGATAGAGGGCATTTCTAATGCAAATGACGAGTCTGACCGTGAAGGGATGCGAATTGTTATTGACATCAAACGCGATGCCAATGCCAGCGTAGTACTGAACAAGCTCTACAAAATGACTGCTTTACAGACTTCGTTTGGTGTAAACAACGTAGCACTGGTAAACGGACGTCCTAAGATGCTGAACCTACGCGACTTAATCATGTATTTCGTTGAGCATAGACGCGATGTGGTTATTCGCCGAACAGAGTTTGATCTGCGTAAAGCTAAGGAACGTGCTCATATTCTCGAAGGTTTGATCATTGCATCAGACAACATTGATGAAGTGATTCGTATTATTCGTGCCGCTAAAACTCCCAGTGAAGCCATTTCAGGTTTGATTGAGCGTTTTAAATTAAGCGAAATTCAATCTCGCGCCATTGTTGAGATGCGTCTTCGTCAGCTGACGGGTCTTGCACAAGACCAACTACATGCTGAATACGAAGAGGTCATGAAGCAAATCGCTTACTTTGAAAGCATTTTGGCAGACGACGAAGTCTGTCGCCAGGTAATCAAAGAAGAATTGCGTGAGGTAAAAGCAAAATATGGCGATGCACGTCGCTCAGAAATTGTTTACTCGTCTGAAGAGTTCAATCCTGAAGATTTCTACGCCGATGACGAAATGATTATCACCATTTCACACTTGGGATACATCAAGCGTACACCATTAACCGAATTCCGTTCTCAAAACCGCGGTGGAGTAGGATCGAAAGGAACAGAAACGCGCAATGAAGACTTTGTTGAGCACATCTACCCGGCTACTATGCACAACACGATGATGTTCTTCACTCAAAAAGGAAAATGTTATTGGTTGAAAGTGTATGAAATACCCGAAGGAACGAAAATTTCAAAAGGACGAGCCATCCAAAACCTACTGAACATTGATTCAGACGATGCGGTAACCGCATATCTGCGTGTAAAAACGCTACAAGATGAAGCCTACATCAATAGCCATTACGTATTGTTCTGTACCAAAAATGGTATTATTAAGAAAACATTGCTTGAACAATACTCGCGTCCACGCCAAAATGGCGTAAATGCCATTACAATTCGTGAAGACGACAGTGTAATAGAGGTTCGTATGACGAATGGTAACAACGAAATCATTATTGCCAATCGTAACGGCCGCGCTATTCGCTTCCATGAAGCAGCAGTGCGCGTTATGGGACGTACTGCAACGGGTGTACGTGGTATCCGACTGGATGAAGACGGAACAGACGAGGTTGTTGGTATGATTTGCGTCAAAGACCTGAACACAGAATCAATTATGATTGTTTCTGAGCAAGGATATGGCAAACGCTCTAACATTGAGGATTATCGAAAGACTAATCGGGGTGGTAAAGGCGTGAAGAGTATGAACGTTACTGATAAAACAGGCAAGGTTGTGACAATCAAATCTGTAACTGATGAAAATGACTTGATGATTATTAACAAATCAGGAATTACCATTCGCCTTAAGGTCGAAGACTTCCGCATCATGGGACGTGCCACACAAGGCGTTCGCTTGATTAACCTTGAAAAACGTAACGACCATATTGGCTCGGTATGTAAGGTTACTACTGAAAGCCTCGAAGATGTGATTCCACCGATGGACGAAGAAGAAGGTAATATACCTGTTGATCCGGCAACAGATTTAACAGTAGATCAAGAAATAGAAGAGTAACCTAATATTAATAATTAATCAAACAAAAATCATGAAAAGAGTATTATTTTCAATGGTTTTACTGATGGCAGTTAGCTTTGCATTCGCTCAACAAAAGAGCGTAAAAGAGGCCAAAACTATAGCTTCCGAGGTAAAACCAGACTTCAAAAAGGCTGAACAGCTTATTAACGGAGCTTTAACTAATCCTGAGACGAAAGATGACGCTGCTACATGGGATGTAGCAGGCTTCATTCAGAAAAGAATTAACGAAAAGGAAATGGAGAATGCTTATTTGAGAAAACCTTATGACACATTGAGGGTTTACAATAGCATCTTAGACATGTACAAGTATTTCGTTAAATGTGATGAATTGGCCGAAGTTCCCAACGAAAAAGGGAAAGTAAAGAACAAATTCAGAAAGGCAAATAGTGCTACTATGTTGACCGAACGTCCGAATTTGATCAATGGCGGTATTCAATATTTCAATCTTGATAAGAATGCCGAAGCATTAAAATTCTTTGCAACTTATGTTGAATCAGCCACTTACCCAATGTTGAGTGGGCAAAACCTATTGGAAAAGGACACGATTCTTCCGCAAGTAGCTTATTATGCAACATTAGCTGCAGATAGAGTAGGAGATAAAGAGGCTATCATCAAATATGCTCCATATGCACTTAAAGACAAAGATGGGGGTAAATTTGCGATGCAATTGATGGCCGACGCCTACAAATCGAAAGGAGATACAGAAAAATGGATTGAAATACTGAAAGAAGGTATCTTGAAATTCCCTGAAAATCAATACTTCTTCGCTAATTTAGTAGATCATTTCAGCTCTTCTAATCAACCTGAAAAGGCTATGGAATTTGCTGATGAGATGCTGGCTAAAGAGCCTAATAATAAATTATATTTATATGTAAAAGCCTATCTTTATCATAACTTGAAAGACTATAATAAGGCCATTGAGTTCTACAAAAAGACCATTGAAGTAGACCCTGAATATGCCGAAGCTTATTCTAACTTAGGTTTAGTGCTTATTATGCAGGCTCAAGAGTATTCAGATAAATCAACTACGGATATCAACGATCCGAAGTATGCTCAAGCTCAAGCTCAAGTTAAGAAGTTCTACGAAGAAGCAAAGCCATATTATGAGAAAGCCAGACAACTGAAACCCGATCAGAAAGATCTATGGGCGCCAGGTTTATATAGAGTTTACTATAACTTGAATATGGGACCTGAATTTGAGGAAATTGAAAAGCTTCAAAATTAAAATCCCTACGTTTTAGAAAAGAGACTATCTTTCAAAAATGAAGTGCACCCCGAAAGTTTTTTCTTTCGGGGTGCACTATTTTTATATGTAAGAGACGCATGCTTTAATCTTTGCTCAATCATTCGAACGACCTATACTAAAAAAGTAAAGAGCAAAACCAGCGGTGAAGCTAATCTTACTCTTTACTTTATATATAATTTAGATGCGTTTACTCAACGCTCTACATATTAAACATAATAATTATTATATCATCGATTCTAATAGGATATTTACAGTCAGTTAATCACACGTTAATAACCAATAATGGTGTATCAGAATGGAATAACATTTTTCTAGCAATTCCTGGATTGAATAATCGAGCAAATATATTCCGTTTATAGGAAGTTAGAGTAATGATATCAATCTTGCTGGTTTGAATGTATTGCTCTAAATTCTTTAGGATATCATCATTCATCACTACATCGTATTCTATCTTTAATTCCGGATATTGCTTTTGAAAATACGCTTTAATACCAGCCAACTTGATCTCATTCCAAGTATCTTTTGCTTCTTTTATATCTGTTAGATAAATCAAAGATACAGAAAAATGGAATGGTTTCCAAATATTAATAAAAGAGTCAAAAGCAATAAGGTCTCTTTGATCAAAGTTAGTAATAAAAGCAAGTCGCTTAACTTCATCAAATTGTTTGAATGGTGTGTTTTCAGGAATAGCCAAAACAGTAGTGCGACTACGATCAATAACTTCGGCAGTAACACTTCCTATTAGATCTATGTCTTTTTGATTCTTGCCTCGAGTGCCCATTATAATAATTCGAGCACTTTGTTCTTTATTATAACGTAAAATTTCTTCTTCTGGAATACCCTCGCGTAAAACGCAGGTAAACTTTACATCAGGAAATTCTCCGTTAGCTACCTTTGCTTTTATTTTATCTGAAAGCGCATTCAAGTCAGAATGCACTTTCTGTAGAATTGTTTTAATGGTCTGTTCGTCGTTTATTTGATAATTGAACACATCACCATAAGGTAGAGAGGATACGTAAACCGGAGTGAAATAAACATGCAATAAAACCACTTCAGTCTTGTATGTCTTTGCTAAATTAAAACCGAATTCGCAAGCCTTCATTGAATAACCTGAAAAATCGACTGGGATTAGTATCTTTTTATTTTCAACATTAATTTCAGGAGACTTGTCTCCTACTATATCCTCGGCTAGCCACACAGAACTTTCAGTTATTTTCAATGCACGAGGCAGATCACTCTCTTTTATACGCAAACGAACACCAGACGAAACAACGGGTTGTATCTGATTTACGTTTTGAATATAGGTCTCTATACCTTCATTCTCAAGCACACTTTTTAATATCTGAGCTTTTGTATAAGTTAGAATAGCCAAAGTAACTAGTTTATCTTCCATAATACATCTTTTTATCTACATCAAATTAACTAAACAAATAAGAAATCCCAATTGTTTATAAATCAATTGGGATTATGCTAGTATCTTTTCAATCAAGCTCGTATAAACATGGTAGTCTGCTCTTTTTGCATACGCATATTTAATTCATTTAAAATCGATAAAGCTCGATCAAGTACAGTAGTATCATCAATCATCACTAATCCACCATCTGGACCGGGTTCAAGGTGTATTCCAACACTCTTTCCTTCTTTAAAGTTATGACCTCCAAAAAAATTTCTTACAGTATCTACATTCAGACCAAGTTCATCTGCTATCCTATGCATGCTACCACTAGGCAATGAATCTTTAATTTTACGTAGCTCATTGAATGTTATTGTTCTCATGACCGATAAATTTAATGGTTAATACTGAGTGATTTCATTATCACGCTATAAACTTAAGAAAAATAAAAGATAAAACAAATTATTTGCAAGTATTTTTTGTAATTTTCGCAAAAGCTTTATTTTGTGAGCAATAAGATGAAAGAAGTCCCGAAAGATTAGATAATTATCTATTATTCGGGACTTTAAGTTAGGACGAAGAATGTCAGTATTTATATGATCTCGATGGAAGAAGCTGGTAGCCACCCTACTTTACCGTCTTCTAAACGAATTTCTTTCCACTCTTTCATCGAATTGTCTTTAATAGTTACTTTACTACCCTCGTGAAGGATAAATAAAGTAGTTCCACTATCGTTGGGAGTGCTTCTTATGGTTACACTGGGATTCATTACAATAGCACTATCGCGATTTAATAAAGCATCTTTCTGTTGCATAGCAAATACATTAGTCAAAATCGTGAACATCAAAAACAGTAACCCAGCTATAAAGCCTGTTTTTTTAAGTACAACCACATGAGAGAAAATGAAAAAATAGAGCGAAATAATGAGTAAAATAAAGAAAATTATGCCGCAATTGGCCCATGCATCTACACTCATACTATTAATCAATCCTTTCGTCCAGGAAACAAAGAATATTTCTGGGACAGACTCTACTTTATCAATGGTTTTTGAGCGAGCTACATCTAGATTAGTGCGTATATCGCCATTGCCTGGCTGAAGCAGCAAGGCACGCTCGTAGTTTAAGATAGCTTTAGCTATTTCACCTGTTTTATAATAACTATTCCCGAGATTGTAATAGATTTCAGCTGCTTCTCCTTTATTTAACAGTGCCTCATAAATATGAATGGCTGATGTGTAGTCGTTTTTCATGTAAGCACTGTCACCTTCGGCCTTAGTTGCATCTTCCAGTTTAGCAGCAGAGAAGTTGGCATGAGCAGCAGCAGAGTTGGCAGAAACAGCTCGAACTGAATCTACAGCTAATGAGTCTTGACCGAAAGCTACGACTGCAACTAACAAAGTCAATGTGAAAATAAATATTTTTTTCATAATGTAAGTCCTTCTGATTTAGCGTTTGATTGAGTTTTCCATTTTACTCATCACTTCCATAGAATCCGAGTATACCTTATCCATAGCCTGACTCTCGTCACCAGGGGCAAAACGTGCAAACTCACACTCGTTTAAAGCGTTTAAGAAATCTTGGATTAGTTCTTCATCTACACCAAAGTTGTTTAATTTTTCCTCTACGTTATCTTTCGACAAGCGAGATAACGGAATATTCAATTTATCACTAATATATCCCCATAATGCTTTGAGTACTTCGTCATAGAACGCTTCTTTTTTATTCTCTGAAAGAAGTTTTCCTGCAAGTTTCATCCGTCTAACAGCCACTTTATTGGCTTTTCTTGTACGCATTTTGGCTACATTGGCATTTTCGGCAGCTTGCTTGTGGTATACAATAAGAAAGACAAGAAATGCAATACCTGGAATAACATAAAACAGCCAGTAAAGTAGCGATCCATAGAAGAAATCACCCTTCGTTTTTAAGGTTACCTCATTTATTTTGATATAGCGGATGTCTTCACCCAGTACTTTCAAGTCTTCTTTGTTTGTAAAATTAGCAATGACCTGATCTGCATTACCAGCTCCTTTCTCTACTTTTACCTCATAGCCTTCTGTCTGTAACGTTTTGTAAGACTTGGATTTAATATCAAAATAGCTAAATGAAACGCCGGGTATTTTGAATGTACCTGCGTGTCTTGGAATAGCAAGATATTCAATAACTTTACTTCCAGATAACCCTTCCTTGGTCAAACGAACTTGATTATCCTCTTTAGGATCATATACTTCGAAATCTTCAGGAAACTTAATATCAGGATTAGTTATAAGTTTTAGGTTACCGGTACCGGATATGATTAATTTGATAGTGATAGCATCATTGGTTTTCACCTCTTTACTATTGATAGAAGAGCTGATACTGAACTCTCCTACTCCACCGGAAAAGTTAGTAGGTTTTCCGGTTGGAAGGGCATTTACATCAATTGTAATTTTAGGCGTTAAAAGAGCTTTCTTGACTTCGACATAATTGCTACCTCCATTGAAGAACGCATCAAACGGATCGGCTGATTGAACTGCCTTAGCTACAGATGCATCAAAGCGAGCGGGTTCAATAACCAATTTACCCGATTGCTGGGCAAACAGTACAAACTGACGATATACGGTCGTATTGTAATTCCGACCTTTGTAATGCTCCTGAGTCCATTTCGCATTAGCCGGCATTTCAATTTCTTGTGAGTGGAATCCTTTAAAATCAGGAAGTTTCACATTATCAAAACGCAACTGAGACTCTCTGGTGTAAATTTTGAAAGTTAACAGAAAAGCTTCTTGTTCATATACATTTGTTTTACTGGCAGTTGCTGTAATAAACAAGTCTTGGTTTGATATGGAAGAACCGGAGGATGCACGATTATTGGCATTGCCACTTTGACCACCGCTACCTGCAGAAGCACCTGCATCAGCATCTGCCGGCAGTACTTTTATTTTCAACGAATTAGAAACCATTTGGTCACCATCTGCCGTGATGGTTGCCCCCGGAAGGGTGAAGCTACCCTCGGTAGTAGCCATTAAGATATAGGTAAACGTAATGCTATTTGTAGAAGTAACATTACCATTTACAATCTGGGTACTACTTTGTTGCGAGCGACTTGGCCCCATCAACACATCAAATCCTTTGATAGATGGTGCCCGAAAATCCCGTATCTTTGACGTAGTCACTGTATAAGATAACCTGAACTGGTCACCTATTGCAACTGCATCGGGTGCTGATGCAGTGAAAGATACCTTTTCGTCGGCCCAAGCCGAGAGGTTCACTGTCATCACTGCTATCAATAAGAAAATCAACTTTCTCATCTCTTCTGAAGTTTTTATCATCTATGTTTTTTATTACCAATCTTTTTCAAGGCGTCCTCCTTGCATTACTTGCTGCTTCTTCACTTTATCTTGAACATCTTTTTCATCCTGCATAACCGATTTTAATAGTTGCTCTGCATTCTCTTTAGACATTTCATTCTCTTTCTTCTCGGGCTTAGGTGGCTGCTGCTGATCCTTTTTATCTTCGTCTTTCTGTTTCTCTTTGTCTTGTTGCTCTTCTTGTTTTTTTTGATCCTCTTTATTTTGATCTTCGTTTTGATCTTGATTCTGTTGCTGATCTTTTAAAAGCTTTTGTGCCAACGCTAAGTTATAGCGCGTTTCATCATCTTTCGGGTTATTGCGTAACGACAGTTTATAGGCATCTACTGCTTTAGCATAATCTTTTGCAGCTTGAAACAATACCCCCATGTTGTGATAAATAGAGGCGAGTTTCGTCTTATCCTTTTCAATTTTACCGGCCGATACATATTGTTCCATCGCCTCTTTAAACTTCTGCTGTTGAGACAACGTGTTTCCAAGATTATACATGGATAGAGTCGAACCCGGATTGGCTTCAATCGCTTTGCGGTAGCATATTTCAGCATCAACAAACACACTATCATTAAACAATCGATTACCCTTACGGATATAATCACGTTCTGCCTTCTGCGCCGATACTCCCGTTGTCAGCAACAGAAATGAGATAAAAAATATATAGTTACTTCCCCTCATAATTACTTTTTATTAGAGAACAGGTGAATGTTCTTAAACAATGGATTCTTACGGTTCAATATCAACAACTCAGCCAGCAACAAGAGTAGAATAATCCATGCAACTGATTGAAACTGCTCGTTGTATTCGGTGTAAACCTTAGATTCTACATCAGTTTTTGCCATCTTATTAATCTCCTGACCTATAGCTTTTTGTGCTGAATTCGTATTATCTACCCGCACATATATTCCTTTTCCATCGGCTGCAATTTGCTGACACATGGCCTCGTTTAAACGAGTTACGATGACGTTTCCATCACCATCGCGACGAAAGTCATTTGTACCTTCAATCGGAATGGGCGCGCCACCGGGCAAACCAACTCCCAGTACGTTGACTTGAATACCCTTTTCGGCAGCTGCCTTAGCGGCTTCAACCGCTCCGCCTTCATGGTTCTCACCATCTGTGATCAAAACAACAGCTCGCCCTACTCCTTCTTGGGGTGTAAAGCTACGTGTAGCTAAATCAATTGCAGCACCGACAGCTGTTCCCTGTTTGGATATCAATGAAGGATTAATCGATTCAAGAAACATCTTCGCCGAAATATAATCACTGGTAATGGGTAGCTGCGTAAAAGCATCTCCGGCAAATACGATCAGTCCTATTTTGTCATTCTCCATTCCATCAACAAGTTTAGAAACCAACATCTTAGCCTTTTCCAAACGACTGGGTTGTACATCTTGTGCCAGCATAGAGTTTGAAATATCCAGTGCGATAATCACCTCTACCCCTTTGCGCTTCACCGTTTCCAGTTTAGATCCGAATTGCGGACGTGCCAATAATAGGGCAAACAAGGCAATAGCTACAAATACTAACCAAAACTTTACGTCGGGACGATATTTAGAAACACTGGGCATTAATTGCGCCATCAGTTGCGGATCGCCAAAGAGTCTGATAGCTTTTCTTCTCTTATAATTAGAATACAAGTAAAAAGCTGCCAGCAATGGCAATAACAGCAACAAGTATAAATAGGTAATTTCTTCAAATCGAAACATCTTCTTTGCTATTTATCGATTTACAATCTATAATTAAGGTATCTTTTTCAATATAGAGTTACGTAATAGTACCTCAAGTAATATACATAAGAAAGCAGCCAGAGCAAACCAGCGATACTCTTCCTGGCGCTTGCTGTATTCTTTTACGTTTAACTTTGTTCTTTCAAGTTTGTCTATTTCGGCATACACCTCTTTTAACTTCGAGTTACTAGTAGCACGAAAATAGTTTCCGTCTGTCGTTCCAGCAATCTCAGTCAACGTTTTTTCATCGATTTCGACAGGTACATTAATGTATTGAACGGTATTTCCTACCGGATATGGATAGGGTGCCATGCCATTTGTACCTACACCGATGGTGTATACGCGAATTCCAAAGCTTTTAGCTATTTCAGCAGCCGTTAAAGGCGAGATATCTCCTTTGTTGTTTGTACCATCGGTCAACAGGATGATCACTTTTGACTTCGCCTTGCTGTCTTTGAGTCGGCTTACTGCATTGGCAACCCCCATACCTACTGCCGTTCCATCTTCGATGATACCGCATTTAATGCTTTGAAACAGGTTCAACAATACAGCATGATCTACCGTAAGAGGACATTGCGTAAAACTTTCGCCGGCAAACAGTGTAATACCGATGTTGTCATTGGGGCGGCCATTGATAAACTCGGCTGCTACGTCTTTCGCAGCTTCCAGCCGATTTGGCTTTAAATCTTCGGCCAACATACTGGTAGATACGTCAATAGCCAACATGATATCAATACCTTCAATTTCGCTATTCTGCCAGTTATCGGTTGTTTGCGGACGAGCAAGTACAACTATAAGTAGTATCAATGCCAACATGCGCAGTGTAAAAGGCACATGCAACAAGTAGTTCTTATAGCTTTTTGGTGAATGCGCATAAACTCTTGCATCTGAAATTTGAAGCGAAGCTTCACTTTTCTTCTGTTTAAGAATATACCATGCAATATAAGGTATAAGCAACAGTAACAAAAACAAATATTCAATATTGGCAAAAACCATCTTTTTACGATTTAACTAAGTAACGATTCAAATTCTTCTTATAATTATGCCAAGAGGTCGTATAGCTGTGTTCCTATATATATAAAAGTTCCAACCAGTGCTGCCGAGAGTAATACAATTCCAGCAATAAGTAACACTTTAGTACGCAACGAACGTTTTTCAATGATTGTCATTTCCGTAGGTTGGGGCTTCGTATTTTCTTCTTCAAGCTGTTTGGTCTCATTAATAAATTCAATAGCGCTAATCAAGTTAGCATCATTCTCATTCATTTGAGGATCATGTTTAGCAAACTTCACTAAATCGGCGGTCTGAAAAAGATTTTTCAGGTCAGCAATGGCTTCTTTATCTCTGATTTCCATTAGCTTATCGATGATTTCAGAAGAAGTCATTTCGAGCGCATTGAAAGCAAACCGTTCTTTTATATACGTACGAATGGTCTCAGTAAGTTCTGTGTAATAATCCTTCGGACGCCCTTTTTGCCATATCTTTTCGTTTTTGATGCGTTCAAATTCCTTCATCGCCATTTGATAAGGAGGTAGTTTTGGTTCTATCTTTACCTTACGAATAATGGGTTTATTATCTCGTACACGTATAACGAAGTAAATGAGTAATGCGGTCAATGGAAATATCAGAAACGCACAAGCAAGCAATCCATACCAATCTGCCCATACAAAAGGAACTTTCATCACACCTTTCTGACTAAAGAACTGATCAGGATTCAGCGTATCAACCGGTATGGAGTAGACCTTCAACGCTAACGCCTTTGTTTGATATGCTTTATCATCCACAGTTACAGTCATAGGTGGCAGATAGTATAAAGCTGAATCGAAAGAAGTTACGGTATATTCCTGCGTGATGAGCAATCGTTGACGATCATTTAAATATTGCGTATCGGGCTTAGCCGTTTCAACGACCTCCACTCCACGCACCAACGTATCCGTAAACACAGGAAAAACGGCCCGTTGCTTTGCATCCATCGCCACTTGCAATTGTATCTTTGCTTGCTCACCAATGAGAATCTGCAATGAATCAATCTTTGCTTCGACCGTAACAGACTGTGCAAACAGTCTGCTCGATGATAAAAGTAACCAGGTTATCAGAATTATAGTTCTATTCATCTTACTATTTTCCGTTAATTTCGTTTAGCAAACAAATTCAACAATGCTCTTACATAATCTTCATCCGTACGCACCGATACAGAGTCAACATTGCTTTTGGTGAAGGTTTCACTGAGTTGTTCTTGTTTATTCATCCACCAGTCGCGATGAGCGCGGCGCACTGCCTTTGACGAGGTGTCTATCCACTGTTCGTGCCCGGTTTCTGCATCTTTTATGCGCATCAATCCTATGGAAGGAAGTTCGGACACCCGTCTGTCATAAATCTGCAGAGCTACAATATCGTGTTTACGATTAGCAATGGTTAAAGCGTTTTTGAAGCTTTCTTGATCGATAAAGTCCGACAACATAAATGCTGTACACCTTCTCTTCATGACATTGGTCAAGTACTCCAGTGCCAAACGTATATTGGTTCGACGACTTTCGGGCTTAAAATCAATCAGCTCACGAATAATAAAAAGAATGTGTTTACGTCCTTTCTTAGGTGGAATAAACTTTTCTATTCGATCCGAGAAGAAGATCACACCAATCTTATCATTGTTTTGAATAGCAGAGAAGGCCAGTGTTGCGGCAATCTCTGTTAGCATGTCTTTCTTGAGTTGTTTAACTGTACCAAACTCTAAGCTACCGGAAACATCGACCATCAACATCACGGTTAATTCACGCTCTTCTTCATAAACTTTAATATAAGGTTTATTGAAGCGGGCCGTCACATTCCAGTCAATGTCACGAATATCATCACCAAACTGGTATTCACGCACTTCGGAAAAGGCCATACCCCTACCCTTGAAGGCCGTATGATACTGACCTGCAAAGATATTGTTGGACAGTCCGCGCGTCTTTATTTCAATTTGACGAACCTTCTTTAATAGTTCACTTGTTTCCATATGGAGAATTGAAGATTGATAATTGAGGAGTATTCATTCTCAATGCAGATTAAGGCACTTCAATTTTGTTAAGAATCTTGCTGATAATTTCGTCTGAAGTCATGTTGTTAGCTTCAGCTTCATAAGTCAAGCCGATGCGATGACGCAACACATCATGTGCAACAGCTCGTACATCTTCCGGAATGACATAGCCGCGGCGTTTGATGAACGCATAGGTACGAGCAGCCAATGCCAGGTTGATAGATGCGCGAGGTGAACCACCAAAACTGATCATATCTGTTAGTTCTTTGAGATCATACTTTTGAGGATAACGTGTAGCAAATACGATATCAACAATGTAACGTTCAATTTTCTCATCCAGATACACTTGACGAACCACTTTACGAGCTTCCAATATCTCTTCTGCTTTCAAAATGGGCTTCACTTCGAATTTTACTCCATTGATGTTCTGGCGAATAATCAATTTCTCTTCTTCAAACTTCGGATAATCAATCACCACCTTCAACATGAAGCGGTCTACCTGGGCTTCCGGAAGCGGGTATGTTCCCTCTTGTTCTATGGGGTTTTGGGTAGCTAGTACTAAGAAAGGCTCGGGTAGAAGAAATGTTTCTTTGCCAATCGTTACTTGACGCTCTTGCATAGCCTCTAATAGTGCACTTTGCACTTTGGCAGGCGCACGGTTTATTTCATCGGCTAATACAAAGTTTGCAAAGATAGGACCTTTCTTAATCTGAAAAGATTCATCTTTTTGACTATATACCATCGTTCCAACGACATCGGCAGGTAATAAATCGGGGGTAAATTGAATACGACTGTACTTCGCATGAATCAACGAAGCCAAGGTCTTAATTGCTAATGTTTTCGCCAATCCCGGAACACCTTCGAGTAATACGTGTCCGTCGGAAAGTAGCCCGATGAGTAGCGATTCAACCAAATGTCTTTGACCAACAATAACTTGGTCCATGCCTGCGGTTAGATTGGTAACGAAAGCACTCTGTCTTTCAATCCGCTCGTTCAGTTCGCGGATGTCAATTGATTCAGCCATAAATACTTAATATTATATTATTTGATTACCACAAAATTGATTGCCTTCTGATTGTTGTAAGGCTTTTTAATTTGTCCCAAAAGTACATCATATAATTAACGATTGCAATTAATTTTCATTAAAAAACAATTCGAAACCTTTAGATTAAGGTACTTTTATATGGTTTAATAGTTGTGCAACAGTTCGACAACGTACAATGGCATTGATAGGCATTACCCGAATATATGTTGTCGAATATATTCGGGTAGTGAGTAAGCTATTTCTTAACAAGCTCGGGTATTTTCAACTTCGTGCCAAAAGGTACATTGTCGGGATTCTTTATAATGTCTAAGTTGTGTTTTACGATATAGGGCCAGAAAGCCTTTGCTCCATAGAATCGCAACGACACACGAGTCAACGTTTCACCCTCTTCTACTACGTGAGTCGCTTTGGTACCCACAATCTTATAAGCCAAAGAATCGGGCTTTACTGACCCTTCAGTTTTTTCAACGGTTCTTGCTTCTTTTTTCGATACAGTTTCTTTCTTTGATAGTTCAACAACCTCAGTATTTACTGTAGATACACTTTCGGAAACAGTATCTTTCGTAGAAACTATTGTGTCCAAAAGGGTTGTCTCTGTTAATCGTTGAGCAATAGCAACTGGTGCAATCTCTTTACTTGTGTTCGACGAGAATAGGTCTGGATAGTACATAAACAATATTGCACCACCACAAAGTAACAATGTAAAGAATACAATCGCTGCGAGATAAGATATGGAAGAATTATTTTTAGAATGGGGCTCTTGAATAGACTTAGGAGGTAGTTGTGCGGGCTGAGACAACACATGCTCATCCTTAGGAGCAGCACTCTTTAGCAATGAAGCCGTCTTTTGGAGTTCAAACGCTATAATTTCTTCAGCAGTCAACTCTCTCTTTTTTCTAACATCCAGTTGTATATCTAACACATTTTCAGACGATTCCGTTTTATCGAACTCGTTCTCTTTCTGTTCAGTAGCAACAATAATATCATTATCTACTTCTGCTTCTACGACAGATGCCTGTAGATCGGCCAATTCTTCCTCAGTGTCTGCTGTTGGTGTTTCAGCAACCAAAGAGGACCCCCGTACTCTCTCAGTCTCATCATCCAACTCGTCATCCTGTTCATCGATAGGAGTATCTTCTAAAACAGTGTTTTCATTCAAAACAACCGTTTCAAAATGAGCGAAAGGCTTATTTATAATATCACGCAACGCAGCATCCGGAGTAAAAGAAACTTTCGTGTGACCTTGTATTTGAAAACGTTCACCTGTATTTACGTTAACACTTTCACGACTATCAACGTCAATCAGTTTAAAAGTCCCTAATCCTTTAATTTTCACATACCTATCATTTCCAAGTGCTTCTTCTATTAGTAGAAAGAACTCCCTAACAAAGGCATCTGCATCCTTTTTATCCATGCTGTGCTTAACGGCTAATAGGTTTACAAGATCCTGCATATAAAATTTCTCATTCATAGTAAAAGCCTTTATTTAAACTTATCCTTTTGCGCCCCACTTGGTCGGTATGCCAGAACTAACTTCGGAGGAACAAGCATCCGTTGCTTCGTTGTGGGATTCATAGAGATTCGTTCAGCTTTCTTTTTCACTTCAAAAGAACCAAAACTTTGTATGGTTACTACATTCCCTTCCTGTAGCTGTTGAGTCATTTCAGACAGTACAGACACAATTAGCTCAGATGTATCCTTAGTAGTATATCCCAATCTACGCGCAAGCTCCGAAGTAAACTCCTTATTATTCATTTTTGTCTTATATTATCTTAGCAAAAAGATCAAAATCATCCGAATCAACAATCTCTACCTGATAAAAATTACCCAAAATTAATGTTTGGTCAGCAGCTGAAATCAACACTTCAGGATCCACTTCGGGAGAGTCAAATTCTGTACGTCCAATATAATAGTCGCCTTCAATACGGTCAACCATTATTTTCATCTGTAATCCAACTTTGGAAGCGCTTACTTCTGCCGATATTCCCTGCTGGATAGTCATCAATTCATCTAGTCGGGCTTGCTTTACTTCCTGAGGTATTTCGTCCTCATACTGTGCGGCAGAATAGGTACCCTCTTCCTCTGAATACGTAAAAGCTCCCATTCTATCGAAACGAACCGTGCGAACAAACTCTTTCAGTTCTTCAAAATCAGCTTCTGTTTCGCCCGGATGACCTACCATCAACGTCGTACGAATATGAATACCGGGCACTTCTCGACGAAATTGCTCGATGAGCCTATAAGTCTCTTCTTTATTGACTTGACGTCGCATACGATCTAACATATTGTCACTGATATGCTGCAAAGCGATATCCATGTACTTGCAAATATTGTCGCGTTCGCGCATAACACGGAATAAGTCCGTAGGAAAGTGCGCCGGATAAGCATAATGCAAGCGAATCCATTCTACACCCGGAATATCTGAAATACGCTCCAATAGTTCGGGAAGCATTTGTTTTTTATACAAATCGATACCATAATAGGTCAGTTCTTGAGCAATCACTTGAAACTCTTTCACTCCTTGTGATACAAGGTACTTCACTTCGTCTACAATCTCATCCATCGGACGAGATACATGACGACCAGTGATGATTGGAATAGCACAATACGAGCATTTCCGATCGCAACCTTCTGATATTTTCAGGTACGCATAATGCTTTGGGGTTGTCAGCGTTCGTTCAATTTGTAGTTCTTGATGATAGGCCTTTCCTAAATCCTGCAACAACTCCTTCCAGTTAAACTTACCATAAAACTTATCGACCTGTGGAATCTCGACAGCCAACTCCTTCAAGTAACGCTCAGATAGACACCCCATTACGTATAGCTTTTCAAGATTACCCTCTTCTTTCTCTTGAGCAAACTCCAGAATCATATTGATAGACTCCTCTTTTGCATCACCAATAAAACCACAGGTGTTAATTACTGCAATCTCACCGACAGGTTTTTCGGGATCATGAGTCACATCATAACCCACCTCTTCGAGCTGGCGTATTAACTGCTCCGAATCAACCAAGTTTTTCGAGCATCCCAGCGTAATTATATCTATTTTTTTTCTTTTCATGCGTTTTCTCCAAATAGTGAATCAACAAACTCTTTTTTACGGAAAACCTGCAAGTCTTCCATTCCTTCACCCAATCCAATATACTTTACCGGAATCTTGAATTGATCTGATATGCCGATAACAACACCACCCTTGGCCGTTCCATCCAATTTGGTAATAGCCAAAGCCGAAACTTCAGTAGCCAATGTGAACTGCTTAGCTTGTTCGAATGCGTTTTGTCCGGTAGAACCATCTAGCACCAACAACACCTCGTTAGGCGCATCAGGCACTACTTTCTTCATTACGTTCTTAATTTTCGTCAATTCGTTCATTAAGCCTACTTTGTTGTGCAAGCGTCCGGCTGTATCAATAATAACTACATCTGCGTTATTTGTCACTGCAGAATTTAATGTATCAAAAGCAACCGAGGCTGGGTCAGAACCCATCTTCTGTTTAACCACGGGTACACCTACTCTTTCGCCCCAAATAACCAATTGTTCAACAGCTGCTGCCCGAAAGGTATCGGCAGCGCCCAAATAAACTGACTTACCTGCTTTTTTAAACTGATAAGCCAACTTCCCTATTGTGGTCGTTTTCCCGACTCCATTCACACCTACTACCATAATTACATACGGTTTTTTCTCAACCGGCACATCAAAATCAGCCACATCGTCCGAATTGTTTTCGGTGAGCAGTGCAGCTATTTCATCACGAAGAATGGTGTTGAGTTCCTGTGCATTTACGTATTTATCATCGGCTGCACGTTTTTCTATCCGTTTAATAATTTTCAGTGTTGTTTCTACGCCCACATCCGAAGTGATGAGCACTTCTTCCAGATTATCTAATACTTCGTCGTCCACCTTAGACTTACCCGCCACCGCACGAGCAATCTTACTGAATACGCTTTCTTTGGTCTTAGACAATCCTTTATCTAAAGTTTCCTTCTTTTCTTTTGAGAAAAAACTAAAAAATCCCATGATGACTATTGTTTGTAATGTACTTTATGCTACAAAGATAGAACAAAGTAATGAAAAAGTTTTGTAAAAGGCATAAAAAAAGTCCTCTCATTGGTTTTCAATGAGAGGACTTTGTCGATTATAGCATAACTACAACCCTATTATTTCTTAAAAAAGTCTTGTACTTTTTCGTTAGGAACCATTTGTTCATCAAAAATGTAAGCTCCAGTTTTCGGAGATTTAACCATTTTGATAACCTTAGTGTAAGAACGGCCCTCTTTATTAGCGCCTTCGTGCAAACTTGCTACTACTTTCTTTGCCATGGGTTATACTATTATTTAATTTCTTTATGTACTGTTACTCTCTTCAAAACAGAGTTGTATTTTTTCATCTCTAATCTCTCGGTAGTATTTTTTCTATTCTTGGTAGTGATATAACGAGAAGTTCCCGGCATACCGCTATCTTTGTGCTCTGTGCATTCCAGAATCACCTGTACTCTATTACCTTTTGCTTTCTTTGCCATAGTTGTTTCTCCTCTACGTTATCCGATTACTTTAATAGTTTTCCAATCACAATAACCTTTAGCTACAGCATCACTCAGAGCAGCATCAAGTCCTTTTTTATTAATACAACGCAGACCGTTAGCACAAAGGCTAAGGCTGATCCAACATTCTTGTTCTACATAGTAGAATTTCTTCTTAAACAAGTTCAAATCAAAGGTCCTTTTAGTTTTTCTCTTTGAGTGTGAAACATTGTTGCCAATCATGGCTTTTTTTCCGGTAATCTGACAAATCTTCGACATTTCTATCTTATTTTTATAGTTTTTATCTATACTTATTTCAAACAGAGCGCAAAGTAAGCACTTTTATAGATACAAAACAAGTAATCACTAAAATAATTCGTTATGAAACAGCAATATTTATTCATTTCAACAGCTCAAGAAGAAGCAACAAGGCATTATTGCCTGCTCGCTCTACATTCATCTCGCGTCCTCGATTAGATTCCTGTTTCATCGTACGTATTTCGCCCTTATAAGCAGCAGCAATCCATACAGTTCCTACCGGCTTTTCATCGGTTCCTCCTCCTGGTCCGGCGATACCGGAAGTTGCTATTGCACAATCGGTTTTAAGCGTATTCATCGCACCTTTCACCATTTCAATTACCGTTTGCCGGCTCACCGCTCCCTGTTCTTCCAATGTTTGAGGAGATACCTGCAACACATTTACCTTCACTTCATTGGCATAAGCCACAATGCTCCCTTTGAAGTAATCAGAACTTCCCGGAACACATGTTAATCGAGCAGCAATACTCCCCCCTGTACAGCTTTCTGCGGTTGATAGTGTTGCCTTTCGTTTTCTCAGTAAGTCGCCGACAGCTTTTTCTAACGGAACATCGTTTTCATCAATAACGTCATCTCCCAATATCGCTTTCAAACGAGCACCCTCTTGGTCCATCAACAACTTTATGCGCTCTTCCTGCCCGTGTTCTCCACGTCCGGTCAACCGCAAGCGGATTAGACCCAGCTTAGGCAGATAGGCTAATTTTATAGCTTGAGGCAAGCTGACCTCCCACGACTCCAACTCTTGGGCAAGCACGGATTCGGGGTGATTCTTTACCGTATAGGTTTTATGCACGATAGCATCTGTTCGAAACTTCTTACACAAACGAGGGATAATCTCTTCACTCATCACTGTAGTCATTTCTTGCGGAACTCCCGGCATAGAGACCAGTACCTTGTTGTTTCGTTCGAACCAGCTTATCGAAGCACTACCTACTCTATTGTTTATGACCAAACAATCTTTGGGCACCAACGCTTGGCTTTGATTAAGCGCATTCATGGGAACTCCTCTCGACAAAACTCGCTTTACATTCTCAAAAACGGCTTCATCAAACACCAGTTCAGTATGAAAATAGTTACAGAGTGTCTGTTTTGTTATATCATCTTTAGTGGGACCTAATCCACCCGTCATAAGCACAACATCTGCCCTCTTCATTGCAGAGTCTACGGCATCGATTATTTCCTCTGAACGATCACGTACAGAAACAACGCGAATGACCTCAATACCGACTTTATTTAACTCTCTGCCCATCCAAGCAGAGTTAGTATCAATAACTTGTCCGATCAAGAGCTCATCGCCAATGGTTATTATTTCAGCAAACATGAATTCAATTTTTCAATGATACATTTAGAGAGTTAAAGGGTAACGCGAGAATAGGCCGGAAGGTCTATGTCGCAAAAATCCTTATCTTGGTACTTAAAAGCTCCCGTAATGGCAATCATAGCCGCATTATCGGTTGTAAATCCAAATTTAGGTATATATATATTCCAGCCATATTGTGCAGCGTGCTCTCGAAACGAATTACGCAACCCGTTATTGGCCGATACACCTCCTGCAACAGCTATTTCATTGATTTCATATTGCTTAGCAGCTTTTCGCAGTTTGTCCATCAAGATATCGACTACGGTAGCTTCCAGCGAAGCTGCCAAGTCTTCCTTATGATGCTCAATGAAATCGGGATCATCTTTCATCCAGTCGCGCAGCGAATAAAGGAAAGAGGTCTTTAAACCACTGAAGCTATAATCCAAACCCGGTATGTGCGGCTTGTTAAAAGCGTATGCTCTTGGATTTCCTTGTCGGGCCAGCTTATCAATAATCGGGCCACCCGGATAACCCAGTCCCATAACCTTGGAACATTTATCAATGGCTTCGCCTGCTGCATCATCAATAGTCTGCCCCAGAATCTCCATATCATTGTAAGCTTTCACTAACACAATTTGAGAATTACCTCCCGACACCAACAAGCAAAGGAAAGGAAATTCAGGTTGAATATTCGCCTCACCCTCTTCTTTAATAAAGTGAGCTAAGACATGTCCGGTCAGGTGATTAACGTCAATCAACGGAATGCCAAGAGAACGAGCAAATCCTTTGGCAAATGAAACTCCGACCAGCAATGAGCCCATCAGTCCAGGACCTCTTGTAAAAGCTATTGCGCTCAATTGCTCTTTCGTTACTCCGGCTCGTTTCAGTGCTTCATGCACTACCGGAACAATGTTTTGCTGATGAGCGCGCGAGGCTAGCTCGGGCACCACACCACCATATGCTTCGTGAACCGCCTGACCGGACACTACATTCGACAGCAAATAACCATCCTTGATAACGGCTGCCGACGTGTCATCACAAGAAGATTCTATTCCAAGAATTATCGTACTCATATCTTTTTAATGTTTAAACGATACAAAAGTAATGATAAAAGTAGGATTCATAACGTATTATTTTATATTTTTGTTGGCTAAATTAAAGTAACCGCATATCAGAACGCTGAAGAAGATTGTACGCTTGGTCGTAGGTATTATACTTGGAGTGTATATCGGAACCATTGTTCTGCTGAATATCCCTTATATTCAGCAAAAAACAACTGCATTGGTAGCCAAAGAACTATCGCAGATAATGGGTACACAACTATCTATTGGTAAGATAGATATTGGGTTGCTCAATCGCATTATCATTGATAATACGTTACTCAACGACCCCTCGGGTAAAGAGATGCTGAAGATAACCCGGCTTTCGGCAAAGTTTGATATCCTTGCACTCATTAAAGGAAAAATTGCAATCAGCAGCGTGCAGCTATTTGGTTTCAACATCAGCTTGAATAAACAAACACCCGATTCAAAACCCAACTTTCAGTTCTTACTCGACGCATTTGCTTCGAAAGATAGTATAAAGACTAAAAGTAGAATTGATCTACGCATCAACTCTATTCTTATGCGCCGTGGCAGGCTAACCTACGATATACTTTCAGAAGCCGAAACTCCGGGAAGATTCAATCCGCAGCACGTAAAGCTGCAGAACATTATTGCCAACATCTCTCTCAAAGCCTTGCAAACCGATTCGGTCAACGCCTCCATTAAACGACTAAGCGTAGAAGAAGGATCGGGTTTCATACTCAAAAAGCTTACGCTGAAGTTGGTAGCCAATGACAAGAACATGCACATTGATAACTTTAAGATTGACCTGCCCGGCACTGCACTGCAAATGGATACCATACACCTGCACTATGACAGTTTGGGTTCATTCAAACAGTTTGCCGATCAAGTGCACTTCTCTTTTCGCACATTACCTTCACACATAACGCTCAAGGATCTCTCTCCCTTTGTACCGATGCTCTCGAACTTCAAAGAGAAGATTGAGTTGGGACTCGATGTGAGCGGAACCGTTAATCAGCTCAACTGCTCCAAGCTTGAAATAACAGATGGAAGACACTTTCAGCTAATGGGCGATGCCACCCTGCAAGATTTGTCGCATCCGCAAAGCACGTATATATTCGGCAATCTCTCTCACCTCTCTGCCAGCGAAGAGGGAATTGGCTTCTTAGTACGCAACCTTAGTCAGAATTACAACGGAGTTCCTCCTATTTTAGCCAAGCTGGGCGACGTCTCTTACAGCGGCGAAATATCTGGTTACTTTACCGATCTGGTTACTTACGGTTTGCTCCGAACAGATATTGGCTCCATTCGAACAGACCTAAAGCTAAGTTCCGACAAGGCTAAAGGCATATTTTCGTACTCGGGAGGAGTAAAAACAGAGAATTTCGGATTAGGTAAACTCTTAAATGACGAAAAGCTGGGGAAAACTACTTTCAACCTCAATGTGCAAGGCAGGCATCACGATAACCAGCGCCCTACTATTGTGTTGAAAGGGCTCATTGCTGCCATCGAATACAGCAACTATACCTATGAAAACATTACACTCGACGGAGAATACATCCGAGGAGGGTTCAGCGGAAAGGCTGCCATAAATGATGTAAACGGCTCTGTGTTGGTCAATGGTAGTGTTAATCTTACTGATAAAGTACCGACATTCAACTTTCTGGCCGAAGTTACTAAAGTCCGTCCACACAACCTGCACCTCACTTCGAAGTACGAAAATGCCGAGTTCTCGGTCAAAATAAAAGCTAACTTCACTGGGGGTAGCATAGATCGGATGGTGGGCGAAATCAATGTCGACAGCTTTCGTTTTGAAACGCCCGAGAAGGAGTATTTCATGAGAAATCTCAATATATCGGCTACTCACCCGGGCGACAAAAACCGACTAAAACTCACTTCCGAGTTTATCACAGCCGATATCGAAGGGAATTTCCTCTTTCGCACCCTGCCTGCCAGTGTAATGAACATCATGCAACGCTACGTGCCTTCGCTTATTCCTCCTCAAAAGAAAAAAGTACAAGCACTCAACAATTTTAATTTCGACATCAATATCTACAATACAGACGTTCTTTCGACCGTGTTCGATATTCCATTGAAAATCTACACTCACTCTACCATCAAAGGATACTTCAATGATGCTGCACAGCGTTTGCGCATAGAGGGTTATTTTCCACACCTTCAATACAATAATTTATTTATCGAATCGGGATTGTTCATCTGCGAGAACCCCTTAGACCAGTTTCGGGCACATGCGCGATTTACCAACATGAAAAAGGACGGTGCTGTCAATGTTTCGCTCAACACACAAGCCAAAGACGACCAACTTACTACAACCATAAACTGGGGTAACAACGCTGCCTTTACGTATAGCGGAGAGTTGGAAACTGTTGCCAAGTTTTTCCGCACACAAGGAGACAAGTCCTTGCTAAAAGCGACCATCGACATACAGCCTACCGGCGTTATCCTAAACGATACACTCTGGCAGGTGCACTCCTCACAGGTCGTTGTAGACTCGGGGCATATTGACGTGAACAACTTCCAGTTCAGCCACCTCGATCGGTACATACGCATCAACGGACGCATATCTGATAGCGAAAAAGACACCATCCGAGTTAACTTGAAAGAGATAAATGTGGGCTATGTATTCGATATTGCCAACATTAGCGATATTAACTTTGAAGGAGATGCCACTGGAACGGCTTACGCCAGCGGTGTACTAAAAAAGCCCGTACTCGACACCCGCTTGTTCATAAAACGATTCAGTTTTAACAATGCCCTGTTGGGCGATTTGAATATATATGGAGCATGGCATAACGAGAAAGAGGGAATATTTCTGGATGCTCACATTAAAGACGGCACACATGCCAATACCTATGTCAATGGGTATATCTACCCACTAAAACCCGCAAGCGGGCTCGATCTGCATATTAATGCCGACTCACTCAACATCAAGTTCCTTGAGTTTTACATGAAAGACATTGTGCAAAACATTCAAGGCAGAGGTACAGGCAAAGTACGCCTATATGGCAAATTTAACGGACTAAACCTTGAGGGTTCGGTCATGACAAAAGCTTCACTTAAAGTAGGCATTCTCAACACCTCGTTTGCACTCAATGACAGCATACACTTAGCTCCTACAGGTATTACGTTCGATAAGATCGACATATCAGATCTCGAAGGACACACAGGCACGATGGACGGCTATCTTCATTTTCAGCATTTCCGCAACATGAATTATCGTTTCGATATCAATGTCAACAATATGCTGGTGATGAACACCAAGGAGTCTACCGATATGCCCTTCTATGGAACTGTTTACGGTACAGGAAATGCCTTGCTCACCGGAGGCTCACAAGGGCTCAATGTGAATGTAGGGATGACAACAAACCGTAACACGACCTTTACCTATACTATCGGGAATGTATCATCGGCTGCAAACAATCAGTTTATCAAGTTCGTAGACAAAACTCCTAATCGAAACCTGCGCGACTCTATTCAGCTTGAAAGCGATTATGAGCAAGCGCAGCTGTTAACCGACGAGAAAGAATCAGAAGCAGATATCCGCCTTAACATCTTGGTAGATGTGACCCCCGATGCCTTGATGAAAATCATTATGGACCCCATTGCAGGCGATTACATCAGTGGGCGCGGTTCGGGTAACATCCGCACAGAGTTTTACAACAAAGGAGATGTGAAGCTGTTTGGCAATTATCACATCAATCAAGGTATCTACAAGTTTAGCTTGCAAGAGATCATCCGCAAAGACTTTGTCATCAAAGACGGAAGTAACATTACCTTCAACGGTCCACCGCTCGATGCTATGCTCAATATTCAAGCAGCTTACACGGTTCCATCTGCCTCCTTGAACGACCTGATTCCTGAGGCATCGACCATTATTCAGCAACCCAACGTACGGGTAAACTGCATGATGAACCTATCCGGAATTCTGCTGCGGCCAACGATTAAGTTAGGCATCGAAATTCCGAATGAACGCGATGAGATACAAGCATTGGTGCGCAATTACATCAGCACTGAAGAGCAGATGAACATGCAGATTCTCTACCTGCTCGGTATTGGTAGATTCTATATGCAAGACAACGCCAATGCCAATCAGAGTTCGAGCATGATGACCTCTATGTTATCCTCTACCTTATCAGGGCAGTTAAACAACATGCTTTCTCAAATCATCGATGACAGCAATTGGAACTTCGGAACCAATTTAAGTACAGGTGACAAGGGATTTTCGGAGTTGGAAACATTCGAGGGCATTCTCTCGGCACAGTTGCTTAACAACCGTCTGCTTATCAACGGTAACTTCGGTTATCGCGATAATCCGATGGCCAATACAAACTTCGTGGGCGACTTTGAAGCCGAATGGCTGCTCAACCGTTCGGGCGAAGTGCGCTTGAAAGCATACAACGAAACCAACGATCGTTATTACACGAAAACCAATTTGACCACGCAGGGCATTGGCCTCATATTGAAGAAAGATTTCAATAAGTGGAATGAGCTCTTCTTCTGGAATCGTTGGAAGTTGAAACGAATGAAGAAGCAAACAGTCAAGAGTGAAGAGAAAGCAAGGGCGACTAACAAAAGGGAGTAAACAACTTTTCCTGACGCACCCGGAGCTTCTGATAAGAGGTACGATGAGGGGTGCAGTTTCACCGTGAAGAAACTTTTGTTTCACCACGGAGAAACTTTTGTTTCAACCCGATGGAACCACTGTTTCAACCCAATGAAACGAAATGAAAGTACCGATGAAACGAAGTGATTGCACCGATGTCTACCTACAAAAGAGCGCGGGCGATAAGAATTGAATTCCTATCGCCCGCGCTGCTCTATCACGTATGTCGTAATTAGTAAGAACGTGCAAACACTACACGACAAGCCGATGGTTTGCCTGTTACCATGCATACACCTGGTGATTTATCACCTTCCAAGGGGATGCAGCGAATGGTTGCTTTCGTCTCTTCCTTGATCTTCTCTTCAGTTTCAGAAGTACCATCCCAGTGAGCCATGATGAAACCGCCCTCTTCAATTTTCTCTTTAAACTCCTCGTAGCTATCCACCGAAATGGTTCTCTCTTGGCGATACTTCAACGCTTTTTGGAAGATATTCTCTTGAATCTCTTCGAGAAGATTCTTTATGTACGGTTCGATGCCATCGCAAGAGATCGTCTCTTTCTCGAGCGTATCACGACGCATCAGTTCTGTGGTATTGTTTTCGAGGTCACGACCACCAATCACCAAACGAACAGGCACCCCTTTCAGCTCGTAGTCGGCAAATTTAAAGCCGGGACGTTTATTGTCCGAGTTATCATATTTCACCGAAATGCCAAGTGCTTTCAGGTTAGCCACAATACCGGCTACTTTAGCATCAATCAGGTCGAGCTGTTCTTTGCTCTTATAAATAGGAACAATGACTACCTGAATCGGAGCCAGATGTGGAGGCAACACCAAACCGTTGTCATCCGAGTGAGTCATGATGAGTGCACCAATCAAACGGGTAGAAACCCCCCAAGAGGTAGCCCATACATACTCCATCTTATTTTCCTTGTTCACAAACTGCACATCAAAAGCTTTAGCAAAATTTTGACCTAAGAAGTGCGACGTACCGCTCTGCAAGGCTTTTCCATCTTGCATCATTGCCTCAATGGTGTAGGTGTCAATCGCACCGGCAAAGCGTTCGTTTGCCGACTTCACCCCTTTAACTACAGGCATTGCCATGTATTTCTCGGCAAACTCACCGTATACGTGCAACATTTTAAGTGCCTCTTCCTCAGCCTCTTCACGCGTGGCGTGTGCCGTGTGGCCTTCTTGCCACAAAAACTCGGCTGTACGAAGGAATAAGCGTGTACGCATCTCCCATCGAAATACATTGGCCCATTGGTTGCACAGGATGGGAAGATCGCGGTACGATTGTATCCAGTTTCTGTACGTATTCCAAATGATGGTTTCGGAGGTAGGACGAATAATCAACTCCTCTTCCAGCTTGGCAGCAGGGTCAACCACTACACCCGAGCCATCCTCAGCGTTTTTCAAACGATAGTGTGTTACCACAGCACACTCTTTGGCGAATCCCTCTACGTGTTCGGCTTCGCGGCTCAAGAATGACTTTGGAATAAGTAACGGGAAGTAAGCATTCACGTGACCGGTTTCCTTAAACATATCGTCGAGTTGACGTTGCATTTTCTCCCAGATAGCATATCCATAAGGTTTAATCACCATACAGCCACGCACGGCCGACTGTTCTGCCAAATCAGCCTTAACCACCAACTCGTTATACCACTGTGAGTAGTTCTCTCCACGTTTGGTGAGGTCTTTCAATTCTTTTGCCATTATATTATTTTCTTTAAAAATCCGATGTTTACTAAAACAAGATGCAAAAATACGAAAAATACAGAATTAAACACACTTACCGAGCTAAAACTTTACGCTTGCTCCGCCAAAGAAGGTAGCTCTGGGCATTGAGTAACCCATATTGATTTCGTACGTCTGTGCCAAAAGATTTTCACCGCGAACAAATAGATCGACGGCTTTATTTAACTGATAGGTGGCACGCAAATTCCAGAGAGCAAAGCTCTCGGTGGATTCCTTTCCCTCTTTGACCGAGGTGTAAAGCCCGGCAACATATTGCATGCCGGTCGAAAGCTTCCAGCGCCGATACGAATAGTCGGCCCCGACATAGAGTTTATGTTCGGGCGATGCAACCACTTTATACTTCATGTGCAACCAACTGTAGTTGGCCGAAAGATGGAGTTGACTCGTTAACCGATAATCGGCTACCATCTCTACACCATAATTCTCTACCAAGCCTGTGTTTACGTTTTTCATTTTTCCGCCCACTGGCAGGGTCTGAATCATATTATCGCCCTCAATGTAAAAAAGGTTCAGGTTAAGCAGCAAAGCATTATCGAGCAGATAGTGCGAAGCGGAAACTTCGTAGTTCATCAACCGTTCTGCTTGCAAATCGGGGTTTTGAGGGGGGAACATATACATTTCACGAATAGTAGGGTTGCGAAACCCTTTACTTATGATTGCCTTAACCGTAGTAGTAGCCGAAGGGGTGAAAGTAGCCCCTGCCTGCGGCACCCATTCGAGACCGAAATGATCATTATAGTCGGCCCGCATACCCAGATTAAATGTGAGTGTATTGCCCACTCTCTGTTGTATGGTCAGGTATCCGGCCACATCGTCAAGAGACCGATCGGCCAGATCTTTCTCATTGGTCGGGAACTGATTCCAAGCATGTCCGCCGAAATGCTGATAATCAATTCCTACGGTTGTTTGATTACCTGAAAACAGACGATAAGATTGATAAAGAGTAACACCCATCATCTCATCGAATGATCGGAACCGATATGCTTTGGGAACTGTGTCCGGCGTATATCCATCATTAATGCGATGGATGCCCCAGTTATAGAATAGTTTAAGTGCGCCTGATGTACCTTCGTAGCTATTTTCGAGCGAGAAAGAGGTCATTCCTCGTGTAATGTCGGCATCATTTTCGATAATCGGTGCTGATACGGCACCGGGATTGGAAGATTCAACATTGGTTAAATTGACATCGGCAAAAGCCTTCCAATGCGTAGTGAAATCATAGCCCAATTTGGCATAAGCAGTGTGTTGTTTGAAATCCATATCGGCACGGTGCCCATCTGTACGGTTGTAATCGAGCGATACAAAGCTATTGAAACGACCGAAACGAACACTGTTGTTCACCCCCACATTGGCCGTGTTGTAAGAGCCGTACATAACACGGGCATGGGTGCGAACGGCATCTTGCTGCTGCTTGCGAGTGATGATGTTGACTACACCACCCATCGCATTGGAGCCGTAAAGGATAGAGGCCGGGCCGCGTACCACCTCGACACGTTCGGTCATCCCCGATTGATAGGCATCGGCAAGAGGATGTCCCATCAGCCCCATGTATTGCGGGTGTCCATCGATCAGTATAAGCAACCCCGTAGTAGGGCCTCCTGCCTGGTTATTACTACCGATGCCGCGAATACTCATCCCGCCTGCTGCTCCGGCAGCAACACCATAACCCATGATACCGCGTCCGGTAACAAACATCCCCGGAATGGCTTCGGACAGCAAAGGGAGTAGCGAAGGCTCGTAGCGTTGCTCAATTTGTTCTTTTTTAATTGTAGAAACGCTCATCGGTAGATGCCGCAGGTTGACTTCAGAGCGAGTACCGGTTACTACCACTTCGTCTAAGCGAATAGAGTCTTTGACGGAATAGTTATCAGCACGTAAGTGAAACGAGTACAGCACAATCAGGCTGGCGAGAAGTAGTTTCATTCGGTTTGCTTTTCATTGATTAATAGAGGCAAAGATACAATTATTCAATAAAAGCTGCATAGGGTTTATCAAAAAAACGCTGTGCAGCTCCATTCATTGTAATACGTCATATACGGTTATCTAAAGTAGTTTATCCAACACTTTACGATCAACAGGGAAAGCCGTTCCGTGTCGTGCACCTTTGGGGAAAGAGACCATAGACGACACATCCTCCCACGTCTGTCCGTCTTTACTGCGTACAGCGCCATACTGATGTTTGCGGTATTTGTCAAAGTACACATAAAGGTAATCGCCTACAAAGAGTGGCGAGGGCCCCTCTGCCCAATCATCGCCCGAGATGGAGGCCGATACTTCGGTTGGAAAACCATCGGTTATACGCTTGGTACGTGTGATGCGCAAATTCTTCTCGGCCGGTTGCGAGTTCTCATTCTTAACGACCATAATGAGGTCTTTCTTTTTAGGGTCTTTCACAATGGCAGCATCAATCACACTGAAATCGGGATTAAAGAAGAGTTTGGTTTCCGAAAAGGTGCGGAAGTCGCGCGTTGTCACAGCATACATGCGATGGTTCAATCCTTTTTCGCTCTCGCTTGTGGCAACCTCTTTGTGACGGCCGGGAATGGTTGTGGCCCATATGATATAAAAGGAACGCGTGGGCGTATCGTAATAAAGCTCTGGCGCCCAGCAATTATGTGCTGTAGGTTCGTGCATCATCACCGGAATGCTCTTTTGCTCTGACCAATTGATCAAGTCGCGCGACGAAGCATAACCGATAATGCGATCCGTCCAGCTTGAGGTCCATACCATATGGAATGTGCCGTCGGGTCCCTGGCAAATACTGGGATCGCGCATCAATTTATCATTACCTACCGTAGGGGTTAGGTACGACTTTCCGTTGTTCAGCGGTGTCCACTGTAAGCCATCGTAGCTATAAGCCAAATGCAAACCGTCGCGACTGTCGGTTGTGAAGTAAGAGAAGAGCCAAGCTTGTTTCTGTGCCGACAGATACAGACAGCAAACAAGAACGAAGGCAAACATAGCAAGCAATCTTTTCATGCGTAGTTTCGATTATAATAGTTGATAATTGACAAAGATAATCTGATTATATCAACTCTCATTGTACTATCTATTCAAATTGATGGACAATCGTACAAATACCCCTAAAACGAGACTTGTAATACGAATTTCTATGTTTATGTACATGTTTCTATTTATCAACTACCAAAAACTCCGTACTTTAGCGACAAATTAAAAAACAACAGATACTATGAAGCGGATACTCTTTCTTACTGCATCCCTTTTGCTTTGCGCAGGAAACCTGTTTGCTCAAAAGAGCATGGATCTCTCAGGACGATGGAAGTTCAGAGTAGATCGTCAAGAGACATACAGCGATCACATCAATCTGCCGGGCTCTATGCCCGAAAAACTGAAAGGTGACGATGTAACCGCACAAACCCAATGGACAGGGAGTTTGTATGATAGCTCTTATTATTATAATCCTTACATGGAAAAGTACCGACAAGAAGGCAATGTAAAACTACCTTTTTTCCTAACGCCCGACAAACACTATGTAGGTGTAGCATGGTACCAAAAAGAAGTCAATGTACCAACCGATTGGAAAAAAGAACGTATTGTTCTGTTTTTGGAACGACCTCATATCGAAACTACCGTTTGGATTAACAACCGGGAAGTAGGTAGCCGGAATAGCTTGTGCGTACCTCACGTATACGACATAACGTCTTACATCAAAATCGGTAGTAGAAACGAGATCACTATCCGAGTGGACAATCGTATCAAGGACATTGATGTAGGACCCGATTCGCACAGCATTACCGATCAAACACAAGGCAACTGGAACGGAATCGTTGGCAAGATTAGTCTGTTGACAACCCCGAAAACATACTTTGACGACATACAAGTCTACCCCCAGCCTCAACAAAAAAAAGCTACCGTGCGCCTGAAACTGCGCGCAACCAATAGAGGAAACTCTCGTGTCGGTATTCAATTATCCGCTCGCAGTTTCAACAGCGAAAAACAACACCATATTCCCACCATCAGCAAAGAGGTTCAACTGAAGAATGGCGAAGCGATTGTAGAGATGGAACTACTCATGGGCAACGACATGTTACTCTGGGACGAGTTCGACCCGGCGCTTTATCGATTAAAAGCCGAACTGAAGCAACAAGGGCAGACAGACACCCGCGAGGTGCAATTTGGCATGCGAGACTTCACCATAGAGGGCAAGTGGTTTTATGTGAACGGACGCAAAACAATGCTCCGCGGCACGGTAGAGAATTGTGATTTCCCCCTTACCGGTTATGCTCCAATGGATGTAGCCAGTTGGGAACGCGTATTTCGCATCTGCCGCAACTACGGATTGAATCACATGCGCTTTCACTCGTTTTGTCCTCCCGAAGCTGCCTTTATTGCTGCCGATCTGGTAGGGTTTTATCTGCAACCCGAAGGACCGAGCTGGCCCAATCATGGGCCGAAGTTAGGTATGGGGCAGCCCATTGATAAATACCTGATGGATGAAACCATTGCCCTGACTAAAGCATACGGAAACTATGCTTCCTACTGCATGCTTGCTTGTGGAAACGAGCCATCGGGCAGGTGGGTTGACTGGGTAACCAAGTTTGTTGACTATTGGGAGAAAACAGATTCTCGGCGTGTTTATACCGGAGCATCGGTGGGTAACGGATGGCAATGGCAACCTCGTAACCAGTTTCATGTAAAAGCCGGTGCGCGTGGACTTAACAATTGGAACAGTTCACTGCCCGAATCGCGTTCGGACTATCGCTTGCAAAACCGCATCGACACAGTGAAGCAACCCTATGTTTCGCATGAAACCGGACAGTGGTGTGCCTTTCCTAACTTCAACGAAATACAGAAATACACAGGTGTCAACAAAGCCAAAAACTTCGAAATATTTCGCGATATCCTGGCCGACAATCAGATGTCAGACCGCAGTTATGACTTCATGATGGCTTCGGGCAAGCTACAGGCTATATGTTACAAACACGAAATAGAACGTACGTTGCGCACTCCCGACTATGCCGGTTTCCAGTTGTTAGCATTGAACGATTATTCGGGGCAGGGCACCGCTTTGGTAGGAGTACTCGATGTGTTTTTTGAAGAAAAAGGATACATCAATGCCGAGCAGTTTCGCCGTTTTTGCGCACCGACAGTAGCGTTGATGCGTACCGAGAAGTTTGTATACCGTAACAACGAAATCATTCAAGCCGATATAGAGGTATCGCATTTCGGACAAGCACCGTTATCCAATGCACAAACTGTCTATACGCTAAAAGACAAATACGGCAAACTCATGGCGCATGGCAGGTTGGCCGAACGCAACATCCCCATCGGCAATCTCTTTTCATTAGGTTCTATAACTTTTGATCCAAAGGAGATTAATGAACCCACTCAAATCACACTCGAAGTAAAAATGAAAAGTGGCGATACCGAAACCGTCAACGATTGGAATTTCTGGATATATCCTGCGCAGGTCGAAATAAATCAAGGTGAGGTATACCTTACAGATACACTGGATCTGAAAGCAATTGCCATACTAAATCAAGGCGGAAAGGTACTCATTTCGGCTGGAGGAAAGATCGTGTACGGCAAAGAGGTGGTGCAGCAGTTTACACCTGTGTTCTGGAACACTTCGTGGTTCAAGATGCGTCCTCCTCATACAACCGGTATCTACCTGAACGAAAAACATCCATTGTTCCGGAGCTTCCCCACCGAATATCACAGCGACCTGCAGTGGTGGGAGTTACTGAATCGTGCACAAGTAATGCAGTTCACCCAGTTTCCTGCCGATTTTCAACCTACCATACAGAGCATAGACACTTGGTTTCTTAGTCGCAAGATTGGTATGTTATTTGAAGCCAATGTGCTCGGTGGAAAATTAATGATGACCAGTATGGACATCGATTCTGATCTCGACAAACGAGTTGTAGCCCGACAAATGCGCAAAGCCATTTTGGATTACATGAACTCGGATGCTTTCCGTCCGCAACACCGCATAACCCCTGAGCATATTGGCGAACTCTTTACAAAGGTAGCCGGTAATATCAAATCGTTCACTAAAGATTCTCCAGATGAATTAAAACCCAAAATCAATTAATATAACCTCATGAAATCAAAAACAATTATAACTGCTGCCATGCTCGTGTGGAGCATAGCAGGAAGTGCGCAGTCGGTCATGCAGCAGTTCAACTTTGATGCGCCACTGCCTCTTTACAGCGAGGAGAAGGGATATGGCTACGACCTGCAAGCTGCTCCTGCAAAAATGGGCAAACAGGCATTCTTCTTTTCCGTACAAGTGCCCGATGGAAACTATCGAGTTACAGTGAAATTGGGCAGTAAAAAGCAGGCAGGTTCTACTACTGTTCGCGGAGAGTCTCGACGCTTGTTTATCGAGAACTTTCCTACGAAAAAAGGAGAACTCGTGACACGTACCTTCGTCATCAACAAGCGTAGCCCACAAATTTCGGCCACAGAAAGCGTGAAAATAAAAGCCCGCGAGAAACACAAACTCAACTGGGACGATAAATTAACGCTTGAGTTTAACGGTTCCTCCCCCTGTGTTAGCAGTATGTCTATCGAACGAGTAGACACAATACCGACTGTGTTTCTTTGCGGAAACTCAACAGTAGTCGATCAAGATAATGAACCATGGGCGAGTTGGGGGCAAATGATTCCACGCTTTCTCGATGAGAATGTATGTATTGCCAATTATGCCGAATCAGGCGAATCGGCCAACACATTCATTGCCGCCGGTCGTTTGAAAAAGGCACTTACTCAAATGAAGCCTGGCGATTATCTCTTTATGGAGTTTGGACACAACGATCAAAAACAAAAAGGACCGGGAAAAGGTGCCTTCTATTCTTTTATGACAAGCTTGAAAATCTTTATTGACGAAGCGCGCGAACGTGGCGTACAACCTGTATTAGTAACACCTACTTGTCGTCGCAGCTTCGATGCTAACGGCAAGATAATTGCCACTCACCTCGACTTTCCCGAAGCCATTTGTTTCTTAGCAACGCGCGAAAACGTTCCATTGATTGATCTTCAGGAATTTACACGTACACTTTACGAAGCTTTGGGCAATGAAGGCTCCAAAAAAGCCTTTGTACATTATCCGATCGGTAGCTATCCCGGTCAAACAGTTGACTTGGCCGACAACACCCATTTCAACACTTACGGTGCATATCAAATAGCCAAGTGCGTTATTGAAGGAATAAAAACTGCCGGCTTGCCCCTTGTAGCACACATTGCAGCCGATTATAAAACTTATAGCCCCACTACTCCCGATGCGTTTGACTCTTTTCACTGGAACGAAAGCCCATTTACGGAAATAGAAAAACCCGACGGAAACTAATTATTCATAAAGATTATTTATAATGACAATCAGACTATACATGCTGTTTCTATCATTCGGCATACTACTGAATAGCTGTACACCTCCGGCAAAAACAGCAGTACCCACTTTCGACTGGGGAAAAGGAGTCACGGCACCCGACTTGAGTTGGGCACAAAAGGTAGGCGCGCGTCAACTACCCCAAGGCAAACTTTTTAAAGCTGCTGACTATGGCATCCCCAGAGACACCTCCTTACTGAGCACTCATGCTTTACAGAAAGCCATCGACACCTGCAATGAATCGGGTGGCGGTACAGTAGTTCTTGATCCGGGAGTTTATCGCATAGGAGCCATCTTCGTTAAAACAGGCGTTCACCTATCCATTGGTCGGGGTGTAACGCTCATAGCAAGTGAGGATATCAATGATTATCCCGAATTTCGTTCGCGCATCGCTGGCATCGAAATGGAGTGGCCGGCTGCCGTGATCAACATCATGGATGCCGAATGTGCTTCCATAAGTGGAGAGGGAGTAATTGATTGCCGCGGCAAGCTGTTTTGGGACAAGTACTGGGCCATGCGCCGAGAATACGAAAAAAAAGGATTGCGCTGGATTGTCGATTATGACTGTAAACGGGTGCGTGGTTTGCTCGTATCCAATAGCCGTGACATTACACTGAGTGGTTTCACCCTCATGCGTACCGGTTTTTGGGCTTGCCAGGTACTCTACTCTGATCATTGCACCCTCACGGGCATCACCATCAACAACAACATCGGAGGTCACGGTCCGAGCACAGATGGGATAGATATCGATTCATCGACCAATATCTTAATAGAGCATTGCGACATCGATTGCAACGATGATAATATTTGTATAAAAGCAGGTCGTGATGCCGATGGCCTGCGTGTCAATCGACCGACCGAAAATGTAGTAGTGCGTCATTGCATCACTCGCAGAGGCGCCGGTCTAATTACTTGTGGAAGCGAAACATCGGGTAGCATCCGCAACGTACTAGGTTATCAACTCAAAGCCTTCGGTACCTCATCCGCTTTACGGTTGAAATCGGCCATGAATCGGGGTGGAACAGTCGAAAATATTTATATGACACAAGTCGAGGTAGATAGTGTAGGCAGCATATTGGCAGCTGATCTCAATTGGAATCCAAGCTACAGTTACTCGCGCTTACCCATGGAGTTTGAAGGAAAAGACATACCTGAACACTGGAAAGTGATGCTTACCCCTGTTGAGCCCAAAGAGAATGGCTATCCTCATTTCCGCAACATCTACCTTTCTCAAGTAAAAGCCAATCACGTGAAGCAATTCATCTCGGCTTCGGGCTGGAATGATAGCCTCCGACTGGAAAAATTCTATCTTCACGATATTGAAGCAGTAGTCAAAGAGGCAGGACGTGTGAAGTTTGCAGATGCGTTTCACTTTAACAACATACGCTTGAAAGTGGCCGATGGAGGTCGGGTACAGGAGCAAAACAACATAAATTGTCAACTAAACATAAGCTATGAATAGACTGCAAATCCTATTAGCAATGACGAAACCTTTATTTGTATCAGTACTTATTTATACCATAGAATAACCATGAAAAAGAAATCACTAACCCTTGCTTTGATTCTAACTGCTGGAGCGCTCTCGGCTCAGGATTGGCCTAAGGTAACTACTCAAGCTCGTCCCGCTGCCCGTTGGTGGTGGTTGGGCAGTGCTGTTGATGCTTCTAACTTGACGTACAACCTCGATGCTTATGCCAAAGCAGGTATAGGTGCTCTTGAGATTACACCTATTTACGGCGTGCAAGGCAACGACGCCAACAACCTCCCGTTTCTATCGAGTCAATGGATGGAGATGCTCAAACACACGCAAGTCGAAGGAAAGCGCACAGGAATCGAGATAGACATGAATACAGGTACAGGCTGGCCGTTTGGCGGTCCGGAAGTGAGTATTGACGATGCTGCTTCCAAGGCTATCTTTCAAGAGTATACTGCAAGAGGCGGACAACTTATTCGATTAGACATTAGTGTCGAAGACCTTAAGCAAAAGCCTCATGCAAGGTTATTGCGTCTGATGGCCTATCCCGTATCGAATACTGAGGGCAAGTGTGTCAACCTCACCACCAGCGTTAAAAATAACATTTTAGAATGGAAAGCTCCAGCAGGCGAATGGCGTATCATCGCTCTCCACCTCGGAAAAACCTTTCAACAAGTTAAACGAGCTGCTCCAGGTGGCGAAGGGTATGTGATGGATCATCTATCCAAAGAAGCTGTGAGTCGCTACCTAAACAAGTTTGATCGCGCCTTCAAAACATCGGATACGCCCTATCCACATACGTTCTTTAATGATTCATACGAGGTATATGGCGGCGATTGGACACCCACCTTACTCGAAGAGTTTACCAAACGACGCGGATACCGTCTCGAAGATCACCTTCCTGCCTTTATTGACGAAACAGGTAAAAACAAATTTACAGCCCGCATCGTATCCGATTATCGCGAAACGATCTCTGAACTATTGATCGAAAATTTCACTACACAGTGGACAGATTGGGCGCATAAGCATAAAAGCATCACACGCAATCAGGCACACGGATCACCTGCCAACCTAATCGATACATATGCCTCGGTCGATATCCCCGAGTGCGAAGGTTTTGGTCTATCCGAATTCCACATTAAAGGGCTGCGCCAAGATTCATTGACTCGACACAACGATTCGGACCTCTCGATGTTGAAGTATGCTTCGAGTGCTGCGCACATCACAGGCAAGCCTTATACCTCGTCCGAAAGCTTTACGTGGTTAACGGAGCACTTCCGCACCTCACTAGCACAGTGTAAACCGGATATGGACCTCATGTTTGTCTCCGGTGTTAACCACATGTTTTTTCACGGTACTCCCTATTCTCCTCAGGAAGCCGAATGGCCGGGTTGGTTGTTTTATGCTTCTATCAACATGTCGCCTACTAATAGTATTTGGCGCGATGCTCCGGCATTTTTCCAATACATCACCCGTTGTCAAAGCTTCTTACAGATGGGTAAGCCCGATAATGACTTCCTCGTCTACCTTCCCGTTTACGATATGTGGAACGATGAAAAAGGACGCTGGCTACAGTTCGACATTCATAAGATGGCAAAGCGCGCACCGAAGTTCATCGAGACCGTACACCGCATCAACAATGCAGGCTACGATGTCGATTACATATCCGATCATTACCTGAACAAAACCCGTTTTACGAATGGTAAGCTACAAACAGCAGCAGGCACTGCTTACAAAGCCATCATCATTCCTTCAGCCCGTTTGATGCCTGCCTCTGTCTTGGCTCATCTTGTTAAACTGGCCAAACAAGGAGCCACCATCGTTTTTCTGGAAGACTACCCACAAGATGTGCCCGGTTATGGTGCACTCGAATCACGTCGCAAAGCTTTTGCCGGTGCACTATCGCAACTACCGCCCATCCCTTCATTTACCGAAACGAAAACAACTCCTTTGCAACGCGGACGCATCGTTACAGGCAGTGACTACACCTCTACCCTTGCGTTCTGTAATGCACAACCCGAGGAGATGAAGACCACATATGGTTTGCAGTGCATTCGTCGCAGCAACAACACCGGACATCATTACTTCCTGTCGTGTCTGCAAGCTGAGGGTGTTAATGGCTGGGTTACACTGGGCGTATCTGCAGAAAGTGTATGGATATTTGATCCGCTGACAGGAGAGAAAGGTCGTGCACAGACACGCTTGCAAGAAGGGCGCCTGCAAGTACGCTTGCAACTCGAATCAGGCCAGAGCCTTCTGTTGCAAACCTTTAATGAACCGATGAAGTCAACCGACTGGAACTATTGGAAGGAACAGCCTGTTAGTCTGAGTTTGGATCATGGATGGACACTACGTTTTATTGAAAGCCAACCCGTCATCGAGGGTACATTCGCCGTTGACACACCCTCTTCATGGACAACAATTGACCATCCAAAAGCACACATCACCATGGGCACAGGCCTATATCGTAATGAGGTAAACGTTCCCGATCTAAAAGCCGATGGGTGGATTCTCGATTTGGGAGATGTTCGTGAAAGTGCCCGTGTACGCATCAACGGAAAAGATGCCGGAACGGCATGGGCAGTGCCTTACCGGCTGAAAGTAGGCCACCTCTTGCAACCGGGACGCAATGTTATTGAGATAGAAGTGACCAATCTGCCTGCCAACCGCATTGCCGAAATGGAACGTAAAGGTGTGCAATGGCGCAAGTTCAATGAAATCAACATGGTCGACTTGAACTATAGCAAAAAAAGATACGATGATTGGCAACCCTTACCCTCGGGGCTCAATGGAAGTGTTAAGTTGATTCCAATGAATTACGACTAATCCTTGTACAAATTCGCCCACTTGCCAGTATCGACAAGTGGGCGAACTCTTTTTATCTATTCATTATCTCTTTCGAGCTTTAAGCCTCGTTACTCTTTCAAGTTCGATCAATAGCGTATAGGTAATTTCAATTAATAGAGTTTCTCTTTATGCTTCTCTCCAAACTCTGTTTGTTGCCGCTCTACTTCGATCAGCAGCTGCTGGCGCTCTTCTTCACTCAGTGTTTTCTGCACAGGAAGAGTTGCATTCATGTTTTCTCGATCCGACGAGCTTGATTGCACTGACCCACTATCGCTTGTAACAGCCTGTGGGGTATATCCTTCTACGAAAGGCAGCTCGGCAGGGATGCTTTCCAGTTCCAACTCCGTGGCTATCGGTGCTTGGGTTCCTTCAAATTGCACGCGGGCTTTAATACGAATCTTTCCGGCTTGCCGAGTTGAGCGAACAAGCACAGGAGCCGAACCAAACTCTACCGCACGCGGGTTGGCACCAATCGTTGCATCGCCAATCAGTTCACCTTCTCCTTCGATGGTAAATCGGATGTTCTCCTTTGCCAATCGACGCACGTTGCCGCTGTCATCGGTTATCTCGGCTACTACCACGATAAAGTCCGATCCATCAGCCACCAACTCCTTGTTGAGCCTATCCACCGAGAGGCGAACCTTGGTAGAGCGGCGACTGGGCATGCGCTTCTGTGTACAAACCACCTTGCCATCAATTAACCCTTCTGCCACAAAATTCACCTTCTGCCAGTTCTTCTGCACATAGCTGTAACCACGCGCTTCCCAAAAGTTCCATACATCTTTAAAAACAACGGGGGCATTGGGCATGTGTCCTTTGGCGTGAACCACGGGCAGTGTCCATGTTTTCGTACCATCATAGATAGAGAGTCGCACCGAATCGCAATTGCTGAATACCACTACGTCGGCATCCGAGAACTGCGACATCTCGTGTGCTATATACACCATCGGGCCGCTCTCTGCCAACGGATGTTGCAACGATGCGGGCGACTGGCTGCGAAACATCTCGTAGGCTGTCTTCTTCTGACGGAAAGCGTCGAAGATACCGCCCCAATAGGGATCGGGGTGATAACCGCGCTGATGGTCGAACGGGTGCCACTGTGCACCGCCAATGAAAAGCCCCGTAGTGCGATACTGCTCGTCATAGCTGCGTGCCAGCGAGAGGGCCTGTACCAACAACGGACGCTCACCCCAAGAGCGACTGGCGCGGTTGTCGTTGTTGTGCGCATACCAATCGTCTACATTCTCACCAAACTCACGGGTAAAAATACACTGACGGGGTGCATCGGGTTTCTCATCGTCGCCCGGCCAACCAAATACCACATCGTAATGTTCTGCCACTCCTTCCGAATGTACATCGGCAGCCGCTACCGGTCTGCCGGGATACGGATATTCATCGTGTGTAATCTTTAACGCCTCCAACGAAAAATCGAGCGGATAGCGTGTTTCGTTCAAGATGGGTTCCCACATCAATACCGAAGGGTGATTGCGATCGCGACGGATAATCTCACGAGTGTTTTGGTGCACCAACTCGCCAAACTTCACATCCTTGTTCCAGTACTGCCATCCGGGAGTAGTTACAATCACAAACAGCCCCAATTCATCGCAAGCATCCATAAACGAAGGGTCTTGCGGATAGTGTGCCGTGCGAATAATGGTGCAACCCGCATCACGCAATCGTTTGGCATCCCTCCACTGTTGCGAATTGGGCAACGCATTGCCCACATAGGCAAAATCCTGATGACGGTTGGCTCCTACCAACTGTCCATAGGGACGCCCGTTGAGCCAGAAGCCCTCCTTACCCTTAAACTCTGCCTTGCGGATACCAAATCGGGTAACCCCTCCATCTACCGACCGACCGGCTTGTTTAACACGTGATTCGGCACGATAGAGCGTGGGTGCATCGGGACTCCAAAGCCGTGGACTTTTCACCTCAGCTTGTTGCTTTACGCTTCTTTTCTCTCCGGCTTTCAGCGTCAAGCGGTTGATCAATGTCTTCACCGTGCGCCCTTCAGCATCTGTCAGTCGGGTTTCTACACTCACCGTTTCGGTGCGTTTGCCGTTGTTCTGCACCTCTGTGTCTACAAAAACACGGGCATGTTTTTCGCTTATGTCATCAAAGTGAATAAATACCCCTCCGCCGGCTGTGGTTTGCGACTCAATAGCATCGGTGATGGAGACATCGCTTTTCGCAATCATCCATACATCACGGTAGATGCCCCCATGATAGGCAAAATCAAGCGTATACTGCCGCTTGCCCGGAGGATAATTCTTATCGTCGCTATTGTCGGCACGCAGCGCAACAAGGCACGAATCACCAGCCTGTATCCCGGCAGCTGTGAGGTCGATGGTAAAAGGCAGGTAACCGCCTAAGTGCTGTTTCACTAACTTACCGTTAACGTATACATCTTGCTTGCCCATCACCGCTTCGAAATGCAGGCTCACGTGCTGTCCGCGTGTCTCGGCAGGCACTACAAAACGCTTGCGATACCAAGCCGGCCCCTGATAGTTGCGGCAACCGCTGCCCTCAGCGGGCATCAACTCCACGGTGTGCGGAGTCGATACAGTAACCCAGTGGCTATCATCGAAGCGGATGGCTTCTGCACCTGCGGCATCGCCTTTCAGATAGCGCCATCCGGGGTTGAAATTATAAACGTGTCGTCCGCTGGCAGACAACGGGATAAAACCGGCCACTGAGGTCTCGGTCTGTGCCCGGCCCATGAGGGTCAGCACGCTGAGAAGAATAATTAATAAGGGTCTCATATCGTTTTCTATTTGTTTGGCTTAACTATTTGTTTAGGCATATCTTGATATCCTTTCTCCGACTTTGGGGCGTTACGTTGAGTAAAACGACCTTGCCCGATTTCAGTTCGGCTTCAATGACCGTACCTCCCGGGGCGTGAAGCTTGAAACGCACATCCCACTCCTTGGGCCATGCTGCAAAGAGCAGCAGTTCATTACCGTTGGTTTGCAACAGCATTTCTTGCAGCCCAATCATGCCGCTACCACCTCGGTTGTGATCGGGTGTCCAGTCGAAACTCGGTCCCCAGAAAGCGGGGAAGCGGTGCGGACCATCGCCAAGTTTAAGTAAGGCAAGCCGACGGGCCTCATCGGTCAGTCCCAAACAGGCTGCCCAGATATGGTCCTGCTTCCACCCATCGTGGCTGCGGAACTTCACTGCATCAGGATCGTGCAGGTAAGTATTGCGTGCTACCTCCAGCCCCTCTTTGCCCACTCCGTAGATGCGCCACGGAAATACAGGGTAGAG
>JAGOOC010000059.1 GCA_017992695.1 Bacteroides sp. | reverse complement strand
ACCGTCGACAAAAGAAAGGCTGAAAGAGATTTCACAGCTATTTCTTGCTCAAAAGTTGGTTGGTAAGGAAAATTTTCCTTAATTTGTCTTTCTAAATAGTTATTTATCATTTTTGTACGAGAAAAAAGCTCTCGGAACTATTGAACTTAAATTTATTTATTTTAATTTTGCGCTACGAATATAAACTAAAAAAACATATTTATCATGAAAACAGCATTTAATATCGTATTAGGCCTGTGTGCTGCTGCTTTAGTCTACATCTGCTATGCAAGCATCATGGGTCCGATCGATTTCGAAGAGGCCAAACAACACAGAGAAAAAGCGGTAATCAGTCGCCTGATTGACATTCGTAAAGCACAAATGGAGTTCCGCACACTTCACAAAGGACAGTACACTGCAAGCTTCGACACACTAATCACCTTTGTAAAAACGCAGAAATTACCTTTCGTTTCTAAAGAAGGTGTTTTGACCGACAAGCAACTTGAAGACGGCATGACCGAAAGAAAAGCAATGGCTTTGATTAATAAAGCAAAGAAAACCAACAACTGGAAAGAGGTAGAAGCAGCCGGTTTGATGAACTTCAAACGTGATACCATGTGGGTAGCTGTAATGGACACACTCTTCCCCAGAGGATTCAATGCTGACTCTTTGCGTTATGTTCCCTTCGGTGGAGGTGCACAGTTCGAGATGGCTGTCAAAAACGATACAGCTAAATCGGGCGCTCCTATCTTCTTATTCGAAGTAAGAACTCCCTACGACACTTATTTGAATGGTCTTGACAAGCAAGAAGTTGCTAACCTGAAAGATGTTCAAACGAAGTTAGGTAAATATTGTGGTTTAATGGTAGGTTCTATCGAAACGCCAAACAACGGCGCAGGAAACTGGGAATAATCCGTACATCATGATGCCCGAAAGCGCAACAGCCGAACCCATTGACTATAGTAAATCGGAACAATACACACTATCCATCCGTCTAAGTACGGATGGATTTTCTTTTTCTATCTATAATCCGATTCACGACAGTACACTCTCTTTCTTTGAGCAAGAGATAGATGATTCAGTGTCGCTTACAGCCAATCTTAAGCAAGCTTTTCGCGAACTGAAGTTTTTGACACACCCTTACAAACGGGTAAACATTCTTCTCACAGGCAAGCGTTTCACATTGGTTCCGTTAGAACTTTTTGAAGACGATCAGGCCGAGACCTTTTTCCATTACAATCATCCGTATCGTGAAAACGAAACGATACAATACAACATTCTAAAAAATCAAAATCTGGTTGTTGTCTTCGGTATGGACCGAAGTGCCCATTCGTTTTTAAGCGAACAGTATCCCCAGGCACGCTTCTATTCACAAGTCAGTCCGTTGGCCGAGTACTTCTCTGTGAAAAGCCGATTGGGAAACAGTAAAAAACTATACGCCTCTTTACGCAGCGATACGATCGATCTTTATGGCTACGAGCGAGGCCACCTCCTATTAGTCAATTCTTTCGAATGCAAGCAAACAGAAGATCGCATCTACTATCTACTTTATGTCTGGAAGCAATTGGAATTCGATCAGGAGCGAGACGAGCTACACCTCACCGGCTTATTAAAAGACAAAGAAATTTTAGTCAGAGAATTACGTAAATTCATCCTTCAGGTATTTATTATGAATCCCCAAACGAATATCGATATACAAGCCCTATTAACATGCGAATAATCAGTGGAATATATAAAAGAAGACGGTTCGACGTGCCCAAAACATTCAAGGCACGCCCCACAACCGACTTTGCCAAAGAGAATCTGTTCAACGTGTTGTCCAACTATATCGACTTCGAAGAAGGCGTGACAGCACTCGATCTCTTTGCCGGTACCGGAAGTATCAGCATCGAGTTAATATCGCGTGGTTGTGACCGCGTAATCAGTGTGGAGAAGGAAGGGGCTCACCATGCCTTCATCTGTAAAGTATTGAAGGAGCTGGGTACAGATAAGTGCTTGCCCATTCGTGGGGACGCATTGAAGTTCATCAATGGCAACCGCCAGCAATTTGATTTCATCTTTGCTGACCCACCTTATGAACTGAAAGAACTAGAAACCATTCCGGACCTTATCTTCAAAAACAAGCTTTTAAAAGAGGGTGGATTGTTTGTGCTTGAACATGGAAAACAGCACAACTTCGAAGGCACTCCCCACTTCTTGGAAAGAAGAATCTATGGCAGTGTGAATTTCTCTATTTTCCAACTGTAACTAGTTAACTGTACCCCCTAAAATGATGGGTGGTGAGTCAAGCACAATGCAAACTCACCACCCATCATTTTAGGGATTATACACCAAGCCTACAGCAACGGCGCGAATAGACGAACAACAGACTCTATCGCTTTGCGCCCCCGAGGACGTTTCTCCCAACTCTTCAGAAAGATCTGCGTACACTCACGTTGATCTTCCATAAAAATCTCTTTCATCTGCAGGGCTGTTTCAGTGCCATAAATAAAAGCATTGACCTCAAAATTGTGCTCAAAACTCCGGAAGTCTACATTCGTAGAACCTATTGACGAAAGCATGTCGTCAGAAATCATCAGTTTAGAGTGAAGAAATCCTTTCTTATAAAAATACACTTTCACGCCTGCACGCAGCACATCGGCCAAATAAGAGTGAGAGCCCCAATGCGTAAACCTGTTATCGGCACGTTCCGGCAACATTAATCTTACATCGACCCCTGATAATGCGGCTATCTGCATAGCACTTAAAATCTGTTCGGTAGGCAAAAAATAAGGAGTTTGGATGTAGAAGTACTTACGCGCAGACGAGATGGCTAAAGTGAGTCCTTGCATAATTTCTTTCCATGGACCAATAGGATCGCTCGTAACAACCTGCACCAGCGAATCACCGTACGAATCAATCTTCGGAAAATAGATAGAGGCGGTTAACAGCGTACGATCTACGAAATACCAATCAAGCAAAAAAGCGGTTTGCAAACCGTGTACAGCCTTACCTTCGAGTAACACATGTGTATCACGCCACGTTCCCCAAGGCACACCATGCATATAACGTTCTGCGAGATTCATTCCTCCCACAAACCCCACCACTCCGTCAATAACCACAATCTTGCGGTGGTTTCGATAGTTCACTTTACTTGTAAAAAGCGGAAAGAGCACTTTTAGAAAACTGCGCACCTCAATACCCTCACTACGCATCTCTTCGAAAAAACGACGAGGTACATGCCAACAACCCACATCATCATAAATCACACGCACCTCCACCCCCTGACGAACCTTAGCGATCAAAGTATCACGTACCAAACGCCCGATGGCATCGTCTTCAAAGATATAAAACTCAATATGGATGTGATGAGTAGCTTTTTCTAACTCGCGCAGCATCGCTTGAATCATGCTGTAGCCATTAGTAAATGCTTCCATGCGGTTGCATTCGAAAGGAAAAGCTTGATTGGTGTGTTGAAACAACTTTATGAGCCGATCATACTGATTGGGGATGACACAAGTGTCTTGAGCCAAGTACTCAGCCATTGGTTTCTTAAGCAAACGACTATAGATTTTCTTTCCGATAATCCGTTCTTTGCGTCGGCTTCGGCCAAAAAAGAAATAGAACACGAGTCCTACAACGGGTAGGAACATTAATACTAACACCCAAGCGATAGTCTTCACCGGATTACGATTATCAAGCACAACAATGATAATCGTACCGATGATGGCACCGAAGTAGATGATATCAAAAGCTACCGTGGCTATCAGATTAGTCAACACATTCCAATCAATCATAAGTACAGAGGCTATAGTCTAGATTGACAAAGATAGAAAAAAATGTAAGCTTTACGGCATCAGACCTTAAAAATGAGGTCTACCGCCTCCCATGCTACCTCTACGTCCGCCACCAGGACCGCCGGAGCCATCAAATTCGGAGCTTCGACGTGCCGGAGCTTTTCCGCCCAGCGTATTGAAACGATAAACAAAGTGTACCATAAAATAACTTCCCAAGGTATTGTACTGGGTATCGCTCATTTGCGTTTCGCTGATAGACCGAGTCAAGTTTGTTTGTTGGCGAAGAATATCATAGATTTTAAAGCGGATCGTTCCTGCACTATTTTTGAGTATATTCTTCGAAATCTGTGCATTCCATATGTATTCGCTCTTATCGAATCCACCCGTATATCCCTCTTTGAAGCGAAGGTTGATGTCGGTAGAAAGAAAGTATCGCCAAGGCAGATTGACATTGGTGCTTCCCCCCACATAGTAGTCAAACGTTTCACGGTTACTATTTTCCTGTTTATTGTTGCGCGTTAAATTGTAGTTTACTGAAGTATTTAACGATACATCGAACGCATCCGTACGGTAATTTCCAACGATTCGTTCTCCCAGTGCAAGGTTGTGTGTAGTGCTCAGTACTTGCTCAGCGTCCTTGCTTTTTCCCACACTGGTATAACTTACAGCATCACTGTAATTGGCATTGGTATTGGCCGAAAGGGTAAATTTTTTATTTTTAAACGGGGTGTTGAATGAGAAATATCCTCGAACGTTCCAATTACCATTTACATTCACCTTGCGATAGGTGCGTGCACCCGTTGTTTCATTGTAGGTCATTTTATTGGCTACCGAATTGAGCGTATTGGAATAGAACATATTCATCGAGTAACTGCGCATTGATTCGGGCACAAACTTATTGTAAAAGAGCATAAAGTTGTTGTTGAACGACGGTTTCAAATCGGGATTACCGTAACGCAGGTTCATCGGGTCGGTCACATCAATCACCTCTTGCAAATCTTCAATATTCGGTGTGTTGCTGCGTCCACGATAACGGAACATCAGTACATGTTGTTTGGTGAACATATAGCGAAACATCACCGAAGGTGCCCAATTCATCACATCCTGCTGCAATGGGTGCTTGCCCGAATTTGGACCAATGGGCGACTTGCTCAGTGACGACTGAGGAGTTAATCCCACGCCCAAGCTATACATCATTTTGGTGTAGATGCCGCGCAAAGAGAGGTCGACCGAGTGTGTATCGTAGAAGTTCTCGACACGCGTACTTAGTGAGTCTACATAGCCTCGTTCGAGGTATTTTGGATAAGGATATCCTTCGATGTCATACGTTTCGCCTGCATAGTTCAGCGTGTATTGAATACTATCATAAACCAGCGACTGCGACATCTGCTTGCGGTGCGAGAATTCATAGCGCAATTGCAGAAAATGTTTCTTAAACACCGGTTCAGTATAAGAGGCCGAAACACTCCAGTTACGACTATCCGCCATGCGATTGGTATATCGTGCAATATCCGAAATACTATCCAGTTCGGCAAAATAAGTATGCGAACCCGAGTAGGTGTCTCCCTCCGTATCGCTATAACCAAAACTACCACCCAGAGAGAGATTGCGCCCATTGTTGCTCAAGCGGCGAAAGGCTTGCAGTCGCCCGTCAATCGAATAGTTCTCGTTGTTGCCCAACGAGGTCGACCGCCTGTTGTTGATTAGATTTTGGCTATTGTTTCTCGTGTCTGAGAATGATCCGTTCATCGTCTCCGTTTTTGAATAACTTGCACTCGGGCGAAAGATGATCGTGGTTAGCGTATCGGGTCTCCACTCCAGCCGAAAATCGGCACGCACATCATGACGCTTGCGACGAGAATCGTTCTGACTATCGCTAAAGGTAGACTGGTCTTCTCCAAGGAATGTCTCTGTCGAGCTTTTGCGTCGAGCATCATTGTCCGAATAACCATATTGCACATTACCTCCTACCTCAACCTTCTTGCCTTGTTTGGCAAAGTTAACGCCCAGCGATTGTGCCGTGGTTATTCCCGAACCTGCATTTCCGCCTCCTAAACCTTGTCCGGCATCGCCAAACTCGGAGAACCCTTGATTATTTGTATTGTTCGACGATCCGATAATTGAGAAGCTGGCATCGTCTTTAAAGCGACTGATCATCGCCCCTGCCTCATAGCGATCTTGGCTACCATATCCGGCAATCAGGTTGCCCAGCCATCCCTTCTTCATTCCCTTTTTCACGGTCAAGTCGAGTACCGACTCCTCATCACCATCGTCAATGCCTGTGATGCGTGCCATATCACTCTTCTTATCGTATGCTTTTACCTTCTCGATCATATTGGCAGGAAGATTCTTCATGGAAACCTTGGGGTCATTCGAAAAGAACTCTTTGCCGTCGACCATGATTTTTTTAATCTGCTTGCCGTTGAGTGTAATCTTGCCATCCTTATCCACCTCAGCACCGGGAATTTTCTTCACCAAGTCCTCAAGCATTGCTCCCTCGGCAACTCGATAGGCAGATGCGTTATATTCAGTCGTATCGGCTTTCACGGTCACCGGAGGTGCTTCGGCCGTAACAACCGCTTCGTTCAACATCACTGCATCCGTTTGCAACGTTATGGTACCTGTGTTTTTCGCAGGTACATCGTTGGTTAGTTGAAGCGGAATGGTTTTCGTGTGGAAGCCGACAAATGAAATTCTCAGCAAATATTTCCCCGCTTTGACCTTGGGAAGTGTAAATAGTCCTTGTTTATGGGTCGTTATTCCGGCTACCTGAGCACTATCAGGCAATGACAACAACTGAACAGCGGCCAGTTCGACCGGCTCTTTGGTATCTTCTTCAATAACTTTACCCGATACGGTAATCACTTTGTTTTGCGCAAGCGTAGAGAGTGAGCACAGTAGCAACAGCACCACCCAAATAGTAGATTTCTTCATTAACCGATATGTTTGTTCTAATAACTAATGTCATTAGGACAATTGTCGATGCAAAAGGTTTAATCCAATGATCGGTTATTTCTTAAATAATTGGTCAACCATCGACTTCTTAAGTCCAAATTCCAAGCAAAGAATATTGACAATAAGGAAGATAAGAAAAGAAGAAGTATCTACGGTAATGAGATCGCCGTTAGCTACTCGATAAAGCATTCCGCCAAAGAGAAGCAGCACAGTGAGGAAGATTGCCTGTCGAGTCGCTTTATTACGAATCTGCTCCGTTTCATCACGCTCGTTCTTGGTCAAGGCAAACAGAATCATTAGCGCACCAACCATCATCATCAATTTGGTACACTCTTTATAAAAAAGCAGGTTTGCATCGGTCACCACACCCTGCATCATCAAGAAAAAGGGAATAAACAAGGAGAGAAGTAGAATCAGATATCCTAACGGACGACAATAAATAGGAAGTAGAGCTTTCATCTGTTTTTTGTTTTAGTTGAGACAAAAGTAAGCGAAATAATAGATATAATATACTTTTATCGCTAAAAAAAAGAAAAACGATTTGGACACCTATAACTCAATACGCTTATTCATAAAAGAGTGATTTATCGTCTATTGCTTTATTAATTGCGATGTAAATACTATCATTTTGCTGAAGATTCAACTGCTTGATAATTTCTTTTTTTATATTGTTCTTCCCTTCAGCTTCCCCAATCCGATAAGCAAGAGAGACGGCAAGGGAGATAAACAGCCCACTGCATATTATAAAAAAGACTAGAATCACAATCAATCGTGTTTTCACACTCAGGCAGCATAACTCATCATCTGCCCAATTCTGCAAGTGGGTAAAAGTTTGGTTTATCATAGCATGTTTCGTTAAAGAATATCGGGATGCATAGCCTCAAATGACAGAGCTCTTCATAAAGAAAAATGTGAGGAGCGCCTTCTTAAAGAAGACACTCCTATCATTTCCAAAAGAATTACGATAAGCCTGCCATTCAGCATATATTTAAATTCAAGGGGCACATCGTGATTTACGACTTATTCTGTGATGCAAATTGTTACACGGTTCTCTCTCGGTTCAGCATAGGGCTGTACCACATCTCCTTTTGCATCTATCAAAATCCGGCTGGCAGCAATGCCTTTTGATTGCAAAGCTTTGGCAACATTGTCGGCACGAACTTGTGACAACTTCATATTTATTTTTGCATTACCGGTATCCTTATCCGCATATCCGACTACGCCTACCTTGGTGTTGGGATATTTATTAAGATAAGCGACCAAAGCATCAATCTTAGTCAACTGATCGTCTTGGATAACTGCAGAGTTCAATGCAAAGAATACACTTTGCTTCATGGCTTCTACAGCCACTACTGTCTCTTTCGGCTCTACTTGCTCAACAATAGGAGCAGGCTTTGTTTCTTCCACTGTGACTGTAACCGGTACCGGTTCGTAATACACTGGAGCCGTTTTAGTATAACTCTTTCCTAATTTGATACTCAATCCCACTAGGGCATTGAACTGCCAGTCACTGTTATCGGCTTTCTTTGAGTTAAATTTATCAGATAATGCATTAGCATTTCCTTCGATATTAATAGCCAGTCGGTCATTCAATCGTAAGTCACATCCCAACCCGAAACGACCAGCAATAAAGTTTTTGCTATCTTGCCACAAGTATTCCATTTGGTAAGCGTTTGTATCCAATCCGTTTGCTTCATCATTATCGAACGCATGGTTAAATCCTACACCACCAAAAAGATAAGCATTAAATACTCTTGAAGGATTAAATTTGGCAAATAAGCTGCTCAAATCAAGCATCAGGTCGGCATTTCCTTGCAGGTATTTAAGTGCATAAGTTTGCTGGGGTGTAACCCATCCTCCTTTGGCTTGCCAGCCGCTAGCTCCAACTCGTACACCTAAAGCAGGCGCAAATTTATATCCGACATTAATGGCTGCTGCCGGAGAGATAAGATCCGAGAAGTCTGCTTCGCCAACGGTATAGGCAGCTCCTGCTTGTACTTGCATAAACCAATGAGGTTTGAAAACGACTTTACCCTCTTCTTTAATTCGTTGCTGCTGAGCAAACGAGGCTGTACATCCTGCAAGAAGCAGGACAAATAGTAATTGTTTCTTTAATTTCATAAATGGAGTAATTTAAAGTGTTTTTATCTATTAAGTACACCCAAATACCAAGTTCCTTGTATTTTTTGCGGATTTAAACAAAAACTCATGGTGTTGGGGATATCCTCCTGTCCTGCTTGCTTCTTGAAAAACTCGACACTGTACGTCACTTCCGTATTGCGCTCGTCGTTCATCATTATACCCTCTATTGTATAGGAAAGCACGGGAAATGTACGGTATTGCTGCTTCATATCTTCTTGATCTTTCTTCGAAAGTGTTTGCACGCTATCGTTTTTCATCTGATTCAACATTTGCAAAGCAAGGTCGAACTCCTTATTCTTCAAATGCTCTAGATACTCAGTAGTCAATCTAACCACTTCTGCAGTATCTTCCTTACTGAAAATCGGAATTATTTCTACCAGTTTCGCTTCTTGTTTGTTTTTAGCATTGTTACACGAGGTAACCACTATGCATAATAGAAACAGAA
>JAGOOC010000001.1 GCA_017992695.1 Bacteroides sp. | reverse complement strand
CTTGTTCACGAACGCCAAAAGCGTGGTACATAAAGCTGGTATTCATAATATATTTGATTGTAGTTATTCAAATATATGAAATACCAGCTTTTCTTATGTATCAACTACGCATTTATCGGATGAACCGGAATAAATTTATTTTGGTGGGCTTCATGTTAACACTATGGTTGCCTGTTGCTGCACAAGTGTCTTTCACTAAGGCCGAAGTTAAAAGTGAAATGAAAAAAGTGGCCGATTGGCAGATTGCTAATCCGAATACCGGATATGAACACGGTGACCTAAACTGGACACATGCTGCGCTGTATATGGGTATGATTGATTGGGCGGAATTGACCGAGAAGGAAGACAACGATGCCACCTACTACAAATGGCTGACTGCGATTGGTCGCCGCAACGGTTGGCAACCCGATAAACGCATGTATCATGCCGATGACGTTGCTGTTTCCCAAGTGTTTATTGACCTGTATCGCAAGTATAAGAACCAGGCGATGCTGAACCCTACCATTGCTCGTGCCGAATGGGTGATGACTCATCCCTCGAAAGGTTCTTTTGAGTTGGACTACCGGAAGCCGGAAACACTCGAACGTTGGACCTGGTGCGATGCACTGTTTATGGCACCTCCTACTTATACCAAACTTTATATGCTGACGGGTGACAAGAAATACATCAAATTCATGAACCGCGAATATAAAGCAGCGTACGATTACCTGTTCGACAAAGAGGAGAATCTCTTCTATCGCGACTGGCGTTATTTCAAACAGCGCGAGGCCAACGGCAAGAAGGTATTCTGGGGACGTGGAAACGGCTGGGTGCTCGGAGGATTGGCTGAAATGCTTCAAGAGCTGCCGCGCAAAGATAAAAACCGTGCGTTTTATGAGAAGCTCTTCATCACCTTGTGTAACCGCGTGGCGGCATTGCAAAGCCCCGATGGGTATTGGCACGCAAGTTTGCTCGACCCGGAATCCTATCCATCGCCCGAAACCAGTGCTACAGGCTTTATCGTTTACGCATTAGCCTATGGTGTGAATGAAGGATTACTGGATAAAGAGACCTATCTACCTGCCGTGATAAAGGGCTGGAAAGCATTGACAGATGCCGTAGATTCGGATGGCAAACTGGGTTTTGTGCAACCCATCGGAGCCGATCCCAAGAAAGTGACCCGCGAAATGACCGAAGTATATGGCGTAGGTGCTTTCCTGCTGGCAGGTTGTCAGCTGTACAAAATGGCACAATAAAGAAAGTGTGCAGAGATCGAATAGATGCATGCCCAAAGCGAAACGGACAATAGGATCACCTAATCGGGAGGAATTTACCCGTTGACCGATCGCTTTTAGGGCTATCTTTGCAGTGAATCGCAGAACTAATAAATTAGAAAACAGATGAATAGTATATTGAGAATGAAACGAATTGCGCTTTGTCTACTCTCTTTGGCAGTCATGACGGTGATGGCGCGCGAAGTGACCTCCTTTAATTCGGGCTGGCAATTCAAGCGCGGTCCTTTTTCGGCAGAGCCGATGCGTGTTGCCGCACAATGGGATGGCCAATGGAACGAAGTAGAAATACCCCATACCTGGAATGCTCAAGATATGCAGCTGAAGGCAGCCTCTTTCTATGAAGGTGTCGGTTATTATAAAAAAAAGCAGTTCTTTGGCGAAGAGCTCAAAGGTAAGCGGCTCTTTCTTCGTTTCGAAGGAGTAGGTGCCAATGCCGAAGTATATGTGAATGACAAGTTGGTTGCTACGCACAAAGGGGGATATTCGGCTTTTGCTTGCGAAATAGGAACCGCTTTGAAGCTGGGTGCCGAGAACGAAATCATCGTGAAGGCCGATAATGCAGCTCGCCAAGAGGTGATTCCGGTGAATCAGAGTCTGTTTGGTGTATACGGGGGCATTTACCGTCCGGTTTGGTTGGTCGTGACCGAAGCAAGTAACATCACCGTTACCGACTGCGCCTCTCCGGGTGTTTACATCACACAGAAGAATGTATCGAAAAAGTCGGCCGACATTACAGTTAAAGTAAAACTGGATAACGGTTCGCTCGCTCCGGCTTCGTTGACGCTCGAAAATGTAATTTATACGCGCGAAGGAAAGAGGGTAGCGAGCCACCAACAGTCATTTGCGCTCACCCCACAAGGTACGCAAACCTATCATGCCACGTTTACGCTTCGCAACCCACGCCTCTGGCAGGGGCGCGAAGATCCTTATCTGTATAAAGTAGTCTCTCGATTGCTCGATGGTAAACGGGTGGTTGATGAGGTCGTTCAGCCCCTAGGTGTACGCAACTATGAGATTGTTGCCGGAAAGGGCTTCTACCTGAACGGTGAGAAATACCCCATGTACGGTGTTACTCGTCATCAAGATTGGTGGGGATTGGGTAGTGCACTCAAAAACGACCACCATGACTTCGACCTCGCTACCATTATGGATGTGGGTGCTACCACTGTTCGTTTTGCACACTACCAACAATCGGAGTATCTTTACTCGCGCTGTGACACGTTGGGACTGGTAATCTGGGCAGAGATACCTTTCGTAAACCGGGTAACGGGCTACGAGGCGGAGAATGCGCAAACCCAACTTCGCGAACTGATTCGCCAAAGCTTCAATCACCCCTCCATTTACGTTTGGGGATTACACAATGAGGTCTATCAACCCCATGAATACACTTCAGCGTTAACCCAATCGCTTCACGATTTGGCCAAGACGGAAGATCCCGATCGCTACACGGTTGCAGTAAACGGATACGGCCATGCCGAACATCCGGTGAACCAAAATGCCGATATCCAAGGGATGAATCGCTATTTCGGTTGGTACGAGAAGAAGCTTCAGGACATCGAACCCTGGGTAGAGGGCTTGGAGAAGAACTATCCTTGGCAGAAGCTGATGCTGGCCGAATATGGTGCCGATGCGAACCTCGATCATCAAACGGAGCTGCTGGGTGATGCGCTGAACTGGGGTAAACCGTTCTATCCCGAAACCTTTCAAACCAAAACGCACGAATATCATTGGAGCGTGATTGCTAAACACCCTTACATTATTGCCTCCTATTTGTGGAATATGTTCGACTTTGCCGTGCCAATGTGGGCACGTGGCGGTGTCGAGGCGCGCAACATGAAAGGATTAGTGACCTTCGACCGGAAAACGAAAAAAGATTCTTACTTCTGGTATAAGGCCAACTGGAGCAAGGAGCCTGTACTTTATTTGACGCAACGTCGCAACATAAACCGAGAGAAAAAAGAGACCTCTGTCACGGTATATTCCAATGTAGGTACGCCTAAAGTGTTCCTCAACGGGCAGTTACTAACCGGTATTCGTCAAGGTTACACCGTTGTACATTATCTCTTCGACAGCGTGACGCTAGCCGATGGAAAGAATACCTTGAAGGCTGTAGCTACTGTTGACGGGAAGGAGTTGACTGATGAAATTATATGGAACTACTCGGGCGAACAGCAGCGAGAAGTTGACTCGAAAGAGAATACAAAAGAACACTCAGGCTGGTAAACTTGATAACGATGATACACTAATATAAGGATACGATGAAAAGACCAATTACACTTCATGTACTGTTTCTGTTGTGCGCACTGACGCTCAGTGCACAATCAACTTTGTTGCCTACCCCGGACTCCATGCGTTCCGGAAAAGGCACATTCGCTGTGGGAAAGAATATTGAGGTGCAAGGAGACAACGGATATGCCGTTCAACTAGGCGCTCAGTTGCAGACTGAGTTAAGAGCGCTGGCCCGGATTGCTTCCTCTTCACGAGGGAGTATCCGTTTGCAAATGAACCAAGAGTTCGGCATGCCCAAAGAGGGCTATTCACTCTCGGTAAGCACCGACGGTGTTTTGTTAAAAGCATCCGATGAAGCCGGCTTGTTTTATGCCAAAGAAGCACTGTTGCAGTTGATGCGCTCGGGCAAAGGAGTGCTGGGTGCTTGCCGGATAGAAGATGCTCCCCGCTACAGTTGGCGCGGGTTTATGCTCGACGAAAGCCGCCATTTCTTTGGCAAAGAGAAGGTAAAACAATATCTCGATATCATGGCTTCGCTTCGCCTAAATGTTTTTCATTGGCACCTCACCGATGAGCCGGGCTGGCGCATCGAAATCAAACGTTACCCTAAATTAACCACGGAGGGTGCTGTGGGCAATTGGCACGACCCCAAAGCTCCTGCTGCCTTTTATACGCAGGAAGAGATCAAGGAGATTGTGACCTATGCCGCAGCGCGTCAGATCATGGTGATCCCCGAATTTGATATGCCCGGGCATGCTACTGCGGTGTGTCGTTCTTATCCCGAAATATCGGGCGGTGGCGAAGGCAAATGGGAACATTTTACCTTCCATCCCTGCAAGGAAGCGACCTATCAGTTTATCAGCAACGTGCTCGATGAGATCGTCGCGCTGTTTCCGGCTCCCTACATTCACATCGGAGGAGATGAAGTGCATTACGGTAATCAAAGTTGGTTTACCGACCTCGAGATACAGCAGTTTATCCGCGACAAGAAGCTGCAAAATGAAACCGGATTGGAGCATTATTTCATCAGACGCGCAGCCGATATCGTTGCCTCTAAGGGAAAGACCATGATTGGTTGGGATGAGGTGGTCGATGCAGGTGTATCGCCCGATAAAGCAGTCATCATGTGGTGGCGGCACGACCGAAAGCACCAATTGGTCAAGGCATTGGAAAACGGATTTCGGGTCATCATGACTCCCCGTCGCCCGCTGTATGCCGACTTTGTACAATACAGCACGCACAAGGTAGGTCGCCAGTGGAACGGATACAATTCGATCGAAGATATTTACCGCTTTCCTGCCCCCATTATCCACCTCACTCAAGGGTATGAAGATCAGATTATGGGTCTGCAGTTCTCGTTGTGGACGGAGCGGGTAGCCGATGCGAAGCGGTTGGATTTTATGACCTTCCCCCGACTGATAGCCGTTGCCGAAGCAGCCTGGACACCCGAGAAATCCAAAGAGTGTAGCACTTTTATGAAAAAACTGCCCTCGCTTCTTCAATACCTCGATACGCTGGGCATCTATTATTTCAATCCCTTTGATCCGGCTTCGACGCCCGAACCCGATGCTCCGGCAAAGGAAGACGTATTGCAGAACGGATAAGGTTATCGCAATCATTCTCAAGCAGCAGATGATGCCAAGCAAGGGATCTTCCCGGTGAAGTGCACCGTGCATTGGAAGTGTTTCATCAGGTTGAAACAAGAGTTTCACCATGGAGAAACAAAAGTTCCACCGTGATGAAACAAAAGTTTCACCGCATTGAAACAAGCAAAGGCTTCGTATGTCCGAGGACAAATGAAGCCTTTGTTTTACACTAACCAACAAAGCATGCTTTCTCTCCTCCGCTCTCCCTCCTCCGCTCTCGCTCTTTAGCAACGATATCGATTACCCTCCCATTTATAAGGTTAAAGCTCCTTAACAGAATAGCCCTATATCACTTTTTATTTGTTACTTTACATCAAATTCGGGTGAAGTGCGGCTTGGTGAACCGAAGTCGCATTTTAATTTAGGGTAAAATCAATGAATAAACTTATTATACATGCATGTCCGCTGTGCAATAGCACGCGCAATAAGCGCGTGATGAGCTGTACAGATCATTATGCGTCGGGCGAACTATTTGATGTTTGTTCGTGCGAAGACTGCGGATTTACGTTCACACAAGGGGCTCCTGATGAAGCCGAAATAGGTCGTTATTACGAAACTCCCGATTATATCTCCCACTCCGATACCAAAAAAGGAGCAATGAACTTCATTTACCATCAGGTACGTCGCTACATGCTTAGGCGTAAGGCGCATTTGGTGATGAAAGAGTCTCACCGTAAAGAGGGGAAACTACTTGATATCGGTACCGGAACAGGATATTTTGCCCATACGATGCAGCAACGCGGCTGGGATGTAGAGGCTGTGGAGAAAAATCCGCAAGCCCGAGCCTTTGCGCAAGAACATTTTGTCATGGAAGTGAAAGACCCTGCGGCTTTGAGCGAGTTTGCTCCCGAAACATTTGATGTTATTACGTTGTGGCACGTGATGGAGCACCTCGAGGCGTTGAACGAAACCTGGGAGCTTTTGCAGCAGCTGCTTAACGAAACAGGAACGCTCATTGTAGCCGTGCCCAACTGCTCCTCTTATGATGCCGAGCACTATGGTGCCGATTGGGCGGCGTATGATGTGCCCCGACATTTGTGGCACTTCACTCCGGCTACGATGCAACAGCTGGCTTCGAAACACGGTTTTATTATGGCTGCACGTCATCCTATGCCCTTTGATGCCTTTTATGTAGCTATGTTGAGCGAAAAGAATTTGGGTCGCTCTCATTCGTTTCTCAGAGGTTTGCGCGTTGGTGCAATGGCTTGGCTTAGTTCTTTGGCTAGGAAAGAGCGAAGTAGTTCAATGATCTATGTCTTTCGGAAAAAACGCTGATTAACGATGAAAAAGAAGAACAAAAATAACGCTGTATCTTATTTCGATATGCAATTTATCACCTCGAGCATTAGCACCACATTGGTGTTGCTGTTGCTGGGATTGGTGGTGTTCTTTGTGCTGGCTGCACATAATCTTTCGATTTATGTGCGTGAGAATATTAATTTCTCGGTACTCATTAGTGATGAGATGAAAGAGTCGGATATTCTTCGTCTACAGAAGAGGTTGGATAACGAGGCTTTTGTCAAGCAGTCGGAATACATTTCGAAGAAGCAGGCGCTCCAAGAGCAAACCGAAGCGATGGGAACCGATCCGGAGGAGTTCTTAGGATACAATCCGTTTACCGCTTCCATCGAAATCAAGCTAAACTCCGATTATGCCAACTCAGATAGCATCGCCAAAATAGAGAAATTGATGAAGAAGAACACTAATATCCGCGAGGTGCTCTATCAACGTGATTTGATTGATGCAGTGAATGAGAACATTCGAACGATTAGTTTGGTGTTGCTGGTGCTGGCTTTGGTGCTTACATTCATCTCTTTTGCGCTAATAAACAATACCATACGACTTGCCATCTACTCCAAGCGATTCTTGATACATACGATGAAGCTGGTCGGGGCAAGTTGGGGATTTATTCGTGCCCCTTTTCTAAAACGAAACATCTGGAGTGGTGTGCTGGCGGCAGCGATGGCCGATGCTATTCTAATGGGTACTGCCTATTGGCTGGTCTCCTATGAACCGGAGTTAATTAGGGTGATTACGCCCATGGTTATGTTCTTGGTATCCGGCTCGGTATTTGTATTTGGAATCGTGATTACTTTTCTGTGCGCTTACTTGTCTATCAACAAGTATTTGAGGATGAAAGCGAGCACGTTGTACTACGTATAATTTATAATTTAAACAATATGGCTGACAAACAAAAATTTGCCTTCGATAAGATGAACTTCATCCTGCTGGCCGTGGGTATGCTGGTGGTCATTATCGGCTTTATCCTCATGACAGGACCCTCTTCGACTGAAACGACCTTTGAGCCCGATATTTTCAGCGCACGCAGAATTAAGGTAGCACCTGTGGTCTGTTTCTTGGGTTTCATCTTTATGATTTATGCAGTGTTGCGTAAACCAAAACACAAAATCGAGGAGTAATCTATGGGAGACTTAACAACACTACAAACGATTATTATTGCTATCGTAGAGGGGCTGACGGAGTTTTTGCCTGTATCCTCTACCGGACACATGATTATTGCCCAAAACATGCTGGGCGTAGAGAGCACCGAGTTTGTGAAGGCCTTTACGGTTATTATTCAGTTTGGAGCTATCTTGTCAGTAGTGTGCCTCTACTGGAATCGTTTTTTCAAACTCAACCACACTCCTGCCCCTGTGGGTGCATCGGCTTTGAAGCGTTTGCTTCATAAGTTCGACTTTTACTGGAAGTTGTTGGTTGCCTTTATTCCCGCTGCTGTGCTTGGCTTCTTGCTGAGTGACACGATAGACCAACTGCTCGAGAGCGTTGCCGTAGTGGCCGTGATGCTGGTTATTGGTGGGGTGTTTATGCTGTTTTGCGACCAAATATTCTCGAGAGGGAGTGAAGAGACGCAGATGACTGAAAAACGGGCATTTCGCATCGGCTTGTTTCAATGCATTGCCATGATACCAGGCGTTTCGCGTTCGATGGCTACCATTGTAGGAGGTATGTCGCAGCGGTTAACCCGTAAGGCGGCAGCCGAGTTTTCGTTCTTTCTGGCTGTGCCTACCATGTTTGCAGCCACCGCATACAAACTGTTGAAACTTTTTTTAAATGGTGGAACAGCGATTTTGGTGAACAATTTGCCTGCTTTACTTATTGGTAATGTAGTGGCGTTCGTTGTAGCTTTATTGGCCATCAAATTCTTTATCAATTTCATTACGAAATATGGATTTAAGGCGTTTGGTTGGTATCGAATTATTGTGGGAGGAGCTATTTTAGTGATGTTGATGCTGGGTTATAATTTAGAAATTGCCTGATGAATTTTAAAGAAGGAGAAGTATTATATTTCAATAAACCACTGACGTGGACATCGTTCAACCTGGTTGCCAAGGTGCGCTACATCGTCGGTCGTAAAATTAAGGAGAAAAAGCTAAAGGTGGGGCATGCCGGTACGCTCGACCCGTTGGCAACCGGAGTGATGATTATTTGTACCGGACGCGCTACCAAGCGAATTGAGGAGTTTCAGTACCAAACGAAGGAGTACATTGCTACCATCGGATTGGGCGCTACAACCCCATCATTTGACTTGGAGAAAGAGATTGATGCCACCTACCCCACGGCTCACATTACGCGCGAATTGGTAGAGGAGACGTTGAAGCGTTTTATTGGTGAAATTCAACAAGTGCCACCCGCTTTCTCGGCTTGTAAGGTCGATGGTGAGCGTGCATACGACCTCGCTCGCAAGGGACTGGAGGTGGAGTTAAAGCCCAAATTGCTCGTTATCGACGAGATTGAACTGTTGGAATACAACTTGCCTGAGATTAAAATTCGGGTAGTGTGTAGCAAAGGAACCTATATCCGCGCTTTGGCACGCGATATTGGAGTAGCGCTCGAAAGTGGCGCTCATTTAACCGGATTGATTCGTAGTCGCATAGGCGATATCCGATTGGCTGATTGTCTTGACCCCGAAGAGTTTGCAGCATGGCTTGACACTCAATCGGTAGAGATAACAAATGAATAAAAATAACGTAATAAGTATAGAGATATGAAACTGTCACAATTTAAATTTAAATTACCTGAGGACAAGATTGCCTTGCATCCTACCAAGCATCGTGATGAATCGCGCCTATTAGTGCTTCACCGCCGAACGGGTAAGATTGAACATCAACTGTTCAAAGATGTTTTGGACTATTTTGATGATAAAGATGTGTTTGTTTTTAATGACACCAAAGTGTTTCCTGCCCGTTTGTACGGAAATAAGGAGAAAACAGGTGCTCGTATCGAGGTGTTCTTGTTGCGCGAATTGAACGAGGATCTTCGTTTATGGGATGTACTGGTAGACCCTGCCCGTAAAATTCGTATCGGTAATAAGCTCTATTTTGGAGAGGATGAGTCGATGGTGGCTGAAGTCATTGATAATACCACTTCGCGTGGTCGCACACTGCGTTTTCTCTACGATGGGCCACACGATGAGTTTAAAAAAGCACTCTATCTTTTAGGTGAGACACCGCTTCCACATACCATCATTAACCGCCCCGTTGAGCCCGCTGACGCTGAGCGTTTTCAATCCATTTTTGCCAAGAGAGAGGGTGCGGTAACCGCTCCTACTGCCAGCCTTCACTTCAGCCGAGAGTTGTTAAAGCGGTTAGAAATTAAAGGCATTGACTTTGCCTACATCACGCTTCATGCCGGGTTAGGTAACTTCCGCGATATCGACGTAGAAGACCTTACGAAGCATAAATCGGATTCAGAGCAAATGCTTGTGGATAAACTGGCTGTACAAACGGTTAACAGTGCAAAGGAGACGGGGCGTAACGTGTGTGCCGTAGGTACTACTGTTATGCGAGCCATTGAAAGTGCGGTAAGCACCGATGGGCGCCTGAAGGAATTTGAAGGATGGACCAATAAGTTTATCTTCCCTCCTTATGAGTTTACGGTGGCCAACTCGATGATCTCTAACTTCCATCTGCCCCTTTCTACCTTGCTGATGATTGTAGCTGCTTTTGGCGGTTATGACCAAGTGATGGACGCTTACCAATTAGCCATTAAAGAGGGATACCGCTTTGGTACGTACGGTGATGCCATGTTGATTCTTGATAAATAATCGCAATACACATTGATGCTCAACGTTTATTTTAGTTTAGGTACTAACCTTGGCGACAAAGAGGCGCATCTGCGCAGTGCGATTCAAAAAATAGAAGAGCGGATAGGGAAACGGATTTCCCTATCCGCTCTTTATGCTACTGCTCCTTGGGGCTTCGCATCAGACCATAGTTTCTTAAATGCCGTGATTGGTGTAGAGACAAACCTTTCACCCCGGAAGGTGCTAACGCTCACTCAGCAAATTGAACGCGAGTTGGGACGTACTGCTAAATCGGTCGATGGAGCTTATGTCGACCGGGTGATTGATATTGATCTGCTTCTTTATGGCGATACTGTTCTTGCCACTGAGGAACTTACCATTCCTCATCCATTAATGACCGATCGTCGCTTTGTTATGGAGCCTTTGGCCGAGATAGCTCCCGACCTCGAACATCCCTTGTTAAAGCAAACGATGAAACAGCTGCTCGAAGAGCTAAATAAGTGAGCATAAACGGATGTTAATCTGTGTTTCATGTAGCAGCTAAATCAAAAGGATTCGCTACCTTTGCCCCCTGAAATGAAAGGTGGACAGATTTGAGTAGCTTGCAACCACGGAAAAAAATGCTAAAACAATATCGTTTTCTCTCCGTACCTGTTATAGGTATGCTACTCTGCCCCCTGTTCTCAACCTCTGTTTCGTAACGAACATCTATTTTTAATTCTTAATTCTTAAAACAGAATGGGATATTTATTCACATCCGAGTCGGTGTCTGAAGGACACCCCGACAAAGTGGCCGATCAAATATCGGACGCTGTACTAGACAAGCTGTTGGCATTTGACCCCAGTTCGAAAGTAGCTTGCGAAACCTTAGTAACTACCGGACAGGTAGTGCTAGCTGGAGAAGTGAAAACCGAAGCATACGTTGACCTTCAGCTTATTGCCCGCGAAGTAATCAAAAAAATTGGCTATACTAAAGGTGAGTATATGTTTGAGAGTAACTCATGTGGAGTGTTCTCTGCTATACACGAACAGAGTGCCGACATTAACCGTGGTGTAGAGCGCGCAGATCCGATGGAGCAGGGTGCAGGAGACCAAGGCATGATGTTTGGCTATGCTACGAATGAAACTGAAAACTACATGCCTCTTTCACTCGATTTGGCGCACCGCATTTTGCAAGTGCTAGCCGAAATTCGTCGTGAAGGTGTGCAGATGACTTACCTTCGCCCCGATGCAAAGAGCCAAGTAACCATTGAATATGATGATAACGGACATCCGGTGCGCATTGATACGATTGTTGTTTCAACACAGCATGATGATTTTATTGCACCCGTTGATGATTCGGTCGAAGCACAACTCAAAGCAGACGAAGAGATGCTGGCCATTATTCGTCGCGATGTAATCGAGGTGCTTATGCCACGCGTTATTGCTGAAATTACGCATGAGGCTGTCTTGGCACTATTCAATGATCGCATTACCTATCATGTAAATCCTACCGGCAAGTTTGTGATTGGTGGTCCTCACGGGGATACCGGTTTGACTGGCCGTAAGATTATTGTGGATACTTACGGTGGTAAAGGTGCTCACGGTGGAGGTGCTTTCTCTGGAAAAGACCCCAGCAAGGTGGATCGTAGTGCTGCTTATGCGGCCCGTCACATTGCCAAGAACCTGGTTGCAGCAGGCGTAGCCGACGAATTGTTGGTGCAGGTTTCTTATGCCATTGGTGTAGCTCGCCCCATCAATATCTATGTAGATACTTACGGACGCAGCAACGTGAAGATGAGCGATGGAGAGATTGCACGTAAGATCGATGAACTGTTCGACATGCGCCCCAAGGCTATTGAAGAGCGTTTAAAGTTGCGTAACCCCATTTATAGTGAAACCGCTGCTTACGGACACATGGGGCGCGAGCCTCGCACCGTAACCAAGGCGTTTACTTCTCGTTACCAAAATACTAAGGTTATTGAAGTGGAACTGTTTACCTGGGAAAAGCTTGATTACGTTGACCGTATAAAAGCTGCTTTCGGTTTATAAAATCGAGTTACAAAGAAAAATGAATCAAATACAATCGGTATGCGTGTACAGCGCATCGAGTACCCAAATTGATGCATGCTATTTCGAGGCTGCTCATCAGCTAGGAAAGCTGATGGCCTCGAAGCAGATTCGTCTAATCAATGGTGCAGGCAACATCGGTCTGATGCGATCGGTAGCTGATGCAACCCTTGAGGCCGGTGGAGAAGCCATCGGAGTGATCCCTCGTTTCATGATTGAACAGGGATGGCACCATACCGGATTGACCCGCTTGGTGGAGGTAGAGGGCATGCACGAACGTAAACAGCTCATGGCCGATCTCAGCGATGCTGTAATTGCACTGCCCGGAGGCTGTGGTACACTCGAAGAGCTGCTCGAAATCATCACTTGGAAGCAGCTTGGATTGTACCTCAACCCGATTGTGATTCTGAATACGAATGGCTTCTTTGATCCCTTGTTGGTGATGCTTGAACGTGCTATTGGCGAAAACTTCATGCGACGCCAACATGGCGATATCTGGCATGTGGCTCATACGCCCGAAGAGGCTATTGATTTGGTTTATAGCGTCCCTGTGTGGGACGCTTCCATCCGCAAACTTGCTGCGATATGAATGTGGTGACCGATTCATTAGGTGTTGATGTGTTGCTAATTCAAGAGCTGCCGCTATTTTACGAGAATCAATTTGTTTCTAAAGATAGCCTGCGCCTTACTCGTTACTACACCCAACGCGAATTTGCATCGGGACAAGAGGGTCAACCCCTTCCCTACTCTCCCCGCACGGACGATGGTTTGGCGCTCATTTTACTATGCTGCTTTCTACTCACTTCGTTTGCTCTGTCGCGCAATAAACGTTTTCTCTCGCAGCTCGGAAAGAGCTTTCTGCTTCAGCGCGATCGTGCCAGTATTTTTAGTACCTCCACAGCAGGCGATCTTCGTTCTTTGCTGTTTTTGGGTGTACAAACGTGTGTGTTGTCAGGTATCTGCATCTTTAATTACTTCAATGATCTGCACCCGCTACTTATAAAAGAGGTTTCGCCTCACGTCTTGCTTGTAAGTTATATAGCTGTTTGCATTCTTTACTTTGTTTTAAAATGGGTCATCTACACTTTTTTAGGATGGACTTTTTTCAACAAAAACACCTCTTCGGTGTGGCTGGAAGCTTATTCTACCCTTATTTATTACGTTGGTTTTGCGCTTTTCCCTTTCGTTCTTTTCCTAATTTATTTCAATCTAAATATAACTTTATGGGTTGTTAGCGGAGCTTGTTTACTCATTTTTACTAAAATATTGATGTTTTATAAGTGGATAAAGCTTTTTTCCGCTAATTTTAATGAGCTTCTGCTTTTAATTTTGTACTTTTGTGCCCTTGAAATCATACCTTGCCTATTGCTTTATAGAGGTGTGATGGAGCTAAACAATTATTTGGTAACAAAATTTTAGGACGTTGAAAATTAAGAAAGTACTTGTGTCGCAGCCCAAACCTGCTTCAGACAAATCTCCTTACTATGACATTGCTGAAAAGTATGGTGTAAAGATTGATTTCCGCCCGTTTATTAAGGTAGAAAGCCTCTCTGCCAAGGAATTCAGGCAGCAGAAGATCTCGATTTTGGATCATACTGCAGTCATATTCACCTCGCGTCATGCGATTGATCACTTCTTTGGACTTTGTACAGAGCTGCGTGTGCCTATTTCAGAGAACATGAAATATTTCTGTGTAACTGAATCTGTAGCACTTTATATACAGAAATACGTGCAGTACCGTAAACGTAAAATCTTTTTTGGTAATACCGGAAAAGTAGAAGATTTGATTCCGTCGATCATCAAACATAAAACTGAGAAGTATCTGATACCTATGTCAGATGTGCATAACGACGACTTCCAAAAGTTGCTGGATAAGAACAACATACAGCATGCCGAGGCAGTAATGTATCGCACGGTGAGCAATGATTTTACGGCCGAAGAGACATTTGATTACGACATGCTCGTTTTCTTTAGTCCAGCCGGTGTAACCTCGTTGCAAAAAAACTTCCCCAACTTTGACCAAAAGAATATTAAAATTGGTACATTTGGCTCGACCACTGCTCAGGCAGTACGCGATGCCGGACTTCGTCTTGATCTTGAAGCACCAAGTGTGCAGGCTCCCTCTATGACAGCCGCGCTAGATCTATTTATCAAAGAGACGAACAAAGGAAAATAAAAGGTTGAATGGTTACTGGTAAGTGGTTGCTGTTATGCGCATTTTGCGTAGCTGTAAACCCTTTACCAATAACCATTTTTGTTTAATTATAAACCATTGCAAAACGTGAACACACTGCGCAAAGCCGAGCGGCTTCATAGTAAAACGGTTATCGACCAGATGTTCACGGGCGGTGTCTCGAAATCTTTCTCGGTCTATCCATTGCGTGTGGTCTATATGCCTATGGATGAGCAAGAAGCATACGCCTCTGTATTGGTGAGTGTTTCGAAAAAACGCTTTAAACGAGCGGTCAAGCGCAATCGGGTGAAACGACAGATTCGAGAGGCGTACCGCAAAAACAAGCACGGACTGCTTGAAACACTCGAAACGCAAGGTAAGCCTTTGGCTATTGCGTTCATATACTTATCAGATCAGCTGGTGTCGTCTGCCCTCATCGAGGAGAAGATGAAAGTGCTGCTGGCACGTATGGTAGAGCAATCATGATGAAGCGCCTCCTCTCCTATCTCCTGCTGCTACCTATTTATTTTTATCGGGCAGCAATTTCGCCCATGCTACCTCCTTCTTGTCGTTTTACGCCCACCTGTTCGCAATATGCTATTGAAGCGATTAAAAAACATGGTCCTTTTCGGGGCATTTACCTAACTATTCGGCGTATATTGCGTTGCCACCCTTGGGGAGGCTCCGGTTATGACCCGGTTCCCTAACTGTTTGTAGTGATGATGTATCCCTTTGATATCCACTCGCACCACTTGTCTACCCCAGCCTCACGGGCGATTGTAAACATCCGCTTTCCCGAACCCTTTTCATTCGAGCAGGGGCGATATTACTCCATCGGTATTCATCCGTGGGATGTTTGTTTATTCAAAGATGCAACCCCCGACTGGGACTCTTTCAAGAACCTCGCTGCCCACCCGCAAGTCCTGGCTATTGGCGAGTGCGGGCTCGATAAGCTTGTACACCCCGAGTGGCTGCAACGCCAAGAAGAGCTTTTTGCCACACAAGTACATATAGCCGAAAGCCTGCACAAACCTTTACTGATTCACAACGTCCGCTCTTCTGATGTGCTACAACGCATGCTTCGTGCGGGTACCTCTACTCTTCCGTGGATTCTGCATGGCTTTCGTGGCAATGCCTCGTTGGCCAACCAATGGATCGCTTTGGGTGGTTATCTCTCCTTTGGGGCACGCTACAACGAAGAGGCGGTTTGCCAGACTCCGCTCAACCGTTTGTTTCTTGAAACCGATGACGGTCAACTTACTATCGAGGAGATCTATAAACGGATAGCCACTGTGCGGCAAATGAGTCTTGATGAACTCATTGTACAGGTACAACAAAACATTCGGGAGGTGTTTTTTAATCGTCAACAGTTGTGACTTTCGATAAAGAGTCGTACTTTTGTTTCCATTACCAAAAATTAAAACGATCATTCGATGAATTTTGTAGAAGAACTTAGATGGCGTGGAATGGTGCACGATATGATGCCCGGCACGGAAGAATTATTAGCTAAAGAACAAGTGACTGCTTATGTAGGTATCGACCCCACGGCCGATTCACTACACATTGGACATCTATGTGGCGTGATGATGCTTCGTCATCTTCAGCGTTGTGGTCACAAGCCGTTGGCGCTCATCGGTGGTGCTACCGGTATGATTGGTGATCCTTCAGGAAAATCGGCTGAGCGTAACCTGCTCGACGAAAAGACACTGCGTCACAATCAAGATTCAATCAAAAAACAACTGAATAAATTTCTCGACTTTGAGTCGGATGCACCCAATCGGGCCGAATTGGTTAACAATTACGACTGGATGAAAGATTTCACCTTCCTCGACTTCGCTCGTGAGGTGGGTAAGCACATTACGGTGAACTACATGATGTCCAAGGAGTCAGTGAAGAAGCGTCTCACGGGTGAAGCTCGCGACGGACTATCGTTTACTGAATTTACCTATCAGCTGTTGCAGGCCTACGATTTTCTTCATTTAAACAAGGTTAAAGGCTGTAAGCTCCAAATGGGAGGCTCCGATCAATGGGGTAATATCACGACCGGTACCGAGCTTATTCGTCGCACCAATGGTGGCGAAGCCTATGCCCTTACCTGTCCACTTATTACCAAAGCAGACGGAGGCAAGTTTGGTAAAACGGAATCGGGCAACATATGGCTCGATGCTCGCTATACCTCTCCCTATAAATTCTACCAGTTCTGGCTTAACGTGAGTGATGCAGATGCCGAACGCTATATCAAGATTTTCACCTCGTTATCCAAAGAGGTAATTGATGGTTTAGTTGCCGAGCATCAGCAAGCTCCTCATTTGCGGGTGCTGCAAAAACGTTTGGCTAAAGAGGTCACCATTATGGTTCACTCGGAAGAGGACTATAATGCGGCCGTAGAGGCATCGGGCATCTTGTTTGGCAATGCTACCTCAGACGCGCTTAGAAAGCTTGATGAAGAGACGCTATTGGCCGTTTTCGAAGGGGTTCCGCAGTTCGACGTGTCGCGTGATACTTTGCTCGCAGGCGTAAAGGCGGTTGACCTGTTTGTAGACCATGCTCCGGCATTTGCTTCGAAAGGCGAAATGCGTAAGTTGGTTCAAAGCGGTGGTGTGTCATTGAATAAAGAGAAGCTGACTGATTTTGATCAACTTATCACAGTCGAACAACTGCTTGGCGGAAAATATTTACTGCTTCAGAAAGGCAAGAAGAACTACTACCTTATTCTGGCTAAGTAAATCGATTGACTCGTTATCCTAAAAAGGCGAAGTTTATCCATATCAGTGGATAGACTTCGCCTTTTTTAGGGGGTATTGGGTAGAGGTTATTTGGCTGTAACCTCCTTTAACAACTCCTCTACGGCTGTTTTTAGTTGTGTATCTTCACCTTTCACTATCGTTTCGGGTGAGTTAGCCACCTTAACGTTCGGTTCAAGTTCCTGGTTTTCGAGGTAGCTTCCGTTGGGCAGGCGATAGCCGGTTACGGGGATGCCAAACACCAGAGATGGGTCTTGCAGGCGCTCCCAGTTTACGCTTGTCATGGTTCCGGGTACGGGCATGCCTACCAGTTTTCCCAGTTTTTGATGGCTGTACACCCACGGTGTGCCGTGTGCATTGGAGTAATTGGCTTCACACATCAGCATGATAGAGGGTTTGTTCCAACGACGGCTGGGCATGTCGCAGGTTTCGCGTCCGCGCACCACCTGCGTGAAATACTTGTTGCCGCTGAACAGTATTTCGATATCTTCGTGCAAGCGTCCACCACCGTTGAACCGGGTGTCGATAACAATGCCCTCGCGCTTGTTGTATTTTCCCAATATGTCAGAGTATACGGAGCGGAAGCTGTCATCGCCCATCGACTGAATGTGAACATAGCCCAAACGTCCGTTCGACCATCTATCTACGTCTGCCGCACGCTGTTTCACCCAGCGGCTGTATAGCAAATCGTTGAGTGCGCCATCAGTTATTGGGAGTACAACCTCTTCCCAACGTTCACTGCTTTTCGGATTGTAGAGTGACACTAGGGTCTTTTTCTTCGCTTGATCATTGAGTAGCACGAAGTAATCTGCTACTTGGCTAACCTCCTGCCCGTTAATCTTTTCAATCACCACTCCGGCTTTCACTTTGGAGTTGGCTTGATCGAAAGGTCCTTTTTCGATCACCTCATCAATAAGCACGCCCTTCCCTTGATTATTCCAATCGAAGAGAATGCCCAGATTGGCTGTGGCTTCACCCGTTGCTTTGGGAGAGAATCGTCCTCCTGTATGCGACACGTTGAGCTCGCCCAACCATTCGCTCAGCAGTTCGGCAAAGTCGTAGTTGTTGTTGATGTGTGGCAGGAACTTGCGGTAAGCAGCCGTCAGGACATCCCAGTTCACTCCGTGCATGCCGGTGTCATAGAAGCGTTTCTGCTGCTGTTTGTACACGTGGTCGAACATGTATTCGCGTTCGGCTGCCAAATCCATTTTCATTTCGGCTTTATAGCTGATCGGTTTCAAGCTTTCTGCAGCTACATCCATCTTTTGCATGGCTTTACTGCCCAGTAAGAAGAGGTTCTTCCCCTCTTTGTCTAATTCCATAGACGCCCATCCGGTATTTAGCTTGTGCAGCAGCTTGGTCTCTTTCTTGCGCATATCCATTTTCCACATCTCATATCCCTCTTCAGAGCCGAGAAGGTAATAGAGTGTTTCGCCATCTTTGGATATGAGTACATCGCCCAGGTTAGACGAGCTTGGCGTGAGGCGCACGATGCGGTCTTCTATGTTTTTGAGCTCCACAACGATCGCTTTGGGCTGTTCCTCCTTTTTGTCCTCCTCTTTCTCCTCTTTCTTTGCGCTCTTACCTTTCTTATCACCTTTCTTGTTGATGCTTGCTTTTTTTCGAGCCTTTTCCTGTTCGGCTTTCAGCTCCTTTTGTAATTCGTAATCCTCTTTGCTCAAGCGATACTTGTCGAAAGCATCTTGATTGAGAAACAATAGCATTGCATCTTTTTGCGAACCCCAAGAGGCGTGAGCGCGCATACCGTAGCGTTCGGTTGTGAACAAAATGGCATTGCCATCCATTGCCCAGCGTGGCGATCCGCTGGTATAGCCGCTGTTGGTTAAGTTGATGATATCTCCTCCGTTTTGTGCGCTTACCAAACCGATATCTGCATAGGGTTCATGCTTGTTGCCGATAAATTCGAGGGTAAACCACTTTCCGTCGGGCGACCATTGATAGTCGAAACCTCCTCCGGTGCTGTACCACGTCGAACCATCTGTAATTTGGCGCACCTTCTGTGTGGCAAGATTGAGCACCATCAATCGATTGCGGTCTTCGATAAATGCCAACTCTTTTCCATCGGGCGAAAATCGGGGGTAGGCACGCTCGATGGTGGTCGATGGCAAAAGAACCTCTTCTTCGATCAGGGTGGAATTTGGAAAATTCAACTCCTCTTTACGAGCTATCTTGGCTAGGTAGAGTTGCCAGTTTCCGTTGCGTTCGCTGGCATAGGCCAGTGTGCGGTTATCTGGTGCAAACGAGAGTCCGGCTTCCCGCTCGGGCGTATGCGTAATTTGCTTAGTAGTGCTGTAGTTTGCAGAGGTTACAAACACCTCACCGCGAACGATAAAGGCCACCTGCTTGCCGTCGGGCGATGCTGTAGCCGAGGTAGCGTCGCTGGTGAAGCTCAAGTCGGCTATCTTCTCCTGATCGTCGCGAATGATCGCTACGTTTACCTTCTGAGGTGTGCCGTTGAGCTGTTGCGTGTATAGTTCTCCGTCATAGCTGTAGCACAGTGTGCCATTATGGCTCAGAGAGAGAAAGCGTACGGGGTGGGTTTGGAAAGCGGTTATGGCTTTAACGGTTTGTGGGCTGTTGAGCGGAAAGGAGTAGACGTTAAATGACCCGTTTCGTTCGCTCAAGTAATATACCGTTTGGTTGTCGGGAGCGAGTACCGGATTGCGATCCTCTCCTGCACGGTTAGTTAGATTGGTGTGTTTGCCGGTTTGGGTGTTGTACATCCATACGTCGCGGGTGATAGATGAGGTGTGGTGCTTCCTCCACTCATTCTCGAATCCTTTGCGATCTTGGTAGAGGAAGAAATCGCCAGTCGAACTGTAAGCGATTGCTTCGGCAGGTGTTGCCAATACTTGTTGGGTTTGTCCGTCGGCTACCTTAACCTTGTAAAGTTCGGTCATTGCCGATGTAGGAAACAGGGCACTCGATGCCGGGTCTTGAATAGATGCCGAGAAGAGTATTTCTGTGCCATCGGGTGTGAAGGCGTAAGGTGTTTCCGAAGCCGAATGCATCGTTAGCCTTTTGGCAATTCCTCCGGTGGCAGGCATCACGAAGATATCGAAGCTACCGTTTCTGTCGCTGGCAAAAGCAAGTTGTTTTCCGTCGGGCGACCAGATCGGTGCACGCTCTTGAGAAGGCTGAGTGGTGAGCTGCATAGCCGGTCCTCCGGTTGTGGGTACACTATAAATGTCTCCTTTATAACAAAAGACGATTTGTTTTCCGTTGGGCGAAATTTGTACATCTCGCATCCAAAGCGGAGTCTCTGCATAGCTGTTTAGCACATTGATTAGTAGTGCAATACAGGCAATTGTTTTTCTCATTTTTTTATGTTTACGGGTTGTTTTACGACTGTTTTATGCCCACAAAGATAAGCATTTAAGTCAGTCGATAACAATTTTTATAGAAAAAAGTCTCAGAATATTTGGAAACCAAATAGCTTTCCCTTATCTTTGCACCGCTTTTTAACAGAAAGCCCATTAGTTTGTCCTATGGTGTAATGGTAGCACAACAGTTTTTGGTTCTGTTTGTCTAAGTTCGAATCTTGGTAGGACAACTTCTTTTAAGCCCCATCTCATAATGAGTTGGGGCTTTTTTATGCCCTGCCGCGAACCTGTTTTAGCAGGCGCAATGTACATGCAGTGCAAGGTGTCATCCAACCGAATACTTTCTTTTTTTCTGTAACAGTGGCAGCTGTGCTTACCGATTGAAGTTGATAAATACACAATTATCGTTGAAAAGTAATCGTTGCTAATACCCGCAATAGTAGATAGGGAGCAGGTAAACAGTTCTCTCTTGAACTTAGAAGCTGAATTCATAATCCATTGATATATATTGCTATATAGTCAGTAATGAACGTATGCGAACGGTTGCTTTTCTTACTTTGTAAAAGTGCTATTTTAACAGTGTGTTAAGTGCACACTTTTGCTATCAAAGAGTGTGCATTTTTTCATGCCAAAAGTACGTACTCTTTGATAGTAGAAATTGCGATTGAGAAAAAACGATCCACAGTGTTAAAATACAGATAGAAATAAATATAGAATAGGTCTACGTTTGTATTATAAAATGTTAAACAGACGCTATTGCCACCGGTTGTGAACGATATTGCTATATAATAAGCACAAAATTGCAATGTTATGCCATTTAATTTTGCTATTTTTGCATTGTGTACGTAAACGACGTACGAAAAAGTAAGGTAAATTATTAACGATTAAAACATATAAGGTATGAAAACGAATTATGAAATTCGCTATGCTGCGCATCCCGAAGATGCCAAAAGTTATGACACTGCAAGAATCCGTCGCGATTTTCTCATCGAAACTGTGTTCACAGCCGATGAGGTAAATATGGTATATTCCATGTACGACCGTATGGTTGTTGGTGGAGCTATGCCCGTGGCAGAAGTGTTGACGCTCGAAGTTATCGATCCGTTGAAAGCACCTTTCTTCCTTACACGTCGCGAGATGGGTATGTTCAATGTGGGTGGACCCGGTGTAGTGAAGGTAGATGATGCCGTTTTTGAACTTGACTATAAAGAGGCTCTTTATTTGGGATCGGGCGATCGCACGGTAACCTTCGAAAGCAAGGACCCCAAGAATCCGGCTAAATTTTACTTTAACTCGGTAACCGCTCATCGCAATTACCCTGATAAGAAAGTAACCAAAGACGATGCTGTTGTAGCCGAAATGGGTTCGCTCGAAGGTTCTAACCATCGCAACATTAATAAAATGCTTGTTAACCAAGTATTGCCTACTTGTCAATTGCAGATGGGAATGACGGAACTGGCTCCGGGTAGCGTATGGAATACCATGCCTGCACACGTGCACAGCCGTCGTATGGAAGCTTATTTCTATTTTGAGGTTCCACAAGAGCATGCCGTATGTCACTTCATGGGCGAAGTAGACGAAACACGTCACGTATGGATGAAGGGCGATCAGGCTGTGCTTTCACCCGAATGGTCTATCCACTCGGCAGCAGCTACCCATAACTATACGTTCATTTGGGGTATGGGTGGTGAAAATCTTGACTATGGCGATCAAGACTTCTCACTGATTACAGACTTGAAGTAAGTGTTTCGGATCAACAAATTTATATAATATAGACTATGGTAAATTTTTCATTAGAAGGCAAAGTGGCTCTCGTAACAGGAGCCTCTTACGGAATTGGTTTCTCAATGGCTACTGCTTATGCTCAAGCAGGAGCAAAGGTGGTATTCAACGACATCAACCAAGAACTGATTGACAAAGGTTTGGCTGCTTACAAAGCGTTGGGCATCGAAGCTCACGGATATGTATGCGACGTAACCAACGAAGATCAAGTGAATGCAATGGTAGCGCAGATCGAGAAAGAGGTTGGTGTTATCGATATCTTGGTTAACAATGCCGGTATCATAAAACGCGTTCCTATGCACGAAATGTCGGCTGCAGAGTTCCGTCAAGTGATTGACATTGACTTAACCGGTCCGTTTATCGTTGCCAAAGCGGTGATTCCGGCTATGATCAAAAAAGGTCACGGTAAAATCATTAATATCTGCTCGATGATGAGCGAATTGGGTCGCGAAACCGTATCGGCTTATGCAGCTGCCAAGGGTGGTCTGAAGATGCTGACGCGTAACATCGCTTCAGAATATGGCGAATTCAACATCCAATGTAATGGCCTTGGCCCGGGTTACATCGCTACTCCGCAAACAGCTCCCTTACGCGAGTTGCAGGCAGATGGTTCACGTCATCCGTTCGACTCGTTCATTATTGCTAAAACACCGGCTGCACGCTGGGGTACCCCCGAAGACTTGGCCGGACCTGCTGTGTTCCTTGCCTCTGAAGCTTCGAACTTCGTAAACGGACACGTGCTGTACGTTGACGGTGGTATTTTGGCTTATATTGGAAAACAACCGAAATAAGAACTACTCGCTACAGCCTAACGCAGCGTCTCACTAAGGTTTTTATGAAACTCTCCGTGAAACGCTGTGTTACGTTGTGGCGATTTACCCAGAATTAGTTAACATGAAAAAGTTTTTCTTACTCCTTTTCACTGCTTTCGCTCTGCTGGCTTGCGGCGGAAGCAAAACGGTGACCGTTACGGTAACCAATCCTACCTCGCTTGAGCGTAGCAGCGAGATGGTAGAAGTACCCATGAGTGAGGTGGTTGCCAAGCTGAAGCTAGCTGATACTGCACAGGTCGTGGTGCTTGATCAAGATGGTATGCAAGTTCCCTACCAGATTACCTATGACGAGAAGATTATTTTTCCGACGGCAGTAAAAGCCAACGGAACGGCTTCATACACCATTAAAACCGGTACGCCTGCACCTTTCGAAGTGAAGACTTGCGGTAGATATTACCCCGAGCGTGCCGACGATGTAGCTTGGGAAAACGACCTGGTTGCTTTCCGCACCTACGGTCCTGGCTTAAAGGCTAATAATGAACATGCGTATGGTTATGATATTTGGACCAAATACAACACGACAGAGCCTGTAGTAGAAGCTCGTTACGCAAGCGAATTGAATCCCGAAGTAAAAGCTAAGATAGCCGAACTGAGGAAGACTGATCCGGAAGCAGCTAAGCAGCTTTATCAGTCAGTTTCATATCACGTTGACCATGGCAATGGGCTCGACTGTTACAAAGTTGGTCCTACCTTAGGCGGTGGCGCAGCTGCGTTGATGCAAGGGGATACCCTTATTTATCCGTATTGTTATGAAACCCAAGAGATACTGGATAACGGCCCGTTGCGCTTCACGGTGAAGTTAACGTATAGTCCGCTTACTGTAAAAGGCGATTCGAACGTAATTGAGAGCCGTCTCATATCGCTCGATGCCGGACAATACATGAACAAAACCATTATTTCTTACAGCAACCTTAAAGAGACAATGCCTGTAGCAACCGGTATTGTATTGCACGAGCCCGATGGGGCCGTAGTAACGGATGCCTCAAATGGCTACATTACCTATGTAGACCCCACCGACAATGCTGCTAACGGCAACGGTAAAATCTTTGTAGGGGCTGCTTTTCCGGCCTCGGTCAATGAGGCCAAAGTGGTTCTATTCTCTGAAAAAGAGAAGAAAGAGAAACGAGGTGGTGCCGATGGACATGTGCTGGCTATTAGTGAGTACACTCCCGGATCTGATTATACCTATTATTGGGGTTCGGCTTGGAGTAAAGCCGCCATTAAAGATGCTGCAGCGTGGAATGCGTATGTAGCTCAGTTTACTCAGCAACTTCGTTCGCCACTGCATGTGACGATGCAGTAGTTATATTGCGTAGGAGTCCCTCGTATTTAGCCCTCTTCACAGCACTGTTCTTGAAGAGGGCTTTGTATTGCGCTACAGTCAAGGTGTGCCAATCGTTTTTTCGCATTGCAAGTAGCGTAGGCGAGGGGTGTAGTTCGGGCGTCTGGCAAGGTGTTGCAAAGCGATTCCACGGACACGCCTGCTGACACTCGTCACATCCATAGATCTTATTGCCGATTTTACTGCCCGCTGCGGGCGGAATATCGCCCCGGTGCTCAATGGTCAGGTAAGAGAGGCAACGTTGCGCATTCAGCACGTAAGGTGACTCAATCGCGCCCGTGGGACAGGCGTTCACGCATTGTGTGCAGCTGCCACAACGAGCGGGTAGTGGAATGTCGTAAGTATCGGTAGGCTGATCGATGAAAATTTCGCCCAAAAAGAAGCAGGAGCCTGCAGAGGGAAGTATCAACTGTGTGTGTTTGCCTACCCAGCCCAGTCCGGCACGCCATGCCCAATAACGCTCAAGTACGGGAGCCGTGTCGCAAAAGATGCGGCTTACGCTAGTAGGGAATTGGGCGAGAATAAATGCCTGCAAGGAGGTGAGTTTAGCTCTCATTACATCGTGATAGTCGCTTCCGTAGGCGTACCAAGCAAGTTGGTAGCTCTCTTTCGGCAACAGCTGTTCGGGGTAGTAGTTGAGTGCTACCGATATAATGCTTTGCGTGCCCTCCATCAGTAGGCGAGGATCAAGTCGTTTCTCTGTATGGTTCTGCATATACCCCATGCCAGCCTGCTTACCGGTTGCCAACCACTGCCTCAAAGAGCTTTCGTTGGTGGCATCCACAGTGTCGGCAGGCGCAATGCCACAAGCCGAAAAGCCGAGGCGCAAGGCTTCGGCTTTCATTTGGGCGGCAGAAAGTATTACTGTTTCCATTATTTATTATTATCGTTTGGCCATGTTTCACCCGGAGCAGGGAAGCATTTAAAGGCATAACCCTCTGCTTTAAGATACTCAATGGATTGTGGCAGTGCATGTTGCAAATTACCGTTTTTCCACGATTTCAGTGAGTCGTGAAAGGTAATAATAGATCCGTTGCGGACGTATTGCTTTACGTTAGCTAGCACTTGTGGGCCGCGCAGTTTCTTGCTATAATCTCGTGTTACGAGGTCCCACATAATGATGCGATAATGCTTTCTCAGTGTATGGTACTGTTTAAAGCCCATGTGTCCATGCGGTGGGCGAAAAAGATCAGTCTCCATTGTCTGATTAGCCAGCTGGGTATTGTGCATATACTCCTTGGTCGAATATTCGAACCCACGGATGTGATTAAACGTATGGTTCCCTATTCGGTGACCGGCTTCTACCACTTGCCTAAACTCTTCCGGGTGTTTGCGAATATTATCGCCTACCATGAAGAAGGTTGCTTTGATGTCATGTTCTGCCAGTAACCGAAGTACCCACGGGGTAACTTCGGGGATGGGGCCATCATCAAAAGTCAGGTAAACTGCCTTTTCATTGGGGTTCATCCGAAAAATAGCCTGTGGGTATAGTGCACGAAAGAACCAGGGTGGTTGTTCTATAATCATTCGCTCACTGTTATTTTTTTGTTCGACCCATATAGGTGTTATATAGCTCTTCCAAGCGGCTGGCGTAGTTACTTGCAAGGGGCGATTTGTATTTCTCCATGGTACGTATTTCGGCATCGAGCAGGCTGAGGTGATACATAAACTCTTGTCCCGAAATGGCCAATTGTTGGTCGCTCATGCTGAGGTACCATATCATATACTCTACCGACTTATTGGCCAGCTCGTCCATGATCTTGTCTGCTTTCTCATTCTGTTTTAACTGATAGTACGCTTCTGCCATCTGGAATGCACCATTTTGCCAATCGTAAGCCACGTTGTACGCCGGAATTACCTTCTCGGCATAGTTAAGTGCTAGGAGTGCTTTCTCTTTCTTTCCCTCCTTCAGCAGTTGAGCAACCAGTTGCGAGAATATTCGTCGGTGCGTGTAGCACATACGCAGGGTGTTCTCATCAAGATAGATGCCTTTCGTTTCCATGCCGCCATACTTGAATTTATTCATCAAGTTGTCGTACATCTTTTCCGAATCGATCTTGCTGTCAAGCTTGTCGGTATCAAACGGTGTGAAGCGGTAGGCAAGTCCCTCTTGGATGAAGTGATTGCCCATGCCCAAGTGATTCTCGGTGCCTACGCTGATGGCCATGTACATGGGGCGTTCCCAGTTTGCGTGGGCAAGCGTTTCGAGCATGATCAGTTCGCTCTTATAAAGCGCACGCTTGCCTTTGAGTGAGATGTGCATGTAGTCGGGGATAGAGTCGCCCAAGGCTTTCGGAATCATCATGCCACTGCGGCGCACGGCCTCTTTGTCTATTTTAATAACGATGCTATCGGTTGGAATCACGCGTAAACCCTCTTTGTCTGAGCGAATCCAGTATTTAATGATATTCTTCAGCTCGTAGGGGTTTTCGCCAAACTGTGCGTGGATCTTGGCCAGTGCCTCCGGATTTCCGCTGCTAGCGGCTTGTACCTCAGTGTTTTCGCTGCTAGTAGCCGGTGCCTCCGGATTTCCGTTGCTAGCGGCTTGCGCATAAAGTGCGTCAATCTGTTGTTTAATTTCGGGGCGTACTTGGATGTACTCGTTTTGTCCCTCCCTATACTCGGATCGATTCCAAGTGATGGGTAGGGAAGGAGAGTCGTAAGCAGGGCGCTTCATTTGGTCAATGTACCAATCGGTTTGCAGGTAGCTAAGGTTACAGGTACGAGCGTCGGTACGGAATCCCTCTGTCTCCTGGTTATACCACAAAGGGAAAGTGTCGTTGTCTCCGTTCGTGTAGATAATAGGGTGGCCGCCTTCTTGAAGGGTCATGAGGTAGTTCTGTCCGAAATCACGCGCCATATAGCGTCCCGAGCGGTCATGGTCGTCCCAGTTTTGACTGGCCATCTGTACCGGCACGAGCAAACAAACAACTGATACGATACCTGCTAGCACCGCTTCTTTCATCTTTAATCGCTCTTTGAGCAGCTGAATAATTCCGGCTACGCCCATACCTATCCAAATAGCGAAGGCATAGAATGATCCGGCATATGCATAGTCACGCTCACGGGGTTGCGAAGGTGTTTGATTCAGGTAAAGCACAATAGCAATACCCGTCATGAAGAAGAGGAAGAAGACTACCCAGAACTGCTGAATGCCTTTCTGACCTTTGTAGGCTTGCCAGAAGAGTCCGATGAGACCCAACAGTAACGGCAAACAATAGTATACGTTATGGCCTTTATTGGCTGCAAGCTCTTGTGGAAGCAACTCTTGATTGCCCACCAACAGGTTGTCGATGAGCGGAATACCAGTTATCCAATTGCCGTGTTCTATTTCACCGCTTCCTTGGATATCGTTCTGGCGTCCGGCAAAATTCCACATGAAATAGCGCCAGTACATGAAATTAAGCTGGTAAGAAAAGAAGAATTTGATGTTTTCCCATTGAGTGGGTACGTTAATCATAACCATCTCACCACACTGGTCGTAGGCTACGTCGTTGCCCTTGATAGTCTGCCACCCTTTGTACTGATTGGCGTGTGCCGCACTGTACATGCGTGGAAAAAGCATGTTTTGTGCATATTCGTACTCTACTCGTCCGGGGAGTTCGATGTAGAGATCCTTCTCATCGGGTGAGCTTTTCTCTTTACGTACATACTTGGTGGTAGAACTCTTTTCGCGAGGTACACAGGCGTTTCCCTCTACATTGAGGGCTACTTTCGACGAGAAAGCAGGGCCATAAAACAGCGGACGGGTGCCGTACTGTTCGCGACCCAAGTACTCGCCCAGTGTGAAAATGTCTTCGGGTGAGTTTTGATCCATCGGTGTATTGGCCGTAGAACGAATCACTATGAGTGCGTATGACGAGTAACCTACCATGATCATCATGGTAGAGAGTAGCGCCGTATTCATCGTACGGGCTGATATTTGATATTTCTTATCGAGCTTCTTTGCGAATAGATAGAGTGCTAAAGCTCCCAATACAACGATGCCGATAATTACGCTGCTAGCACCGTGCCCGTAGAAAGGAATACCCAGTAGGGCGATGGTAACGAGGAAGGAGAGATTCATTCGTGTGCGGCTTTTCTCCTGATAGCTTTCGTATACGCCCCAAATGATGGCTGCAGCAAGGAATATGATGTAAACGATAACGCCTGTATTGAAGGCCATGCCTATGCCATTGACAAAGAGTAATTCGAACCAACCGCCTACTTTGACAACACCCGGCACAATACCATATAACACAGCAGCAACCAATACGCCCGATCCGAGCAGTGCAAGCAGCGAACCCTTAGCTGTTGCATTCGGATTCTTCTTGTAATAATAAACCAATACAATAGCGGGAAGACAAAGCAAGTTTAGGAGGTGGACACCGATGCTAAGTCCTGTGAGGTAGGCGATTAAGATCAGCCAACGGTCGGAGTGGGGCTCGTTGGCCACATCTTCCCATTTCAAGATCAGCCAAAAAACAACGGCAGTAAAGAGCGAAGAGAAGGCATAAACCTCGGCTTCGACGGCTGAGAACCAAAAGGTATCGCTAAAGGTATAAACCAATGCGCCAACAGCTCCCGAGCCCATAATGGTAATGAGCTGTGCAGTTGTTATCTTGTTCTCATCTGTTACTACGAGTTTGCGTACCAAGTGTGTAATGCTCCAAAAGAGAAACAGAATACACGTTCCACTCATCAGAGCGCTCATATAATTCACCATCTTGGCTACAGTAGTTGCATCTGAAGCAAATTGCGAGAAGAGGTTGGCTATAAGCATGAAAAAGGGTGCTCCGGGTGGATGTCCTACTTCCAGTTTATAGCCGGTAGTAATAAACTCGGGACAGTCCCAAAAACTAGTCGTAGGTTCTATTGTCAGGCAATAGACAGTGGCAGCAATGAAGAAAGTAATCCAACCGACAAGGTTGTTTATCGTTTTGTACTGTTTCATGAAACTATAGTTCTTTTATCAATAACACGTTACGTGGGCGCAAAGGTAATAAATTGTACGAAGATAGCCACTTATCTGTATATAAAATTAGTGAACTAAACAGCAGTGCACACTTCACCCTGCTTGGATGCTAAGCTGCACGCCATAGTCATGTAGCTCAATTTACGGTCTTGTATTTTGTTTTTAGGTATGAGAGTGGTGCTCGGCTAGCACGCGGTGGGGGAGTGTACCATGCCCCAATAACTCAATGGGGCAGTGAAAGTTGCGCTCGAGCCACTCGCCTGTTACATCGATTGCCGGATGATAATCGAGTGTTTCGTTCACGCAAGCAATTGATTTTACTTGTTGCAACACTGTGCCGATGTCATGACTAACCAATATAATGGCACACTCTTGGTTGATTTCGGCAAGCAATTCGTAAAGACGTGCTTCGAACTGCTTGTCAATGTAGGTGCTTGGTTCATCGAGAATAAGTAGATCTGGGTCGGAAACAATGGCTCGTCCCAGTAGAGCGCGCTGGAGCTGTCCGCCACTCAGGGCACCAATAGAACGCTGTTCTAACCCTTCAAGGCCCATGCGAATAATCACGTTCTGTACCTTCTGGTAGTGTTCATCGGTAAAACGGGTAGCTAGTGCTTTCTTCGAGCTAAGCCCTGAAAGAATAACCTCCTTGACCGAAATGGGAAATTTGCGATCAATGGAATTATATTGAGGCAGATAGCCCATCGTGAGGTTCTCTGCCGGTTGGCTGTTGTGGTAAAACTGAATGTTGCCGGCGGTATAGGGTAGCAAACCGAGGATGCATTTGATCAGTGTTGTCTTTCCTCCACCATTGGGACCGATGATACCCAGGAAATCGCGCTCATAGACAGTAAGGTCTATGCTGCGTAACACGGGTTGATTATCATATCCGGCTGTGATGCCGTTGAGAACGAGCAGTGGGGTAGAGGTCATGGGATCAATGCTTTAGCTGCGTTAATTAACTCTTCTGACCAGTTGTAGCTCAAAGGATTGATAGGGACTACACGTGTACCTGTTTGCTCGGCGATAATTTCTGCATTGCGGCGGTCAAACTCCGGTTGCACAAAAATGACACGTACACCTTCGTTTTTGCAAAGGTCAATCAGCTCTTTAAGGTGTGTGGGCGAAGGCTCTTTCCCCCCCTCTTCGATGGAGATTTGGTGCAAACCATAGTCGCGTGCAAAGTAGGAGAGTGCCGGATGATAGATCATGAAAGCACGCGCTGTGCCCGGTGTTGACAGTAACTGTCGTATCACGCTATCGGTTTGTTGTATCTGGTGGCAAAGACTGTCATACCTGGTCAGGTAATAGGGCTCGTTCTGACTGTCGAGCGTACTTAGTGCTTTGTACGTATTGCGAGCTATGATCAGCGCGTTGTTGGTCGAACTCCATATGTGAGGCTCTACACCCGACTCTCCGTGCTGGCAGTCGCCATGGTTGTGGCTGTCATCGAAAATCAAATCGATGCCCTTGGAGGTGTCGAACACTTGCAGGTGTGGCGTGTTATTGAGCAATCTTTCCATCCAGCTCTGCTCAAAGCCAATGTAGCCAATGCGCAGATAGGCCTTGCTGTCACTCAACGCTACGAGTTGAGAAGGTGTAGGGTCATAGGTCTCGGGGTTTGAACCTTTGGGAACCATAGAGGTTACATTGAACTTATCGCCTGCAATGGCTTCGGTAAAGTAGCGCTGTGGCTCCATGGTTACGGTAAGCATGGGTACATCGTTTTTTGCACGCTGTGTGTTACACGAGCTCAGCAAGATAGCCAAAAGGCATAGGGTTGTATATTTTATCATTTTCTTTGGTTGTTTTATTGTTTTCTTCCACGTAAAATTTCTCTTTTCCCACCGGGGGGGCCCGGTAAACGCTCTATCTGAAAGCCGGCTGATTGGAGCATGCGTCTGACGATACCTTTAGCGCAGTAGGTCGTTAATATGCCTCCCTTATCTAACATAACATATAAGCGGTTAAATAGTTCCTGTGTCCACATTTCCGATTGCTTCTCGGGGGCAAATGCATCAAAATAAATAAGGTCAACGCTTGCTTCTGATGATGACCATTGGTTCACATCGATCTGTACTTTAGTTAATGTAAAATGAGGAGTGATGTTAACCTCTTCTCCCCACGGTACGTTATGAATGACCTTAAACAGCTCTGTTTCGGACGTATCTGGCGAGGTATAACCCAGTTCGCTCACCGTTTCCCAAGCAAGCGGATAAAGCTCTAACCCGGTGTAGTATACCGTTCGTTGGTCGAATTTGGCAGCCCTGAGTGTCAGCAGTGCATTCAGGCCCGTTCCGAACCCTATTTCAAGGATGCGCGTAGGGATAGCCTCCGAAGCGTTCAATCCCATATGGATAAAGATGTGTTGCGATTCGGTCTCTGCTCCTTTGACTGAGTGATAATGCTCATTCAAAGTCGGAACAAAAAGGGTGGCACTTCCGTCTGCCGTTTGTTCTATAATCCGTTCCATTTCATTGTTATTTGATTAAGCTGATAACTCCTTGTAGCGCCATCAGTATAACGATGTAGCGCACGAGTTTACCAACAAACATGGCTGTAGTGGTTATCCATACATTGCTGCGCATGAGCCCCAATGCAATAGAGATTAGCTCGCCCACGATGGGTAGAAAGGAGAAAAAAGCCATTAATGCCCCCTTGCCTTGCAGAAATTTTCGTATGCGTTCGATTCTCTCTTTCTTTCCCTTGAAGTAACGCTCAATCCACTCTATTTTAGCGAAATGCCCCATATAATAGCAGGTCATTCCACCCGCAGTGTTGCCCAATGCTGCTGATAATACACAGAAGACAGGATCCAGTCCCATTTCGACCAGCCCAACCAGCACCAACTCCGAACTGAAGGGTACAATGCTGCCTGCCAACAGGGCCGACAAGAAGAGACCAAGATATCCCCAGTCGATAAGCAATTGTATAAGTGTATCTATAAAAGCATCCATATATTGAAGATAAATAAGAGAATAAGACCTGCAGTAGAACTTATAAAGAATGCATTAGCCAACCGATTGTTCGTTAACACGTATAAATGCCCCATCAACACGCTAACTAAGGGTAATAATAGCGAAAGGAAACTGTGGCTATGGATGGGTTGTAAAAGAATAAACAGAAAGAGTGAAAAGCAGACAAAGATCAAAAAGTTCAGGTAAGACCTAGTGCGAATTTTATCTTGATAACCCGATGCAAATGCATGCACGGCACTCACTACAAATTGTATGAAGAGGTAGATGAGAGTAGCCAGCTCCCAAGGCTGGAGGTTTTCTGACAGCTGAATGGGGCCGACCGTAGCCAATTCGATAAACGGAGCATAAAAAAGCTCCATCTGCCCGTAAAAATAGGCGTGAGCAAACAGGAACCAATAGGGTAAAGACCACCCCAGTAGTGCAGCGCAGATGCTGCGCAATGTAAGGGCTTGAAAGCTGTAAGCACCAATTAGCCAAATAGGTGCAAGCAGCGTTAATTGTGGGAAGGCGATACTCCCTATGCTCATGAAAACAAATGAGTGGAAGAGGCGACTCGCTGATGTTGAACTTTGGTAACTTTTGAAAAGGAAGTAGAGGGAGATGAGCAGGGACAAGGCAGCTATATTTCCCGCATAAAAACGATGGAGTGCAGGACATGCTGCGATAAGCAGCAAGAATAGTGATGTTTGCACTGAGGCTCGCATGCGAATGATGCCAAACGTATTGTTGATCTCAATCAGAAAATAGCCGATAATGGCGTAAAGCATAAAGCTGATGGACAGTGTTGCCCATTGTGAAAGTGCTGCTCCATTAAGCCATTGGCATAAGAGGTAGGTATTGGGCTCTTTGGGCAGAGGAGACAATATGAAACCAGTCAGCAACCAACAAGTAATGCAGAAAAGAGTGACGACAGGTAGGGTAAAGCGACCTGTCGTCACGCGGTTTTGTAGGTTTCTATTTCTCATTTAAAGATCAAATCCGATATCTCGGCGATAATTTTTATCTTTATAACTAATCATATCGGCTACCTTGTAGCTTTTTTCCAGCGCTTCGTTCTTGTTTTCTCCGTATGAACAAACGGCAATCACACGTCCGCCATCGGTTACAATGCGTCCGTCTTTTACGGTAGTTCCTGCATGGAAGAGAAGACTGTCTGTAGTCTCTGCCAAGTTAAACCCGGTAATGGGATACCCTTTTTTATAGGTTTCGGGGTAACCACCGCTTACCATCATAACACAAGCAGCTGTACGCGGATCGATAATCAACGATTTCGTGTTAAGGTTTACTTCATATACACCTTCGAACAACTCGACAATATCACTTTGGATGCGAAGCATAACGCTTTCGGTCTCGGGATCGCCCATGCGAACATTGTATTCAATAACCATCGGTTCGCCTTTGACACTGATAATGCCTAAGAAGATGAAGCCTTTGTAAAGAATACCCTCCTCTTGTAGTCCCTTAATAGTAGGGTCGATAATGCGCTCGCGCACCTTGTCCATGAACTCGTCGTTAGCAAATGGAACCGGGCTGATGCTTCCCATACCGCCTGTGTTGAGTCCTTTATCGCCTTCGCCAATGCGTTTGTAGTCTTTCGCTACAGGTAGTACTTTGTAGTGTTCGCTATCGGATAAGACGAATATCGAACACTCAATTCCGCTGAGGAACTCTTCGATAACTACTGTGGTAGAGGCGTTGCCAAACATACCCGAAAGCATCTCTTTGAGCTCTTTTTGTGCCTCTTCGAGTGTGGGTAAAATCAGTACACCTTTGCCTGCACAAAGACCATCGGCTTTGAGTACGTAGGGAGCTTCGAGTGTTTCAAGGAAAGCGATGCCTTCGTCCAATGTTTCGATGGTAACGCTTTTGTAGCGAGCTGTAGGTATGCCGTGGCGCTCCATGAATCCCTTGGCAAACTCTTTACTTCCTTCGAGTTGTGCACCCTTTTTTGATGGGCCGATAATGGCAATCTTATTGGTGGTGATATCACCTTTGAAGAAATCAAAAATGCCTTCTACCAAAGGGTCTTCGGGGCCTACAACGATCATATCAATCTCTCTTTCAAGGGCAAAAATCTTCAATGCTTCAAAGTCGGTCGCTTGAATGTTTACATTTTCACCAACCGAGGCAGTTCCGGCGTTACCGGGAGCAATATATAGCTTTGATACTTTCGGACTTTGAGCTATCTTCCATGCCAGGGCGTGTTCACGGCCGCCCGAACCTAATAGTAATAGTTTCATATGGATGTCTTTTTATAAATGATCTTCGAAATAATGTGTTATTTTCTCGTGAAGGTGTACCCGGTCACGTCCCATCACATTGTGCTTATGTCCCGGATAGATAAACAAATCCGGATACGTGCGAGCATCTACGCAAGCCTTGATGAATGATAGGGTATGCTGTGACACACAGGTATCGTCGTGGTCATCGTGTATCAAGAGCAGCCGTCCTTTGAGGTTACCTGCCAAGTTCTTGAGGTTAGTCTCTTTATAACCTTCGGGGTTTGTCTGGGGAGTGTCCATGTAGCGTTCGCCATACATAACTTCATAATAGGCCCAATCAATGACCGGTCCGCCAGATACGCCTACTTTAAAGACTTCGGGGTATCTGAGTAACAGCGCTGTAGTCATGTATCCGCCAAAACTCCATCCGTGCACCCCGATGCGATTGCCATCTACATAAGACAAACTTCTCAGGTACTCGGCACCCTTCAGCTGATCTTTTCCCTCTTCAACACCCAAGCGACGGAAAGTGGAGTTTTCAAACGCTAATCCTCGGTTCTCGCTACCACGGTTGTCTACTGTAAACATGATGTAGCCTTTGTTAGCCATGTAGATATCCCATCCTCTGGCGCCATTCATCCATCCTTCGGTTATCATTTGTGCGTGAGGGCCACCGTAAACATAAACGATGGCAGGATACTTTTTCGTCGGATCAAAATCGGCAGGTTTGATAAGTCGATAATAGAGATCAGTTACCCCATCGTCGGCCTTGATGGTACCTGTTTCTATGGTAGGCATTTGGAATCCTGCAAAAGGATCTTTGGCCGTAAGCAAGCGTTGACTTCTGCCTTTTTCGGTATCGATAAGCTCGATGTTGCGAGGCGTAGTGGGCGTAGAGTAGTTATCGATAACGTATCGTCCCGATGAGCTCAGTTGTGCACGGTGCACTCCCTCGCTGTTCCCAATGGGTGTACGCTTGCTGTTTTTCAAATTGATCCGATAGAGGTTTGATTGCAGCGGAGAGCGCTCTGTGCTCGCAATAATCACCTCTTTCTTCAACGGATCGAAACCCAACACCTCTTGCACCAGCCAAGATCCGGATGTAAGCTGTTTCAGTAAATCTCCTTGGGTGTTATAAAGATACAAGTGATTGAACCCGTCGCGCTGACTTTGATAAATGAATTGGGTAGCGTCCCACGGTAAGAAAACAATCGGGTGGGAGGGCTCTACGTATTTGGCATGCTTCTCTTCGAAGAGAACAGCTGTCAATTGCCCTGTAGCTGCATCATATTGACACAAACGCGCATGATTTTGGTCACGATTAAGTTCGATGAGGTAGAGACTTTTTGCATCGGGCGACCAGCTGATGTTGGTAAAGTAACGATCGGTAGGATCGCCAGTTTGCAGATATACCGTTTGCCCACTGGCAGGCGTATAGATGCCTACGCTAACCTGATGACTTGTCATTCCGGCCATTGGATAGCGAATGTTGTTTACCTCTCCGATGCGAGCGGTAATGTCCACAAGTGGGTATTGGGTAACCATGGACTCGTCCATGCGATAGAAAGCAAGGCGCTCCCCTTTGGGGCTCCAAAACGTGCCTTTGCGAATGCCGAACTCGTTGCGGTGAACAGACTGTCCGCAAACAATCCCTTCGGGCTCACTGGTTATTTGCCGGTCGTTGACGAAGAGGTTGTTACCTACGGTGTAAGCTACCTTTCCGGTACTGGCACAAAAGTCGCTATTAGTGGCTCCCTTTTCAAGGTCGACGACGTTTGTGATTTGATTCTCACGGAAGTTGTAAGTGATGTATTTCCCCGATATGTAGAGGAGCATAAGTGGTTTATCTTTCCAAGGGAAAGTGGCGTTTTGAAAGTGTTGCAGCTTGCCCACTTGATTTTTTTCGAATACTTCGTTAACCGCTTTGCGTGTCGTGACAACATTCTCTTTACCCGTTTTAGGGTCAATGAGGTACAGGGTGTCGATGGTTGGTTTCACGCAATGATCTCCCCACCACTGTATCCCGTATAGGTTTTCGGCATACCGATAGGTTTCGCCTCCCGGAGTGAGGTCTTCGAGGGTCGGTTTCTTAAGTTCTTGCCCCATAGCATGGATTGAGAATAGGGTTTGGAGCGCTATTAGCAATAGCAAAGCGCTTGTTTTACTTCTTACTTTCATGGCTCTCTTGTTTGTTTTCTCCATTTTGTACATTGTATTTGAGGTCGCCCATAGCGACCTCAAATACGTGATAAGTTTACTTCTCTCCTCTCGGTTCCCAGTTCTTCTTAAATTCTTTTGGTTTGCGGTCTCCACCTCCGAAACCACGTCCGCCTTCGTCACGTCGAGGTTTAAAATCACCTCTTTCACGTGGGCCTTTTTCGTGCGATCCGCCTTCTCCCTCTTCTTGACTTTTGTACTCTTTGTATTTTCCGTCAAATATTTGGTACTTGCGAAATTCACACTCCAGTGGACCATTGAATAGCGTAGCTTTTCTGCTTGGTTTCAAGCCGATTTGGTCAAAGCACTCTTCGCGGTAGGATAGAATCCAAGCATCGTTGCCGATGAATGCGTGTTTGAGGCGTTCGCCAATCATCTGATACAAGCCCAGCAAATCATTGGTCGATATACGTTCGCCATAAGGCGGGTTAGTGATCATAATCGCCTTCTCGGCCGGCTGTTCGAACTGCTGAAAAGGCTGCAGTTTCAATCGGATATCTTTTGATACGCCTGCTGCTTTGATGTTGAACATCGCAATTTCGTTAGCCTTCGGGTTGTTGTCGTATCCGTATATCTTATGCGTAAACTCGCGCTCTTGCGTGTCGTCGTTATAGATTGAATCGAATATTTCTTGATCAAAATCAACCCATTTCTCGAAAGCAAACTCTTTGCGGAATACCCCCGGTGCAATGTTGCGCGCAATGAGGGCTGCTTCGATAGGGATGGTTCCCGAACCACACATGGGATCTATCAGGTCACACTCGCCTTTCCAGCCCGTCATAAGAATCATGCCGGCAGCTAAAACCTCGTTTAGTGGAGCCTCTACAGCCTCTTGACGGTATCCACGACGATGGAGCGACTCACCCGATGAATCGAGCGACAGCGTACAAGTAGTTTGAGCAATATGAATGTTCAGTAATACATCCGGACGATTGATGCGTACTGATGGCCGTTTGCCATTCAACTCGCGGAAGTAGTCTACGATGGCATCCTTTACCTTGTACGAAACAAACTTAGAGTGGCGAAACTCATCGCTGAACACAACGGCGTCAACAGCAAACGTCTTGTTGACGTCTAAGATGTTTTCCCAAGCAATCGCTTTGATTTGCTCGTATACCTCATCAGCGTTCTTTGCCTTAAACTGCTTGATAGGCTTCAGAATGCGAATAGCAGTGCGCAGGCAGAAGTTGGCTTTGTACATTAGTTCTTTGTCTCCGCTGAAGGCGACCATCCGTCGGCCTATCTGTACGTCGTTGGCCCCCAGTGCTGTTAGTTCCTCTGCCAATACCTCTTCCAAACCCTGGAACGTTTTAGCAATCATTTCAAATTGTTCACTCATACGTGGATGTTTACTATTTTATTTTTTAGCTTTTGTTTGTACTATTCTTGCTCCTTTAGGAACATCTTCGGTGACCCAAATATTACCGCCTACGGTGGCACCACTACCTATAGTAATGCGTCCCAAGATCGTGGCATTCGAATAAACGATCACATCATCTTCCAAAATAGGATGACGAGGTATGCCTTTGATTGGTTTTCCGTCACTCTCGAGCGGAAAGCTCTTGGCTCCCAGCGTTACGCCTTGGTAAAGTTTAACGTTGTTGCCAATGATGCTTGTGGCGCCAATAACAACACCGGTACCGTGGTCGATGGTGAAGTGGCTTCCTATTTTAGCTGCCGGATGTATATCGATTCCTGTTTCGCTATGGGCCATTTCTGTAATGATGCGAGGGATGAGCGGAACACCCAGAGTCAATAGCTCGTGAGCGATGCGGTAGTTGCTGATGGCTTTAATGGCCGGATAGCAGAAGATCACCTCACCGAAGCTTTCGGCTGCCGGGTCGCCGTTGTAAGCTGCTTCCACGTCGGTAGCCAGCACCTGACGTAAGCCTGGCAATCGGCTGATGAATTGGGCTGCCAGATTGGCTGCTTCTTCGCGGCATACTTCCATATGCGTGCTATGCTCTTCGTCGTTTCTAAAGCAGAGTCCTGCTAATATTTGCTCGCAGAGCAGGTCGAATATTTTTTCTATATTAACTCCGATGTGGTATTTTATGGTTCGGCTGTTCACTGTCGAATTACCGTAGTAACCGGGAAAGAGGATGGAACGTGCCAGCTCAATGACTTCGCACAACGCCCTTGCAGAAGGCAGTGGCTCGCCATCTTTATGTTGATGAAACAGTCCTTTGTAAGACTCGCTTTCCGATAGCTCGTCGACTGCCTGTGTCAATATGTGAGTGAAGTTTAATGGGCTCATTCAGAATTACTTTCTAAATTGTTGGCCACAAAGGTAAGAAAAATCAAGCACATATTCTATCTTGGCACTCTTTTTCAAGGGAAACGCATCAAAATAACGATAAAAAAACGATTGATGAAAAACGCTGCCTATTCAAATGCTAATGTACAAAAAAGTAGAGAGAGTGAAAATCGGGCTTTTCTATCTCAATGGGGCTCCAGGAGAGAAAGTGAGGCGTTTGCCATTCATTGCCACATTTGTAGAAGTTGGCTTTCAGCCTTTTGCCGTCAAGTGAGGTAATCTTGTGTTAGAAGAAAACGGTATAAGGAATGATAAGTGGCACGTCCCAAGAGGTTTTCCCCTCCGTTCGGCAAATGGCTTACTCCCCAGGCTAGAGCAGCGTTGTACCCCACTAGAATCTCTTTTCAATGTATGCTATACGAAACGAGACTTTGGGCTTATAAGGATACTCCTTCCAGTTGGCGTGATCGATTGACTGAAATGACTAGGTTGGCCACACTAATCTTTTTACTTTAATGTCATAGTTCGTTTCGATTGCAATGTTGCACGGTTGTCTAGATGTGATGAAACGTTGTGTTAACTATTCCATTTGATTTTGTCGTAAATTCCGTTATTAGAACAGTGAACACATTTAAAGGAGCCGCTGCTGTAACATTTGAGCTGGATAAGGCGATGTTCTCGGTCCCAACAATGTGAACAATATAAGATTTTATCCGTATCGTCCTTTAAAGTGATGTAGAGTTCGGGGTGTCTTTCAATTCGTTGTTCTTTTTCTTGCGTTCTGCTTTCTATGGTCAGACGCATTATTTCGTTTTGCATCTTTAGCGCTTGTGTGCTTAACTCCATCAGTTGTTGATATAATTCGGCATTATTCGTTTGTTGAATAACGTTGGCTACATTTTTTATTTCTTCGTAAAGTCTCATGACTCATGCGTATTAGTAGTTAAAAATAGGATATAGAATAATTGTATTTTACAAACGTGTCATTTTGAAAATCTTTTGCCCTATTGGCACATACTTACTCCAATTTGACTTATTTACATGATAATGGTGTGCTATACCATTCGAGTAAATAAGTATCTTGGGAGTAGTGCTGGAGTTGTATAGTTGGAAGAAATCATCGGCTTTACTCACTAAGGAGTATCTGTGCGTCCATTTCTTAGCAGTTGGTTCTATATAAAGTTTATCGACGCTTCCTTCAATGCTGATGTTTCCCGAAATATATCTTATGGAATCAATCAATAAAGGCTCCGTTTTTATAAAGGTAAAGTTCATCATTATGCTATCATTCCAAGTCGTATACGTAAGGTCATACACTAACCTCTCTCCATTGGTGTCTTCAAATAAGGCGATAGGCAAAAAATGATAAAGATTTCCCTGTTCCTGTATTTTAATGACGTAGTTTTTTTTGATATTCTGCCCGTACAGTGACAGGCAGAATACGCAAAATAACAATGATACAATGTATGTTTGTATCTGATTATTGCCCATAAACAATAGTCGTGTAAGTTGTATAAATGCCAAGTATAGATGTAGTTTGATAGTCTACATGCTGAACACGGGTAATACCTGCTTGTTTAGAAGCAGCTTCAATACTCGCATCGCCTGTAGCTACCAGCCCTACATAGCCTACAGCTTTGGCTGTACCTACTTTGGATGAACCTGTGTTGGAGGTTACAGTAAGTCCGTCTTTAATGTCTGTGTAAGCAAGTCCGGCAATAGGTGATTTGCCAACTGCGCAGCTACTCATTACAGCTGCAATAAATAGTAAACCGAATACTTTTTTCATACTAATTTTCATACTGGACTCTTTGTTTGTTTGTTGTTTATAAATATTTGTCAAAGGCCAGAGCCCTTTTAAGCCTAAAACAAATAAATAGTGAAGCGCAAATTCTCAGAAAATACTAACCTGGATTTTATAAAAGAATGTATAGGCAGTCTTCTTCCGATTGTGATACAAACATAGATAATGATTGTCGTTGTATAAAGAAATGGGGAGGGACAAAAAGTGGACAAGCGAAATTTTCCTTCGCTTGATCAATTATAGTTTCGAATATCAGTACTTTCCATTTTCACTTTCTTGGTAAGCAAAAACAGCGAAATTATTTTATATGTTACCGAGTAGCAGTTTTACTATTGCTTCTTTTTAAAGATTTTGTATGAAAGAGATCAAGTTTTCGTCGCGATCCATTTGGAATTTCTTGCGCAAGCGCATACGCGCCTTCTTCAATGCCTCGTCAGACTGAAAAGTGATTTGGGCAATATCTTTGTTGCTCATATTTAGTTTCAGGAACACACATAGTTTACGTTCGTTGAGTGTAAGCGTTGGGAAGTGTTCGTTCAGCTTGTCGTAAAAGTCCGAATTTACTTTGAGAAACAGCGTTTCAAACTCTTCCCAGTTGGTGTAAACTGACTTGTTCTGATAATAGTTGATGAGCGAGTGTACATTTTTCCCTCCTTCTTCGTTGATGTTATTCTCGATGCCTTTCAATACTTTCATGCAATAGGCATCGCTTTCGGAACTTTGTATAAGTTTTAGTGTAGCCGAGGCCATCTCTTTACGGCTGTACTCCAGTTGACTGTTTATCTGATCAATTTCCAGTCGGAGTGCTTTCTTCTTCAATCGATTGGAGAGATAGAGTTGATACGAAAGTATGATTACCAGAAGAATGACAATGCCAAGAAAGAGAATAAAATAGTGTTGATTGGTTATTTTTAGTAGCTGATTCGCCTTCTCCATCTCATACCTCTGCTTCTCTTTATCGTATTTGTACGCACTCTCCATGAGAGCTATCTTACGAACGTTCTTGTCGTTAAAAGCGCTGTCATTCAGTTGTTTATATAGGGTGTGGTTCTGGTAGGCTTCTTTGTAATTGCCGGTTGCAGCATAGATGTCAGACAGTAATTTATAATTGTCTTTCTTTACTTCCAGATAGTTGATCGCATTACTTATCTGTAAGGAGCCTTTTGTACAATCAATGGCGCGCTTATACTCTTTTTTCTTGTAGTACAAGTTGCCTAGTAGTTGTAATGCTTCACTGCCTGCGTATTTAATTTTTGCGTGCTGAGCCATTTCGAGCGCTTCATTTAAGTTCTTCTCTGCTTTGTCGAATTCACTCTCTTCAGCATATATCGAACCAATATTCATTAATAAGTTGATTTTTAAAGCCATATTCTTTTCACCTACCATTTGAAGTGCCTCTTGAAGATACTGTAAAGCCTTGGGATGCTTCATTTTTTTATAGACATTGCCGATGTTGGTGAGGCAGTTTGATAGTATAGCCGAGTCGCCCATCTCTTTAGCCAATTGTTGGGCCCGATGAAGAGTTTCGAGTGCTGTTTTACTTTCGTTCAGATCCGACTGGATGCCTGCTATATTAATTAAAATGCTGGCAATACTCTGTTTCTTATCTAATTGTTCGCTTATTTTTAGAGCAGAAAGGTAATGCTCGAGTGCTTGAGGAGAATTTCCTTGACGCTGGTATATAACAGCTATGCTTGAATATCCTTTCAATAACATAAGTTTGTCGCCCACTCTACTTGTCATAGCTATCATCTTTTGAAGACTTTCTACGGCTTCGGGATATTGACCCATACTTGAACGGTTGAGTGAAATATTGTGCAGTAATTTGATCTGTTGCGACTGATCTTTCAGTGCAATAGCTATTTGTAGCGCTTGATCGTATGCTTTGTTACTCGCTTCAATATTGCCCACTGCTTTATTCGCAATGCCGATGCTCATTAGATAAGTACTGATACCCGATTGGTCATTTATCTGCTCTGCTATTTGTAACGCTTGTTTGTAGTAAGTGAGTGATAAGTTAGGGTCATTCTTGCTATAGGTCATTCCAACGAGGCATAAAGCGGCGGCTTTCCCTTTGGGGTAGTTGAGCTGTATAGCCATTCTTAGTGACTGCTCGGCATACTTCTTCGTTTTTTTTACATCATAAGTAAAGAGTTCGTAGGCCAGTTTATTGAGCAAATTTACCTTGGCGGTGTCTGTCTGGATATGTCGATCTAGTGTGCTTTTGAGATTATCAATGACAGGTGTTTGTGAAAAGACAGAGGAAAGTGAAAGTTCTATACAAATCAATAAAGATAGAATGATCTTATAGCGTGCTGTACTCATTACTTTGTTCAGAATGTTGAATATTTGTTGTTTTCGCTACAAAGGTAATACCCACTTTACTTACATCCAAATTTGTTGTTGATAAATTTTGCTTAGGGAGCTTGTGTCTGGTTGAAGCGGAATGATTTATTAGGTTACTTTCACCTACTCATAAACTGATTTAGGTAATAATATCGCCTCTACCGCATTACCCGATTTTACGGAAAAAACTTTATATCCTTTTGTGCTTTTCTGTGAATCGTCCACAATAACCGGGTCGCTATAGTTAAATGTCAGATTACCCAAATCATCTGTACCAACTGTAGAATTGATCTCTGTAGTCGAAGTATTTGTGTTGATTAAGTTATACCCATATCCCATCTTGACTCCAGCCTGTTTCATAGAACTGTTGGTTCCACTTCCTTCGGCTTCTCCGTAGGCATCAAGTTTGTTTACATATTGATTGAAAATGGTGCGTACCTCTTTCATGCTCTGCCCGTCGTCATACTCAGATACAAAAATATTGATCTGTGTAGAGTAGGTGTACAAATCCCATGGCTGAAGAAAAACGGAGCTATGGCTATCCGTTTTCTCGGGATAAACCCATCTGGGTAAGGCCTGAATATGAAGTGAACCCCGAAAGTTAGACAAAAACTTTTTGGGTTCACTTTAATTTTTCGACACATCCTCATACAAGAAAGCAAGATGTATAACAACAATCTGCTTTCATAGCTTTTTATATATATAGTTAAATAAACTTACTGCATCAATGAGCCTCCAACCAGTTCTTTCCCCATCCACAATCGGCCTTCAAAGGCACGTGCATGCGATAGGCATTTTCCATCTCGGTGATGACAATATGCTCTACTTGTTCATGCTCAGGGAGCGGAACGCTGAAGTTAAGTTCATCGTGCACCTGAAGGATCATCTTTGCTTGGATGTTCTCGCGCCGGAATCGTTCATAAATGCGTACCATGGCTACTTTGATGATGTCTGCCGCACTGCCTTGAATAGGAGCGTTGATGGCATTCCGTTCCGCATAACCACGCACTACTGCATTTCGCGAATTGATATCGGGCAGGAAGCGTTTTCGATGAAAAACCGTTTCTACATACCCCTTTTCGCGGGCCACCTCGATGCTCTTATCCATATAGGTTTTTACTTGAGGATAAGTTTCGAAATAACCATCGATAAGTTCTTTTGCCTCTTTCCGATCCACATTCATTCGTTCGGCCAATCCGAAGATCGAAATACCGTAGATGATTCCGAAGTTGGCTGTTTTCGCTTTACGACGCATGTCAGCATTCACTTCGTTTAGTGGTATTTTGTATATTTTCGCTGCAGTGGCTGTATGAATATCATGTCCGCTCATGAAAGCGTCGATCATGTTCTTGTCTTCGCTCAGGTGTGCCATGATGCGCAGTTCTATCTGCGAGTAGTCTGCCGAGAAGAAAAGAGAACCCTCGTCGGGGATAAATGCTTTTCGAATCTCTTTTCCATTTTCATCGCGAATAGGAATGTTTTGTAGATTCGGGTTGCTCGAACTTAATCGGCCCGTAGCAGTGACGGTTTGGTTGAACGACGTATGTACGCGACCGGTTCGGGGGTTGATTAGCAGCGGTAGGGCATCAATGTAGGTGCCCAACAGTTTTTTTAAACCGCGGTGCTCCAGGATCTTTTCTACAATCTCATGTTTATGACGCATGCTTTCGAGCACCTCTTCCGAGGTCACGTATTGGCCGGTCTTTGTTTTTTTTGCCTTGTCTACAATCTTTAGTTTGTCGAACAGCACCTCGCCTACCTGCTTGGGCGATGCGATGTTGAACTCTCCGTCAGCCAGTGCGTAAATCTCCTGTTCAATGAGTTTTATTTTGGCTGTGAAATAGTCCGACGACTGTTTCAAGGCCTCCGTGTCGAGCAGCATGCCGTTACTTTCAATATGAGCCAACACAGGAATCAGCGGCATCTCTATTTCATAAAACAATTGCTCGGCATCGTTCTCCTTTAACTCCTTTTCGAGGATGTTCTTTAACTTTAGCGTAACGTCGGCATCTTCGCAGGCGTATAGATAAACATCTTTCGGGTTGAGGTCGCGCATGTTTCCTTGATTCTTCCCTTTGCCCCCGATCAGCTCCTCAATAGGAATCGTTTGGTAGCGAAGATAGATTTCGGCCAGATAATCCATGTTGTGTCTCAATTCGGGTTGGAGCACATAGTGCGCTACCATCGTATCGAAAAGCCGACCTTTTACTTCGATGCCCATGTTTTGAAGAACGAGTAGATCGTATTTGATATTTTGTCCAACTTTTAATGAATGCTCGTTTTCAAACAGCGGGCGGAACTCATTTAAGATTTTTAAGGCTTCTTCACGTTCGGCAGGCACAGGAACATAGAATGCTTGGTTTTCGACTATGGAGAAGCTCATTCCTACCAACTCAGCGCTCATTGGGTCAGTTCCAGTTGTTTCGGTATCTAACGCAAGAATTTCGGATGTAAGTAACTTTTGAATAATTTCGCTTCTTTTCTCCTGTGTATCAATTAGTTGATAGTCATAGGGCAGTGAATCTAACGTCTGTAGAGTCGATTTTTTCTCATCGCCTTGTCCATCGGTCATAATTTCTGCAAACAAATCACCTTGAATTGGGCCGCTTGCTTGTGCAAACAGCGGACCGGCTGCCGAAGAGGAGAGGGGTTGGCTCTCTTTTTTGAAAATGCGTTCGGCCAATGCACGAAACTCCATCTCCTCAAAAATAGTACGCAGTGTCTCCTCGTCTGCTTGTTCGCGAACGAGTGCTTTCATGTCAAGCTTAATGGGAACATCTGTTTTGATGGTTGCCAGAAACTTGGAGAAAGTAATCATCTCGCGATTAGCTTCTACTTTTGTTTTCAATGCTCCTTTTAGTTGATCGGTGTGAGCTAACAAATTTTCGATGTTGCCAAATTCGGCCACAAGCTTTTGTGCGGTCTTCTCTCCAACACCGGGGCAACCGGGAATGTTATCCGAAGAATCGCCCATCAATCCAAGCATGTCGATGACCTGAGCAGGCGACTGGATATCAAACTTGGCCTTTACCTGTTCCACGCCCAACACTTCAAATTCTTTATCACCATATTTAGGGCGATACATAAACACCCGATCGGTGACCAATTGTCCGTAATCCTTGTCGGGGGTCATCATAAAGGTGGTGATGCCCTGTAGCCCTGCCTCGGTGGCCAACGTACCGATCACATCATCGGCTTCGTAGCCTGGTACCTCCAAGATGGGGATGCGATAGGCGCGGATAATCTTTTTTATAATTGGTACAGAAAAACGAATGTCTTCGGGGGTCTCTTCGCGTTGTGCTTTATAATGTTCATAAGCATCGTGTCGAAAGGTAGGGCCGGGCGGATCGAAAGCGATCCCAATGTGGGTCGGATTCTCCTTTTTCAGCACCTCCTCGAGTGTGTTGACAAAGCCTAATACGGCCGATGTATTGAATCCTTTCGAGTTGGTACGCGGATTTTTAATGAAGGCATAATAGGCCCTATAAATGAGTGCGTAGGCATCTAAAAGGAAAAGTTTGCTGTTTTGATCCATATTTGATTGTTTTTTCATGGTAAAAGTACAAAAAAATACCGTATTAATCGTTTTATTATTACTTTTGTGGTCAAAATAGAGTTTCAATGGACTGCTTGTCGCTCATAAAATCCCCGATTGTTGATGAACTAGGTGAATTCAGAAAACTGTTCAATAGTTCTCTGTCTAGTTCAAATCTTTTGCTGAATAGTGTGATTGAACACATTCGGCAGAGGAATGGGAAAATGATGCGCCCTATTCTCGTCCTGCTCGTATCTCGTCTGCACGGCCATGTTCAGCCAGAAACACTTTACGCAGCCGTTTCCTTAGAGTTATTACATACCGCCAGCTTAGTGCACGATGACGTGGTTGATGAGAGCACGGAGCGTCGCGGACAGCTCTCTGTCAATGCGATTTTTAATAATAAAGCTTCCGTATTGGTAGGCGATTTCCTGCTTGCTACGAGCTTGGTATATGCCGGGCGCACGATGAGCCACTCTATTATCAATGTCATCTCCCGCTTGGGGCAAGACCTTGCTGAAGGAGAGATTCTTCAACTGTCTAATGTCTCTAATCCTGAATTTTCGGAATCAATATATTTTGATGTCATTCGCAAAAAGACAGCTGCACTCTTTGCTTCATGCACTAAAGTGGGTGCTTTGTCGGTAGGAGCTAGCGATGAAAAGGTCGAATTATCACGCTTGTTTGGCGAGTACATCGGTATTTGCTTTCAGGTGAAAGATGATGTTTTCGATTATTTTGAAGATGCAGAGATTGGAAAACCTACGGGAAACGATATGCTCGAAGGCAAATTGACCCTGCCCGTGCTTCATGTTTTGAATAAAACAGACGACCCTTGGGTCAAAGAAATTGCAGCCGATGTAAAGCGCGGAACAGCAACTGCCGAAGAGATTATGCGTTTGGTAGCCTTTACGAAAGCAAATGGAGGCATTGACTATGCATTCGGCGTTATGGATGAATACAAAGAAAAAGCTTTGGCCATTCTACACTCCTTTCCGCCCTCTGAGGTGCGTTCTGCACTCGAGGTTTACTTGGATTATGTAGTCGAAAGAAATATATAGAATTCGGGTCTGATAGGGGTGTTTATACACTTGTTCCTATCAGACCCGAATTTTTTGTTGCTGTTAATGTTACCAGCCACGCTGGCACTTTGAACCTATCAATTAAAAGAACTTAATCTCCTCACCTTTAATCTCTGACAAGAGCAAGTTGGCCAATCTGCTGGTTCCTAAGCGGAACAACTCATTCGTAAGCCACTCCTTGCCCAATACCTCTTTCACGATGGTGTAATAAGCCAACGCATCGTTTACTGTGTTGATGCCTCCTGCAGGTTTGAAACCAATTTTGCGGCCTGTGTGTTCGTGGTACTCTTTGATCGCTTGACACATCACATAAGCAGCCTCTACGGTAGCAGCAGGCTGTTGTTTTCCGGTCGATGTCTTGATGAAGTCGGCTCCTGCATACATCGATAGGATAGAGGCTTTCTTGATGTTGCTGGCACTCTTTAACTCACCTGTTTCGAGTATTACCTTGAGGTGATTCTCTTTACAAACATCCTTTAGCTCTTGAATCTCTTCGCACATCGTTTCGTAATCTCCACTTAAGAATTTTCCGATCGAGATAACGATATCAATCTCGTCTGCGCCTTCCATTATGGCCATGGCAGTCTCGGCTATTTTCACTTCAATAAACGTCTGTGAAGAGGGGAAACCGGCCGAAACACACGCGATCTTAACGCCGTCCACCTCTAAGGTGTCTTTCACCACCTCAGCAAAGTTAGGATATACGCAGATCGCTGCGACGTTCTTCAAATCGGGATACTCAGTGTCGAACAGATTTACCTTTTCGGTAAAATGCATCACGCTTTCATCACTATCAGTGCTGTTTAACGTGGTTAAATCAATGCAGTTGAAAAGGAATTTTTTCACCTCTTCATTGTTGTTTTCCGGCACTTTCTTTTCGATAAGAGCCAATACCTGAGCCTGCACCTTGGCGTCGTCTAGCTGGGTGTTGTATTTGGCCAAGGTGGCTAAATACCTGTTTTGATTGGTGTCATTCTTCTCCATGTTCACTCAATTTGGGGTTGTTTATATGTCTTTTATTATCTCTTTGCGTTTTTTTCTCTAGGTTACGAGCGAAGGCTTCCGTCAAGTCTACTCCGGTTTGGTTGGCGATGCAGAGTAGCACCCAAAGCACGTCTGTCAACTCGTCGGCGATGTTGTCTTTCTCTCCCTCTTTAAAAGATTGATCGCCATACTTACGGGCTATAATTCGAGCCAACTCACCTACCTCTTCGGTAAGAATAGCCATGTTGGTGAGCTCGCTAAAATAGCGCACTCCATATTGCTTAATCCACGTATCAACTTGTTTTTGAGCCTCTTCCAGTGTCATTATTCTTTGCTTTTAGTATCCATGCAGATAGTTACCGGACCATCATTCAATAATTCTACCTTCATATCTGCGCCAAACTCACCTCTGCCAATGCTTTTGCCCAAGGCGGTGCTTAGTGTTTCACAAAATTGCTCGTAAAGGGGGATCGAGAGCTCCGGCTTTGCTGCCTTGATGTAAGAGGGACGGTTTCCCTTTTTAGTCGATGCGTGGAGTGTAAACTGACTGATAACCAGTATCTCTCCATCTGTTTCGAGGATCGATTTGTTCATGACTCCATTCTCATCATCGAAGATGCGAAGGTTGACGATTTTCTTGCATAGCCATTCAATATCCTCTGCATTATCCGCTTGCTCGATACCTACGAGTATCAGCATACCGTAGCCAATGGCTGATTTGCATTGATTGTCAATGGTGACCGAAGCGCGACTCACGCGTTGTATGATTATTCTCATTTCTCTTGGGGTTAGGAGTTACAAATTTACGAAATACAATACAGAGTAACACAGCGTATCACCGAGTTTTTTTCTTTTCTCCGTAAAAGCAAGCGTACGCTCTCAATGTGGCGTGTTGTGTTATCCTGTAGCAAGTCCTTCCTTTACTGCTTTTGCTTTGGCTTCGCCAATCACAGCTGCTAACTCTTCCAGTGATGCCTCTTTGATTCGTTTTACGCTCTTAAACTCTTTCAATAGCGCCGTTTTCGTCTTCTCGCCAATGCCTTTGATCTCGTCGAGTACCGATGCTACCTGACGTTTGCTGCGCTTATCGCGATGAAAGGTGATAGCAAAGCGGTGCACTTCATTCTGTATTTGCTCTAGTAGCTTGAATAGTGGGCTGTGCAGCTTCAGCCCGATGATTTGGGGAGGAAATCCAAATAGAAGCTCTGAGGTACGGTGTTTTTTGTCTTTGGCAAGCCCTGCTATGGGGATGTCTAAGTGCAGCTCCTCTAAAACCTGTCTCACGGCCTCCATTTGCCCTTTTCCACCATCAGTGATAATGAGGTCGGGTAGGGTGGTTTGCTCTTCTATAGCGCGCTGATAGCGCCTTTTGACGACCTCTTTCATCGAGGCGTAATCATCGGGCCCTGCAACGGTCTTTATTATATATTTCCGATAGTCCTGTTTCGATGGTTTGGCCTTTTTGAATACTACGCAAGCGGCTACGGCATCTGTTCCTTGTATGTTAGAGTTGTCGAAACACTCTATTTGCATGGGCATTTTGCTTAGGTGTAACTCGTTTTGAATCTCTTTCATCAGGCGAATGCTGCGCTGTTCGGGATTGAGTTTCTCTGCTTGCTTCATTCGGTCTGCCTTGTATTGCTTTACGTTTAACTGCGACAGCTCTAGCAGTTTTTTCTTATCACCTCGCTGTGGTACCGTAAAAGTCACATTGTTTAGCTCTATTTCTAACTCAAATGGCACGATAATCTCGCGTGACAGGCTTTTGTAGCGCTCGCGCATCTCAACAATGCCCAGTATGAGTAGCTCCTCTTTGCTCTCATTCAGTCGTTTCTTGTACTCGAATGTGTACGCTTGATTAATGGCACCGTTCGTTATGTGTAGGTAATTGATAAAGGCAGAGTGGTTATCGTCTTCTTCTATCGAGAACACGTCAATGTTGTGCAATACCGAGCTTACGACTTCCGACTTGGAGCGGTATGATTCAATCAGTGCATACTTATCTTTGATCCTCTGTGCCTCTTCAAATTTCAGATCGGCCGCTAATGCCTGCATTTGTTGCAGCAGTTGGCGACTTATTTCTTGAGTATTCCCTTTGAGAATCTCCTTGATTTCATCGATGTTCTTCAGATAATCCGCGAGCGACTGCTCTCCTATACAAGGTCCTGCACAGTTCTTGATGTGGTATTCGAGGCATACATTAAATTTGCCTGCACGGATGTTTTCGGGCGAAAGGTTGAGGTTGCACGTGCGAAGCTGATATAAATGCTTGATGAGGTCGAGTACGGCATTCATTGAAGGTGCATGGCTATAAGGGCCGTAGTACGAGGAGCCGTTGCGAATGATACGCCGCGTTTTGAATATTCGAGGAAAATACTCGTTTTGAACACAAATAGACGGGTATGTCTTATCGTCTTTGAGCAGCACGTTGTATCGTGGTTTGTGTGTCTTGATCAGGTTGTTTTCGAGCAATAGAGCATCTTCTTCCGAATTGACCACGATATAACGTATGTCGGCTATCTTACTTACGAGCACCCGTGTTTTTCCTGGTTCGTGCTCTTTGCTGAAGTACGAGTATACTCTACGTTTTAAATTCTTGGCTTTGCCTACGTATATAATCACCCCCTCGGCATTTAAATATTGATAAATGCCCGGTGTTTCGGGAAGGTTCATGACGATCCCCTTGAGATATTCGCTGGTTTTGAGTTCCTGAGTTGTATCCATAAAAAAAGGGCGTAAATACTACGCCCTGCAAATATAGGAATTTATTTATAAACTCAATACAGATTCCACCTCTACGTCTTCGCCAAACACAGCGCTACCTTTGAGTCTTTTTAATTCGACGATGAAGTTTATATAAATCTTTTTGGGTTTTAGCTTCTTTACCAGTTCGCAGGTGGCTTTCATGGTACCCCCTGTCGCGAGTAAGTCGTCGTGCAGTAATACTACATCATGCCCATCGATTGCGTCCTTGTGAATCTCTACGGCATCGGTTCCATATTCCTTATCGTAGCTTTGCTGAATGGTCTCTGACGGAAGTTTACCCGGTTTGCGCACTGTAACAAATCCGGCATTCAATCGGGTAGCTAAAATGGGGCCCATGATGAAGCCGCGCGATTCGATGCCCACTACCTTGGTTATGCCTTTGTCCTTGTACATGTCATACATTACGTCCGAAAGTTCCCGCAAGCAGGCTGCGTCTTTAAATAGGGTGGTAACGTCGTAAAACTGGATTCCGGGAATAGGGAAGTCAGGTATCTCTCGAATGCTTTTGATAAGCGTTTCTTTGCTCATAGTCAATTGTTTATTTTGTTTTCTTAAATGTTTTGTTTCACGTGAAACGTAGGCCTCTATCTTCCTGCAAGCACCAGTAGCACGTTGATGTCGCTTGGCGATACACCCGGAATTCGGCTTGCCTGTGCAATGGTTTCGGGGTCAATGCTGATTAGCTTCTGGCGTGCCTCGGTCGATAGCGATTGGAGTGAGGCGTAGTCGAACCGTCCTTTGATCTTGATGTTCTCCAACCTGGCCAGCTTATCGGCAATCACTCGTTCGCGCTGGATATATCCCTCATACTTGACAAGGATTTCGGCTGCTTCGATAATCTCTTCTTTGCGATCGGTTATCTGATCCAGTTCTCGTTTCAGGGCCGGAATGTGTTCGGCTATTCCTTCAATTGTTATTTGCGGACGATTAATTAAGTCAATCAATTTGCATCCTTGTCGCAGTGGGGCAGTGCCAAGTGTTTCGAGTGCATCGTTAATTAATGCCGCTTTGATCGAGTAGTTTCGTGTGAAGTTGATGATTCGATCTACCTCTTCGCGCTTGCGGGTTAAGAGTTCGTTTCGCTCTTTGGTTACCAAACCTACCTGATACCCTTTTTCGGTCAGGCGAACGTCTGCATCGTCCATGCGCAATAGAATGCGATATTCGGCACGCGAGGTAAACATACGATAAGGTTCATCTACTCCTTTGGTAACTAAGTCATCGATCAATACGCCAATATAGGCTTCATCGCGAGCCAGTGTAAAGGGGGTGCCTCCATGGCAGTTGATGTGTGCATTGATTCCTGCAACCAGTCCTTGCCCTCCTGCTTCTTCATATCCGGTGGTTCCGTTTACCTGTCCGGCGAAGAACATATTTTTAATAACCTTCGATTCCAACGTATGTGTGAGCTGTGTAGGGTCGAAGAAGTCGTACTCAATAGCATATCCCGGGCGATAGATCACCACGTCTTTAAATGCCGGTACTTTTTGAAGTGCGGCTAATTGGATGTCCATCGGTAGCGAAGAGGAGAATCCGTTCAAGTACAACTCTTGAGTGGTCTCTCCTTCGGGCTCTAAGAACAGTTGGTGCTGATTTTTATCGGGGAAGGTTGCGATTTTGGTCTCGACGCTCGGACAGTAACGAGGCCCGAGACTTTTGATCTGTCCGTTGTATAGGGGAGAGAAGGGCAGTCCTTCGCGCAAAATAGCGTGCGACTCCTCGGTGGTGTAGCAAGTCCAGCACTGTAGCTGTTTCAAACGGCGCACCGGGGTATCCATGAATGAGAACTTATGGAAGTCTGCCTCGCCATCCTGCGTATCCATCAAGTCGTAATGCACGCTTCGACCATCGATGCGCAGGGGTGTTCCCGTTTTCATTCGATCGTATCTGATGCCATGTTGAGCAATCGATTCGGTGAGGTGATACGATGCCGGTTCGGGCATTCGTCCGCCCGGAAGCATCGTTTTGCCTACGTGCATCAGTCCGTTGAGGAAGGTGCCGACAGTCAGAATCACGCATTTGGCGTGGAAGGTAACCCCCCAACAGGTTTTCAACCCTACGATTTCACCGTTTTCAACCATAATCTCTTTCACTGTATCCTGCCAGATGTGTAGGTTAGGGGTGTTTTCGAGCGTCTCGCGCCAAGCCAAACTGAACTTGTTGCGGTCGCATTGCGCCCGCGGACTCCACATGGCAGGCCCTTTCGAACGATTCAATATTCTGAACTGGATGGCCGTTTGGTCTGTAATGAGCCCCATTTGTCCGCCCAGTGCATCGATCTCGCGCACAATCTGCCCTTTGGCAATTCCTCCGACAGCGGGGTTGCAGCTCATTTGTCCCACCTTGTCCATATCCATGGTGATGAGGCAAGTTTTTGAACCCAAGTTGGCCGCCGCAGTGGCAGCCTCGCAGCCGGCATGTCCGGCCCCTATTACAATGACATCGTATTTAAAATCCATTTGTTCAACGTTTACGTTTCAAACCGTGCAAAGTTACGAAAAAGTTGAGACTTAGCATCAGGTGGCGCAGAAAAGAGAGAGCCTGGCCATCAGATAACAGCGTGAGGGCTCGTCACCCGGGTGGAGTGCAATGTTGTTTTTCGCCAAATCGTCTTTGTGATAATGTTGAATTATTTTATGCCCTATTCCAAAGTGTACACTTTGTAGATGCAAGAGTACGTACTTTTAATGTATAAAAGTACGTACTTTATGTAGTGTTAAATGCGCACTCTTGTGCATCAAAAGTAGGTGCTTTGTAATGCGTTGTGTTTTAGTAATATACAGTGCTGTTTTAGGTCTGTTTCTTTTGTTGTTCACTATCTCGTGTATATAAAAACAACCATTGCACCTTGGAAATCAAAGTGAACTTCCTCAGTAATGTATCTATCGCATAGCCAACGCCTTGTTTTCGGCTGCTTCCATTACTTCTCGTTCGCCCGGGGCTTTGTCGTCGATGCCACAGAGGTGAAGAATGCCGTGAATGATGGTGCGGTTGAGCTCCTCTTCGTACGAAGCCTTAAACTGTTCGGCGTTGGTGGCCACAGTATCGAGACTGATGAAGAGATCGCCCGATAGGCGATCGCCTACGCAATAGTCGAAGGTGATGATGTCTGTATAGTAATCGTGTTGCAGGTACTGACGGTTTACTTCGAGTATTTTCTCGTCCGAGCAGAAGATGTAGGCCACATCACCGATTCGCTTTCCATAAGTGGCAGCTACGGCTTTGATCCATTCGGTGGTTTCGTGCTTCTTGATTGCAGGCATTTTAATGCCATCGATTTGATAAGTAATAGCCATGGTTCGTAATTTATATTAAAAGAAAAATAGGTAACTGATACAGATAGCGGCAATGATCCCGGCAAAGTCGGCTATCAATCCGCAGGTAACGGCATTACGTGTTTTGGTAATGCCTACACTGCCGAAGTAAACGGCCAGAATGTAGAAGGTGGTATCGGACGCGCCACGCACCACGCAGCTCACACGCCCCACGAACGAATCGGGACCCGCCTCTTTCATGGTGTCAATCATCAGTCCGTTGGCTCCGCTGCCACTCAGCGACTTCATCAGGGCAGTGGGCAGTGCACCCACAAAGCTGGTGTCGATGCCGCAAAGCGCTACCAGAGAGCCAATGCCACCCACCAGAATATCCATAGCGCCCGAGGTGCGGAACACAGCGATGCCTACCAAGAAGGCAACCAAGTAGGGGATGATGCGTACGGCTGTGGTGAATCCCTCTTTGGCTCCCTCTACAAAGGAGTCGTACACATTGATCTTTTTGCGCACCCCCGTGAGTATAAAAAGGAGAATGACGCCAAACAAAATCATGTTGGCAATAAGGGTAGAGTAGGTTCCCATCTCATCGCGCGAAAGCACGGTAAACAAGTAGGTTAAGCCACCGAAAAAGAGGGTGAGAAATCCCATCAAAGTTAGTATCGCTTTGTTCATGAGGTTGATGCGTTGTGAGATACTCACCGTGATGACACCCACGAGTGTAGAGATAAACGTACTCATCAGGATGGGGATAAATACATCGGTAGGCTGGGCAGCACCCATCTGTGCCCGGTAAACCATGATGGAGATTGGAATCAAAATCAGCCCCGAGGTGTTGATGACCAAAAACATAATCATCGGGTTGCTGGCGGTATCTTTCTTTGGGTTGAGTTCTTGCAGCTCTTTCATGGCCTTGAGCCCCATTGGGGTAGCCGCATTGTCGAGTCCCAGCATATTGGCAGCCATGTTCATAAAGATCGATCCCATCACCGGATGCCCTTTGGGTATATCGGGGAAGAGCCTGCAAAACACCGGACTGAGGAAGCGCGATAATGCGTTGATTAGTCCACTGTTTTCGCCTATCTTCATGATGCCCAACCACAACGAAAGCACCCCGGTGAGCCCTAATGATATTTCGAAAGCGGTTCTGGAAGAGTCGAAGGTGGAATTCATGATCGCTGTAAAGATCTGCGTGTCTCCGGTGAACAGGAGTTTACCGAGTGCCACAAGGAAGGCTATAACGAAGAATGCTATCCAAATGTAATTTAAAACCATAGGTTACCTGCTATATTAGTTGCAAAATTAGGTATAACTTTTCAGATTAGCATTCCTTTTTTCCTTAATTTTGGGCGTGATATGACGTATGTATTCTAAAAAACAGCAAATGGAAACAAAGGCAACAGTAATCCAAAGGGAGTTGGAGGCATATATTGACCCCGTGAAGCGCGAGTATCTGCCCCGATTCTTTAAAACAGGCAAAGGGCAGTATGGCGAAGGAGACAAGTTTCTGGGCGTGATAGTGCCCCATACTCGATTGGTGACCAAACGGCATCAGCAAGAGTCGTTCGAGGTGATGAGCGAACTCTTGCAAAGCGAATGGCACGAATGCCGTTTATGTGCTTTGCTGATGCTTGTTGAGCGATTTAAAAAGTGCGATGAAAAGGGGAGAAAAGAGATTTATGATTACTACCTGTCGCAAACCCAAAGAGTCAATAATTGGGACCTGGTAGACCTCTCGGCACCCACCATTGTAGGGCAACACTTGTTGGATAAACCCCGCGAAGAGCTTTACCGATTGGCTGCCGGTTCGCTACTTTGGGATCAGCGTATTGCCGTGGTATCTACCTATACCTTGATCAGAAACGGCGATTTTATCGACATCCTCCAGCTGGCAGAGCTGTTATTGAACCACCCGCACGATTTGATGCACAAAGCCATCGGTTGGATGCTGCGAGAGATGGGCAAGCGCGACGAAGAGCTGCTGAAGCAGTTTCTCGAAAAGTTCAGTAAAGAGATGCCACGTACCATGCTTCGCTATTCAATCGAGAAGCTGACGGATGCTGAACGAGCGTATTATATGAAACGCTAAAGAAGCACTAAAGGGAGTCTGCTTAGGGGTGAATAACCCACCTTCATTCATCCCTTCAGCGGCTTTTCTTTTGCTGTATCAAGAAAACTCAGTGAAAGGCTGTGCGCTCTGTGTTGAAATCTTTATCTTTGTCATTCAATTAGTAGAGACACCCCTATGGAACAAGAAGATTTTGATATACGCGACCAGCAACTAACCGGCAAGGAACGAGAGTTTGAGAACGCCTTACGTCCGCTCAGCTTCGACGACTTTAGCGGGCAGGACAAGGCGGTCGATAACCTACGCATCTTTGTGAAGGCGGCTCGCTTGCGTGGCGAAGCGCTCGATCATGTGTTGCTGCACGGCCCTCCCGGATTGGGAAAAACAACACTCTCCAACATCATTGCCAATGAGTTGGGGGTAGGCTTCAAAGTGACATCGGGACCTGTACTCGATAAGCCCGGCGATCTGGCCGGCGTGCTGACCAGCCTCGAACCGAATGATGTTTTGTTTATTGATGAGATTCATCGGCTATCACCCGTAGTCGAAGAGTACCTGTATTCGGCTATGGAGGATTATCGCATTGATATCATGATCGATAAAGGCCCGTCGGCTCGCAGTATCCAGATAGACCTGAGCCCCTTTACGCTGGTAGGAGCAACCACCCGTAGCGGATTGCTGACGGCTCCGCTACGTGCCCGTTTTGGCATCAACCTGCACCTTGAATATTACGATGATGAGGTATTGGCAGGCATCATTCGCCGATCGGCCAATATTCTCAATGTGCCTTGCTCTATTCCTGCTGCCGGTGAGATTGCTTCGCGTAGCCGTGGCACCCCTCGTATTTGTAATGCATTGCTCCGCCGGGTGCGCGACTTTGCGCAAGTCAAAGGGTCGGGCTCTATTGATACTGAAATGGCCAAGTTTTCACTCGAAGCGCTCAACATTGATCGCTACGGACTGGATGAGGTCGATAATAAAATACTCTGCACCATCATCGATAAGTTTAAAGGAGGGCCGGTAGGCATCACTACCATTGCTACGGCATTGGGCGAGGACCCGGGAACCATTGAGGAGGTGTACGAACCGTTCTTGATCAAAGAGGGATTTATGAAGCGTACCCCCCGTGGACGCGAGGTTACGGAGTTGGCTTATAAACACTTGGGGAGAATACCGTATAGTAGTCAACAACAGTTGTTTAGTGACCAGTATGGGTTGTAAGAAATAAAAATAAAACATGGCCGAATTAAAAACATTAGCCAAAGAAACTGCCATTTATGGAGTAAGCAGCATCGTTGGGCGGTTTCTGAACTATTTACTGGTGCCTATTTACACCATTTTGATCCCTTCATCGACCGGTGGATACGGCATTATTACCAACATGTACGCCATTACGGCATTGCTGTTGGTGTTGCTGACTTATGGCATGGAGACCGGATTTTTTCGGTTTGCCAATAAAAGTGACGAAGACCCGATACGGGTTTATTCGACCACACTGCTTTCGGTGGGAGCTACCTCGCTACTCTTTTTAGTGCTCTGCCTGTTGTTGCTGGAACCGATAGCCGGCCTGTTGGGGTATGAAGAGCACCCTTGGTACATTGGCATGATGCTTATTGTAGTGGCCATGGATGCGTTTCAAAGCATCCCCTTTGCTTATCTGCGTTACAAGAAACGACCCATTAAGTTTGCATCGCTCAAGCTTCTATTCATCTTTCTAAGTATTGCACTGAACATCGTTTACTTCGTTGTGCTCAGCGGTCGGGACGTAGGCGCAGCCTTCCTGATCAACCTCATCTGTACCTCCATCGTGATGGTTTGCATGATACCCGAGCTGTGTGGCTTTCGGTACTGCCTTGATCGTGCACTACTGAAGCGGATGTTTCGATACTCTTTCCCGATACTTATATTGGGGCTTGCCGGCATTTTGAATCAAGTGGCCGATAAAATTATCTTCCCGTTTGTATACCCCGATCCGGTAGAAGCTTCCGTTGAATTGGGCATTTATGGTGCAACCAGTAAGATTGCTATGATTATGGCCATGTTAACCCAGGCTTTCCGCTTTGCCTATGAGCCTTTTGTGTTTGGAAAAAGCAAGGAGAAAGACAATAGGGCCATGTACGCTCAAGCCATGAAGTATTTCATCATCTTCACGTTATTGGCTTTTTTAGCCGTGATGTTTTACCTCGAAATATTGCGGTACGTTATCGGGAGCGACTATTGGGAAGGGCTCAAGGTAGTACCCATTGTGATGGCTGCCGAAATCTGTATGGGAATCTATTTTAATCTCTCTTTCTGGTACAAGCTGACTGATGAAACACGTTGGGGGGCTTACTTCTCGCTGATAGCGTGCACCATTGTTATCGTGATGAACATGCTCCTCATTCCGATTTATGGGTACGTGGCTTGCGCATGGGCCGGACTTACGGGTTATGCGGTAGCGATGCTTTTATCGTACTTTGTGGGACAAAAGAAATACCCCATTGCGTATGATCTCAAATCGATTGGTACCTACGTATTGCTGGCTGCTGTACTCTATGTTATCGGCGAGTGGTTACCGGTGGAGAATCTATTTCTCCGCTTATCGTTGCGCACCGTTTTACTCTTTGTTTTTATCACTTATGTAGTAAAAAAAGACTTGCCGCTCAGTCAAATCCCTATTATTAATCGTTTTATAAAGAAATAAAGACTTATGGAACCCGAGAATCGAAACTTTTTTGCTATTAAAGGCTTTTTGCGCGAATACCTAGACTTGCACAAAGACAAAGATAATGAACTGGCTACGATAGACACCATCCGTAAAGGAGTAGAATTTAAAGGGGCTAACCTGTGGATTCTTATTTTTGCTATTTTTATGGCATCCTTTGGGTTGAATGTTAACTCCACTGCCGTTATCATTGGTGCGATGTTGATTTCGCCTTTAATGGGGCCGATTATGGGGGTGGGGCTCTCTGTGGGGCTGAATGACTTTGAATTGATGAAGCGCTCTCTGAAGAGTTTTCTCATTGCGACGACGTTTAGTATAACCACAGCCACACTGTTCTTTCTGTTCACTCCTATAGCCGAAGCACAGTCAGAACTGCTTGCACGCACGTCGCCAACCATTTACGACGTTTTCATCGCACTGTTTGGTGGATTGGCCGGCGTAGTGGCACTCTCTACGAAAGAGAAAGGAAACGTGATTCCCGGTGTAGCCATTGCCACAGCATTGATGCCCCCTCTCTGTACGGCCGGTTACGGATTGGCAACAGGCAACCTGATTTATTTTCTCGGGGCATTCTATCTCTATTTCATTAATTCTGTTTTCATTAGTCTGGCTACCTTTATCGGTGTGCGGGTGATGAAGTTTAAACGTAAGGAATTTGCCGATACAAAGCGCGAAAAAAAAGTTCGCAGGTACCTTGTGCTGATTGTGATACTGACCATGTGTCCGGCTATTTACTTAACGTTTAACATTATTCGAAGTACCTTTTACCAAGCGGCCGCCAACCATTATGTTGCCGAACAGTTAAGCTTTCCCGATACGCAAGTACTTGATAAAAAGATCGATTACGAAAAACGCGAGATACGTGTTGTGCTGATTGGACCTCAGGTTCCGGAGGCATCCATTGCCATTGCTCGCGAAAATCTAAAGAACTATAAACTGTTTGATACCCAGCTGATCGTACTGCAAGGCATGAATAATGAAGCAGTAGACATCTCATCCATACGCTCGTTGGTGATTGAGGATTTTTATAAAAACAGCGAAGATCGTATCTTGAAACAGCAAATCAAAATACAGTTGCTTCAAAAAGATATCGAGCGCTATAAGGCATACGATGAATTGAGCCGCATTATCATTCCCGAGTTGAAGGTGCTGTATCCATCGGTTAAGTCGCTCTCGCTGGCCCGTTCGATAGAGCTCACGGTCGATTCTCTCAAAGAAGATACGGTGACGATAGCCCTATTAAAGTTCGCGAAGCAACCCACCAACGATGAAAAGACGAAAATCAACAATTGGCTTAAAGCCAGAGTGGGGGCAGAACAAGTCCGTTTAATAACCCAATAGTTAACTTAAAAAGATACTCATGAACATTCGAATCATTGCAATTATTGCACTTCTCTTCTCCTCGTCTCTACTTAGGGCCGATGAAGGTATGTGGTTGCTTGGTAACCTAAACAAGCAGACCCGACAGGCTATGAAAGAGTTGGGACTTCAACTCCCGGTTGAAAAACTCTACAACCCGAAGAAGCCTTGTTTGGCCGATGCAGTAGTTAGCTTTGGTGGATTTTGTTCAGGAGTGGTAGTCTCTGACGATGGGTTGGTATTTACAAACCACCACTGCGGTTTTAGTAGCGTGCAACAACACTCTTCGGTAGAGCATGACTACCTGAAGGATGGTTTTGTAGCACGTAATCGGAACGAGGAACTTCCCAATCCGGAACTCTATGTACGCTTTCTGCTTCGTACCGAAAATGTAACGAAGCGCGTACTTAAAGCAACCAAGCCCTCGATGACGGAATCGGAACGAAGGGTAGCAGTTGATTCGCTGATGCTGCTTATCGGTAACGAGGTTGGCGATAGAGACTCTACACTTGTGGGGGTGGTTGATACATATTATGCAGGCAATGAATTTTGGCTTTCTGTGTATCGCGACTTCAATGATGTTCGTCTTGTATTTGCTCCGCCTTCATCCATTGGTAAGTTTGGTTGGGATACCGATAACTGGGTTTGGCCACGGCACACGGGCGATTTCTGCGTCTTTCGCATCTATGCCGACAAGAACAACCAGCCAGCCAATTACTCTCCCGATAACATCCCCTATAAAGCTTCCTATGTAGCTCCCATCTCGCTTGATGGGTATAAAGAGGGTTCTTTTTGCATGACGCTTGGTTATCCCGGGCAGACCGAACGTTTCCTCTCTTCGTTTGGTGTAGAGGAGCGTATGGGTGGCATGAATCAAGCGATGATCGACGTGCGTGGCGTGAAGCAGGCCATCTGGAAGCGTGAAATGGATCGTCGCCCCGATATTCGTATCAAATACGCATCCAAATACGATGAAAGCTCTAATTATTGGAAGAACAGCATCGGTATGAACAAAGCCATTCGCGAACTGAGTGTACTCGAAAAGAAGCGCACGGCCGAAGCAACGCTTCGACAATGGATTCAGCGAACACCTTCCGAGCGTGAGAAGTTGCTGCATCTCTTCTCATCGCTCGAGCTTAATTACAAAGATCGTCGTGAAGTGAATCGAGCCATGGCTTATTTTGGCGAATCATTTATCAACGGCCCCGAACTGATACAACTTGCACTCGAAATATTGAATTTTGATTTTGAAGCCGAATCGCAACAGGTTACTCTGCGCTTGGAAAAGCTGTTGGATAAATACGCCAATTTCGACCTTTCCATCGATAAAGAGGTGTTTGTTGCCCTTTTAAAGGAGTATCGCTCTAAAGTCGATACTCGTTATCTTCCACCTCTTTATCAAGCTATAGATAGTGCTTACGGGGGCAATGAGCATGCCTATGTTGATTCGCTCTATGCCCAGACGCAAATAGCCACTCCACGCGGTTTACAACGCTTCTTAGAGCGTGATACGACTTATCACTTGTTGGAAGATCCGGCCATTGCGCTCGGCATTGATTTGATCGTTAAATACTACGATATGAATCACGCCACCTCTACCGCTTCTGAAGAGATAGAGCGTGGCGAACGTTTGATGAGTGATGCGCTGCGTCGCATGAAGGTTGATTATAATTTCTACCCCGACGCCAACTCAACGCTGCGTCTTAGTTTTGGTACTGTAGGCGGCTATTCGCCATTCGACGGTGCTGCTTATGATTACTACACGACTGTTAAAGGCATTTTTGAAAAGGTCCAGGAGCATCAAGGCGATCCCGACTTTGCTATTCAGCCCGAGTTGCTCTCTTTATTTGCATCGGGAAATTTTGGACGTTATGCCGATGAAAAGGGTGAAATGAACGTTTGTTTCATCTCTAACAACGACATTACGGGTGGAAACTCCGGAAGTGCCATGTTCAATGCTCGGGGCGAACTGCTCGGTCTGGCTTTTGATGGCAACTGGGAAGCGATGAGTGGTGATATTGTTTTTGAACCGGATCTGCAACGCTGCATCGGAGTGGATGTACGCTACATGCTTTTTATCATCGAAAAGTATGGGAAGGCAGGAGAGTTGATAAAAGAGTTGAAACTTAACGCTTCAAAATAATCACTGTTACTGCCGCAATAATCAATCCGATACCCAATCCGATGCCTGTTGTAACGGCTTCGCCAAAGATGAATATGCCTACGCAAACAGCGGTTACCGGCTCCATGGCTCCCAATACAGAGGTGAGAGTGGAGCCGATGCTTTTGACCGCTCGCACCAATGCCAAATTAGAAACAACAGTGGGGATAAGTGCCAGCATCAATAAATGGCCGGCAACATCCCAGTTAGGGATCGCTTGAACGCCTGAAGTGGGAGCGATGCCCATAAATAGCATGAAGCTGCCGAAGATGAACACGTAAAAGGTGAGCTTTAATCCTTTCATTTGCAATACCTTTAGCTGACTTACAGTGACTAGGTAAAGTGCGTAACCCAAAGCCGAGATGAGTACAATGAAGATTCCGATCAGCGTAACTGCTCCCGAGCCGTCGCCGCTCGATAGAAAGTAGACGCCGGTTACTGCCAGTGCAATGGCTGCAAAACGCCAAATGGATCTCTTTTCATGAAAAATAATCATCATGATTAGTGTTGTAAATACGGGATACATGAAGTGCAGCGTTGTAGCTACTCCACTTGGCATCAATTTATACCCCCAAAACAGGAAAACAGCTGACATGAGGTAGAGTACTGCCAGAAGCAATAACGAAGGAATCTCTTGTAAGCGGATGCGAAACGACTGTCCATTAAGTAGCAAAATGGCAGCTAAAGCTAATGCTGCGAAAAGGAACCGATAGAGCAGAATGGACTCAAAGTTCATTCCTTGATGCATAGCAGGTAGGGTAAATAACGGAATGAGGCCAAATGAGGCCGAAGAGAGGAGTCCGTATAGGAATCCATTTATCTTATTCATACTTTTTAATCAGTTTTTGCGAACACAAAGATACTGAATTTAAGAAAGCCTCATCTACTTTTTTCAAGTAAATGAGGCTTTCTTAAATTCGGTCATCCATCATTATTTGTTCAGATGAATCAATTTATTTTTTCTTTCTGCGTGCCCATCCCTCTTCGCTGAAGTCGGGCTCTTCGCCTTTGAATCCTTTGCTGCCGCCTTCGTCAGAAAAGAATTGCTGCCAATCGTCCTTTTTGCCACGTTCACCCACATATCCACGCTCTTCGCGGCTGGGCTTGTCGCTTTTGATGGCATTTGCTTTCGGAGCTCTTTCGGCTTTGGGAGCACGTGAGGGTCTCTCATCGCGTGAGGCATGAGGAGCACGATCACTGCGCTTGTCTGAAGAAGCCCAAGACTTACGGTCGTTGCTTCGTTTCTCTCCGGAGCCACCTCTGCGTCCTTCTGCATTCTCTTCTCCGGCAATTTCTACCGAAACCTTGCGGCCGTTCCAGTTGGCACGGTTTAAGGATTGAACAACCATCTGTGCCTCTTTTTCGTCTACTTCAAAGAACGAAAAGCTCTTCATTAGGTCGATACGACCCAATTCAATGCGTCCGCGTGTGTTGCTGTTGAGTAAGCTGATTAGTTCGCTAGGGAAGAAGCTATCCATCTTTCCCAGGTTGATGAACAGGCGCTTGAATCCCGGAGTGGTTTGGCGAGGACCTTCACCTGCGTCACGTCCACGACGTTCTCCACGTTCTCCTCCACGTTCGCTGCGTTCTCCTCCACGGTCACTGCGGCTATCAAAGCTGGCAGTCTCTATTTCATTGCGACCACGGTAATACTCCAGGAATCGGTTAAACTCCATGGATACCATGCGCTTAATTACATCTTCTTTGCTCAGCCACTCAAGCTTGCGATAGATTTCGGGCATGAAGTCGGCAATATCCTCTTCGTTTACCTTTACTTTCTCTATTTGGTCGATTACTTTGATGAGCTGTTTCTCGCAAATCTCTTTACCGGTGGGCACTTCGCCTACGATAAACTTCTTTCCGATAATACGCTCTATCTCGCGCATCTTACCTTTTTCGCGCATGTTGACGATAGCGATAGAGAGACCTGTCTTTCCGGCACGTCCGGTACGTCCGCTTCGGTGGGTGTAGCTCTCAGTTTCGTCTGGCAGTCCGTAATTGATTACGTGTGTCAGGTCGTTTACGTCAAGTCCGCGTGCAGCCACATCGGTAGCTACTAAAAGCTGTATGTTGCGTGTGCGGAACTTTTGCATCACTGCATCACGTTGTGCCTGCGACAGCTCTCCGTGCAGCGAATCGGCACTATAGCCCTCCTGCATCAGTTTGTCGGCAATCTCCTGCGTCTCTTTACGAGTGCGACAGAATATGATTCCATAAATTTGCGGATAGTAGTCGGCTATACGTTTCAGTACAGCAAATTTGTCTCTAGCCTGTATCATGTAAGCGATGTGCTTTACACTGTTCGTGCTTTCGTTCTTGCGACCGATGGTGATCTCCTTGGCATTACGCAGGTAGTTTTTCGAAATGCGGCTAATCTCAGGACTCATGGTGGCAGAGAAGAGCAGTGTGTTGCGCTTCTCGGGTACATCAGCCAGAATAGCGTTAATGCTATCGGTAAATCCCATGTTAAGCATTTCGTCTGCTTCGTCCATCACCACGTTGTGGATAGTCGAAAGCGATACGGTGCGTCGTTGCATCAAGTCGATCAAACGACCCGGTGTGGCTACAATAACATGTACGCCGCGCTTTAGGCTGCGGATTTGGCTATCGATAGATGATCCTCCATATACGGGTAGTACTTTAAGACCATCAATGTATTTAGAATAATCGTTTAAATCGCCTGCTATCTGTAAACACAGTTCACGGGTAGGGCAAAGGATAAGGGATTGGGGAACTCGGTTCTTTACGTCAACTTGCTGAATAAGAGGCAAACCGAATGCGGCTGTCTTTCCTGTTCCAGTCTGGGCAAGAGCTACTATATCATTATTTTCTCCTAAAAGGTACGGAATCACTTCCTCTTGTACCGGCATGGGATTCTCGTATCCCATCTCCTCGATTGCCCTACGTATCTCCGGAGAAACGCCAAGCTCTTCAAATGTCTTCATTAAATCTCTGTATATCTTATATTTTCGGCTGCAAAGATATGAATTATAAATGGATTATGAATTATAAATAATCAATTATAAATAGAAAATTTCTCGGAACTATATGATCTATAGGGTATTTGTCTCCGTCGCTTGACTAGTTGAGCAGTATGCTTTGTAATCTTTCTAGGTCTGCATGGGTGAGCCCTGCGCCCTTTTTTAAATAGGTGGGAATGTCACCATAAATTCGCTCGGCCTCGCTCTTTGCAGCATTTAAAAAATCCTCTCTTGCCGAGAATATGGTTGTGATGGCCTCCTGAGAGTTAGGCGGTAGTTTATAAGCGTATTTTGACACCTTGGGTATATTGAAGTATTCGTTACTCAAACGGTAATCGCTCATGATGATCTCTTCGTTGACACCTAAACTGGCCAGAATCAAAGCGCTAACAACTCCCGTGCGTTCTTTCCCTGATGAGCAATGGATAACCACCGGATAGCTACTGCGATCGAGTAGGATATCGAATATTTGTCGATACTCTTTTTGATAATTGAGAATGAGATCCCGATTCATCTGCTCGATTAGCTGGTAAATGGTGTCTCCTTTAATCCCTCTCTCTTGTATCTTTTGCAGTAATGGATCCATGCTGCCTGTCGCAATAGGAATATGAACCACATTGAATCCCCTTTGAAGTTGCGGATAGTTGCTTTGCTCCTCTTTGGTGCGTAGGTCAATAAAAGTTCGGATGTTTAAGTTGCGAAGTTCTCGTTGAGCAATGCAGCCGATGCTATCAATTTGTGCTGAACGGTAAAGCATTCCAAAGCGAGTATTCAACCCTGTAGTTGATGATTTATATCCACCCAGGTCGCGAAAGTTCTGTATGCCCGGTATGTTAACGTTTCGCGTGGCTACACGCACACGATACTTGTCATTGAATACCATTAAGTAATAATAGCGCTGCGAGGGGTTGTCGGTAACAATCGTCATTCGTTCGTCCTTGATGTTGGCTATAGCCACAGGGGTATCTTCCAAAATTAAATCGGGGTTAGTAGAGGCATATACCTTTACGTGTCCAGGGATAACCGGAGCGGTTTCCCATTTAATAATACAATTCCCTACATTGTTTTCCTCACAGGCTACAGAGATGGTCGGACCAGTCTCGCTGCAAGAAGGCAAGATGAAAATAAGGGTGAGCCAATGGAGTAAATTCTTATACATAGTACCATTTTGTCTTGAAACACTACATGCAAAGATAGGAATTCTTGGCAGATATGACAGAACCTTTGCGATAATTAGCCAAAGTATATATTCTTTAAGGAACGCAACTGTCGGCAAATTCCTTCGAAATAGAGTTGTTATAGCTTCGGCAAGTTTCGGCAGCAAAAGCGTTCCCATACGCCACTATCCGGTTCCAGGTTGGTTCGTCAAGATTGTTTAAATCTCGATATCGCACGTCATGTTTCAGCAAACCGAAGATGAGCCCTGCATTAAAGTTGTCTCCTGCTCCGATGGTGCTTACAGTCTCTACCGGTTCTACCAGATACTCTTTGCTGATGGTCTTGGTTCGCAGGGATACTTTTTCGGCTCCGGCTGTACAGAGAAAGTTGGGGCAGTAAAACTTAATCTTGTCCTTATAGATCTTTTCTACATCGTTCATGCCATACATATAGAAAAAATCGTCGAGCGATCCTCGGACAATGTCCGCATACTCCAGATTCTCAATAATGGTGGGTGCAAGCTTCATGGCCTCCTCCTTGTGCGAAGAACGGAAGTTGGGGTCGTAATAGACGATTGCTCTTTTTTGGCGCGCCTGCTCAAGTAGCTCCACTATCTTGTCTCGCAACACCGGTGTTACTGCATAGTAAGAACCGATGATAACGATATCGTCCTCATTGATTGTTGGAAACACAACGTCGAGTCGTTGCTTCGGATAGTCTTTATAGAAAATATACTCCGCGTCGTGTTTTTCATTCAAGAAGGCTAGTGATACCGGAGATTTCCCGTCGGGAAATACATTGACGTGATCTGTCGGTATCCCGTTTTCTCGCATAAACTTAAGAATAGTGCTACCCACCCGGTCGTTGCCTGTTTCGCTGATAAAGCACACGTTGACACCTGCCCGTGCCAATGACACGATACCATTGAATACCGATCCCCCCGGCACAGCTGCCGAAGGTTGATCGTTTTGAAAAATGACATCAAGAATGGTTTCGCCTATGCCAATTACTTTTCGCATAGCTCTCTCGATTTTTCGCCCAAGTAACCACCGTGGTGGCGTTTGGAGTATTCTTCCATACTAAAATGGGTCTCTTTCATGGTTTGCACCACTAAGATATCTCCAATCACGGTCATGGCTGTGGTCGATGTAGTAGGAGTCATGCCCAGCGTGCACACCTCGTCGGGCTTGCCTGTACTCAGACAAACATCCGATTGATTGGCCAAGGGGCTGTTGGGGTTGCCGGTAATCACGATAAACTTCAGGGTAGGGTTCAGGATATGCGCCAGTCGGGTCAGCTCCACAATCTCGCGTGTCTTTCCCGAGTTAGAGATCAGCAGCAGCAAATCGTTCTCTTGCAAGATGCCCAAATCGCCATGCTGAGCTTCGCTAGGATGCAGAAAGACAGAAGGAACACCTGTCGAGCAAAACGTAGTGGCTATATTCATCGCTATTTGTCCGGCTTTGCCCATTCCCGAAGTAACCAGTTTACCTCGTTTCCGGTGTATCTGTTCCACAATGAGGGCTACCGCTTTTTCATACGCATCCGTCACAGGGATATTTAATACCGCTTGCGCCTCTTTTTGCAGAAGCTCTTTAATCGATTCAGTCATAATTTAATAATGGTGCTATTGTGGCAATATTGCTTTTGCAGCCTACAAATATCTGCAATTTTCTATAAACAGCAATAAGTTTTATTGTATTTTTGCAACTTCAACAATACTTTGAGCTGAAAATGAATAATTTAAATACGAGTCAAGTCGAACAAACACTATCCAACGGTCTTCGTGTTATTTACAACCCGGTAGCCTCCGATGTGACTTACTGTGGCTTTGCCATTGATGTCGGCACGCGTGATGAGGCCGATCACGAACACGGTATGGCTCATTTTGTAGAGCACTTGGTTTTTAAAGGAACACAAAAACGAAAAGCATGGCATATCCTCAACCGAATGGAGGCCGTCGGTGGTGATTTGAATGCTTATACCAATAAAGAAGAGACAGTTATCTATTCCACTTTTCTAACCAAGGACCTGTCGCGTGCTGTCGAGCTTTTGGTCGATATTGCCTTTCACTCTACTTTTCCGCAGCGCGAGATTGAACGCGAAGCAGAGGTGATTCTTGACGAGATACAATCGTATGAAGACAACCCGAGCGAGCTGATTTTTGATGATTTTGAAGATATGATTTTCAAAGGACATGCGCTGGGGCACAACATCCTTGGTCGGCCCGAGTTGCTGAAGCTGTTTAAAACCGCCGATCTTTGCTCCTTCACCAACCGTTTCTATCAACCCTCCAATATGGTGTTTTTTGCACAAGGAAAAATCGATTTCAAGAAGCTTATTCGTCTGTTAGAGAAGCTGATGGCGGATATCCCCATGCAGGAGGTCAACAATCAGCGCATCGCTCCCTCGCTCTATGTGCCCGAGCATCTGGTAGTGTCAAAAGATACCCACCAAGCCCACGTTATGCTAGGCAGCCGTGCTTACCATGCGTACGATGATAAACGAACGGCACTTTACCTGATCAACAACATTTTGGGTGGTCCCGGCATGAATAGTCGCCTGAACGTCTCCTTGCGCGAGCGTCGCGGTTTGGTTTATACTGTTGAATCCAACCTAGCCTCTTATATCGACACCAGTGCCTTTTGTATTTATTTTGGCACCAACCCCAATGACATCGATACCTGTTTGCGCTTAACACACAAAGAATTGACCCGTATGCGTGATGTGAAAATGACCTCTTCGCAGCTGGATGCTGCCAAGAAACAACTGATCGGTCAAATCTGTGTCTCCTCAGACAATTACGAAAACAATGCACTGAGTATGGGCAAAAGCTTTTTGCACTACCATAAATACGAGGGCATAGCGAAAGTTTGCGAACGCATTCGAGCCCTTACGTGCGAAGAGGTGCTTGAGGTGGCTAATGAAATGCTAGCAGAAGAACGCCTGTCAACATTAATTTATAAATAACCATTCCGCTACACTTTAAGCTTAACCTTCGCCTTCACCAGTAGGCCGGTGATGCCTACAATCACTAAGGAGAATAGGGCCGATTTCAACAATCCCGGAATACCCTCGGTCAGTACTTCAGGGTAATGCCAACCCACCAGTTGCTGTACCGAGTACCATACATATGGAATGACGTAGCAGGTCAGCGTAGCTGTCCCTGCCGGCTTCATGAGGTCGAACCAATTCGCCTTGCCTTTCACGTCCGTGAGCCAGTAAAAGAAGCCGAAGAGTGGGAGAAACGCTGCCAAGCAGAAGAAGAGCCAAGTCGGAGTAGCTTGTATCTTGGAGATAATCCAGAACGGATGTGAAACGAAAGCCGCTATAAGCATAACTATCCCCAAGGCGCACAGCACAGCGATAAACTTCCCGGAACGTTCCTTTTGGGCATATTGCTGCATCAGTAGTGAAGTGAGCAGCCCCGACATACCAAAGGCATGCAGCGTCATGTCACTGGGGATAAATGGCAACGGTAATGCGTCTGCATGATTCAGTAGAACAAGCCCCATAAAGAGCAACCACACTGCTGCATTCCACTTCAAACTTTCTCGTGTAAACAAATAAATCAAAGCACAGATGGCATATGTCCATCCGATAAGACCTAAAATACCCCACCACTTCTGCTCAAACGGTTGACCATTCATCCCTTTAAAAAGTACGAGAAAGGTTAGTAGAGAGACCCCTGTTATCTTCATCCCGGTATAAAGGAATTTCTTTTTTCCTTCCACTTTGGGATATACCCCCCAAGTAAGAAAGAACCCAATAACCATTAAGATAGAAAACCACGCATGTGACAGTCCGTCAACACCTCCACTATTGACCGAGAAGAGCCCCATGGCTACCAGTGCTACTGTGCGCCAGAAGATGTGCATCACAACCTGCAGGTGCGTATCGCCTTTTTTATATCGATTTTGAATGGCAAAGGAGATAGACATCCCCATACAAAAGAGGAACGCCGGGAAAATGGTATCCGAGAAACCCAGCATATCTTCGTTCATCTCGGCATGTTCGAGCCAATGAGGAATATTGGTTAAGCTGGGAATGTCATTCACGAAAAGCATGAGAAACATGGTGAGTGCCCGCAGTACATCGACTGAGGCAACCCGTTGTAGCGAAGCGATTTTCATAATGTATTGAAGTTAATTAGGGTTGTGTGCAAAGATATAGTTATTTCTTTTATCTTTGGTGTGATTGGTAGAGTACTGTCATTTAACACTAAAGCATCCGATAGCTAACCTCTTTTTATAGGGAAGTTAGCTGTTTATTATTATTAGTTTTAATGGTCGGAATGCAATGCGACAATAGTCGGTATGCATGTCGACTATTGTCGGCTTATAAAACGACCATTGTCGCGTTATAAGCCGACTACTAATACAATGAAAGAAAAGGAGATAGCTTATAAAAGGTAAACAGATAATTCATAGTAGTTTTCTATTGCTATTGCTCGAAAATAAATAATATTTGCCTTTGACTCAGTTTTGAAGGATAGTATGCAGCAACAAGGCGAAGAGAATTGACGATCATGCTGAAAATACAATTATTTTTTATTTGCTATAATCTTTTGTTTCTTGAAATTAATCTTTATATTTGTTCTATACTGATCCTCGTAGTTTTAACTAATAACTGAATGAATATGAAGAAGACTTATTTCTTTACCATGCTGACAGTAATGCTGTTGGCGGTAACAAACGCAATGGCTCAGAATGAAGTAAGGTTTCAGCCGGCCAATTTGAATGGTATCTGGCAACTCTGCCATTATGTTTCGGAAATACCGGATGTTCCGGGAGTGCTGAAACCCACTACTACGTTCAAGGTGCTGAGCGATGATGGGCGAATCGTTAACTTCACCCTCATTCCCGGATCGGATGCGATTATCACCGGTTATGGCACGTATAAACAGTTGAGCAACACCAGTTACAAGGAAAGCATCATCAAGAATATTCATCTTCCGATATTTGATAACCGAGATAATGTTATTGAGTTTGAACTAGTGAATGATGAATTGCTTCATTTGAAATATTACATCGAAAAAGATAAGAACGGCAATGAACTGAATTCCTGGTTTCATGAAACCTGGAAGCGGTTAAAAATGCCGGCTAAATTTCCCGAAGACCTTGTGAGGTAAAGCATACCTGTTTTGTGCCTGGTTTAAAAGGCGCACTTCATGTAATTGCGCAAGTGAAATATATGAAATGAGTTAAGTCCCTGTGTTTGTCATTAAAAATACAGGGACTTATTCTTTTTTTATTAAAAAATAAACTAAATTTGTCATTCGTTCTAATCAAATCTGTTATGCCTTATATCCGACTGCAATTGACCTTGTGGGTGCTGTTGAGTCTCTTCTCTTGCCAACGCTCTCCTCATTATCCCGCAACCATGCTTCGGGCCGAACAACTTATGGACACTGCCCCTGACAGTGCACAAACCCTTCTGCTTGGTTTAAAAAACTGTATATCAGAGCAGAGTAAAGCAGTACAGATGTATTACTGGCTGCTTGCGGTGAAAGCAAGTGACAAATGTTACGTTCCCCACACTTCCGATTCGTTGATGAAAGCTGTGGTGCATTATTACGAGAATCACGGAACGCCTGCTCAGAGGATGGAAGCTTATTATTATCTGGGCAGTGTGTATCGCGATATGCAGGATGCACCTCGCGCATTAAATTTTTTCAACAGGCTATAGATGCCTCGGAAGACGGAAAGGAGTATCAGATATTGGGACGTACGTATGCACAGATGGGCACATTGTATATGTATCAAAAATTATATGATGAGGCTTTACCTATCCATAAGAAGGCTTATCACTATTACTCTTTAGCAAAGGACACTCTTATACTGCCTTTCGCTTTGCGTAATATAGGTAGAGCATTTACGGCTCAACACAATGCAGATAGCACATTGTATTATTACGAAGCTGGTTTTCAGTCTGCTAAACGCATTAATAATACGCGCAGGATGAGCGTTATTCAAAGTGAACTGGCTGGTGTTTACCTCCAATTAGGGCGTTATGAAGAAGCTCGTGCTGCACTAATTCAATCTTCCGCTAATCTACTAGGTAACGAAAATGTAGCTCCTAATAATTTAATTTGGGGTAAATTATATAAGGGAATCAATAAAATTGATTCTGCAAGTTTCTATTATCATAAAGCTATACAATCAAGAAGTGTTTATATCAAAAGTGGTGCTTATTTGGATCTTTATCAGATAGAACGAGCTAGCTCTCGAGATAAAGAAGCATTAACTTATATAGATCAGTATCTGATTTATCAAGACTCTATACAGAAAATAACTGATACAGAATCAGTGAAAAAGGTAGAGATGCTTTATAGCTATCGGCATGTTGAAAAAGAGAATGACCGTCTGGCATTAGCTAATGCGAAAAACAAAGCCTTCATTTATCAATTGATTGCAGGCGGACTTGTGTTTTTGTTTATCATTACAGCCGTTTTCTATCGTGAGCACAAGAGAAAGCAACAGCAATTAGAACAAGAACGCAGATTGCGTTTTTTTGAAGAAAGAAGTCATAAGGAGAGCTTGCATCAGATAGAATTGAATAATGAACAAATCTTACTCTTAAAGAAACAACTGATTGTTGCTCGAGAGCAAAATGACTTAGTTGGAGAAGAATTGCTTATTGTAAAAAGCCGTCTGTTGGAGGAAAAGAATAATCATATAACGGCTTTATATACAGAACGAGAAACACTGTTAAGTGCATTCCGTAAGTCAGAGATCTATTTTACTGTTATAGAGAAAAGTAAAAATCCTCAGGCGAAGTTGACTGAAGAGGAGTGGACAAAACTCCAAATAGAGCTTGATCTTACTTTTGATAATTTTACGAATCGTTTATATACGCTTTATCCTAATTTTACAGAGGTGGAGCTTCGTGTTTGTTACCTTCTAAAGATGTCTGTTTTATCGTCTGATATTGCTCATTTAATTGTTAAGGCGAGAAGCTCTGTGTCTAGTATACGAGAGAGACTCTATAAAAAGATACATGGCGTTCCGGGAATACCAAAGATGCTAGATGCTTTTATAGCTGATTTCTAGTGAGTTGTACGTTATTTTATTGCAGTTCACAATGGATTTGCGAATTATTTGCGAACTATATTGTATGAATATATGACTTCTTGCACATACCTTTGCATTCTCTTAAGAGTACTAAACATGATTTTAATTCCCTAATAATTAAATAATAGAACGGTTATTTAAAAAATCTCTTACTTATGAAACACTTATTATCGGCCTTATTTCTCATTTTTCTATCTTTTATCACCGCCTCTGCCAAAGACTTCAAGTTAAGCGGCAAGCTGCAACGTGATGACAAACAAAGTGCTGATTACATCAACGTGTGTGTAATGACGGTAGACTCGTTGACAACAACCGCTAGCCTTACTTCGCCCGGCGGAGCTTTTATGTGGAAAGGGCTTCCACAAGGGCGATATATCTTTCGAGTGAATAGCCCCGACTTTCAGCCTGTTAGTTTCCTTATTGATTGGAACAACGATCGGAACGTGAATCTGGGTGCGATACGATTATCGGTCAAGGATACAGAAAAGACGATCGAACTTTCGGAGGTGACTGTGCAAGGGAGTCACATTATTCAAAAGGTAGATAAAATGATTGTTTTTCCACGGGCGGAACAGGTGAAAATTTCATCGGGAAGCATGGATTTGCTTCAGGTGCTCAGTTTGCCGGGGATGAGCGTGAATGCAATCGAACAACGAGCAACGATAGATGGTCAGGCTCCTGTTTATCAGATAAACGGAAGACCTCAATCGCGCGAGCAGGTGCTGGGGGTGAAGCCGGACGAGATAGCAAGAATAGAATACAGCAACAACCCTTCGATACGCTATGCCAACCAAGGGGTGGGAGGGGTGATTAACTTCATTCTGAAGGAGCGACAAACCGGGGGAAACGTCTATGTAAACGCAATGGCTTCGCCCATGACGGGATTTCTGAATGGAACACTTAGCAACAGTTTTAATTATAAGAAATCGGAGTTTACGCTGCTGTACAACAACAGCTGGAGGGATTACACCAAGCGGTGGACAGACCGAACAGAGGCTTTTGCCGGAGAGGAGAGGCGGATAGAGCGGGTGAGCAACGGATTGCATTCGCCTTTCGGATACCTGTCACAGGATATCAATTTGGGGTATGCGCTTCAGATCAATGAGCGAAGCATGTTTAGCGCTACTTTTCTCAACAACATAGGAAGGCAGCATACATCGATCAATGCGAACATACGGCAAACGGAAAAAGATCAGGCTATCGACTTTGTGCGTAACAGTAAAGCGGTGTTCGAGGTCTATTCGCCATCACTCGATCTATTCTTTATTCAGAAATTTAAGAAGGAGCAGTCGCTGGAGCTGAATGTTGTGGGTACGTTGGCATCGAGTGATTATGACAGAAACTTGTTGGATAGGTACGAGAACAAGCCGGAACAGTTGATTGCCAACAAGGTGGCCAACAACCGAAAGTCGTTGATTGGCGAAGCTACTTACCGAAAGTCGTTTAAGAGCCAGAGTTTGAGTGCAAGTGTGCGTCACGTACAGAGTTATACGAAGAACGACTATGCAGGAAACACTACGGAAGAGACGCGGATGACTTCGGGCAATACGTACTTTTATGGAGAGTGGTCGGGGAGAGTAAAGAAACTGTCGTATTCGCTGGGTACAGGAGTGAAACTGTACACGGTTGATGACCGAACTGATAAACGCTCGTACACCCGTAACTTAACCACAGTGAGTTTGCTATATCCTTTGTGGAAGGATATGAAGGTGAGTTACCTGTTTCAACTCACCCCAACGCTCCCGTCGCTCTCTCAGTTGAGCAATGTGGAGCAGGCGTACGAAGACTTGCTGATTATCAAAGGAAATCCTCAACTGGAAGCATATAACACGATTCGTAATCGTTTTCTATTCACGTATACCAAGAAGAAGCTGAAGGCAAATTTATGGGTGAGCCACACGAAAGCAATAAATCCGATCTCGATGTATACCTTTTATGATACTAACCGAGGTGAATTCTTGTCTGAATACAAAAATCAGGACTATAACCAACAAACAAATGTGCAGTTGGACGTAAACCTGTCAAGGTTGTTCAATTGCATGAACCTGTCGGTTACGGGAGGATGGAATCGTTATGCTTCTTCGGGAGTAGGGTATAAGCATGCGTTACACAATCTCTATTGGTCGGCTTCAATGCAGGGGTATTATAAGAATTGGAACCTGTCTTATGCATACACACGTCCGCAAAAAAGTCTTGTGGGAGAGATCATTAATCTTAGCGAGAACTACTCCTCTGCTTTGGTAGGGTATAATACAGGCCAATTTCAATTCAAAGCGGGCGTTTACTACCCGTTTACTCGTGCATGGAAAAGCGAAACAACTTCGTTGTCGAAAGCAAATCCTTATCATGAAGCGGTGCGCATCAAAGACAATGGAAACATGCTGGTTGTGGGGGTTACGTATCAATTGCGCTACGGAAAATCATTGAACAAAGCTCGGAAGAATTTGAATAACGCAGATAATGAAATCGGTATATTGAAGGTGCAAGAGTAGATGGCAGGAGGGTGTCTGTTTTGCTTGTATAGAACAACAACCTATCACCAGCGTGCCTGTAAACTCTGAGTTTGGGCACGTTGGTAATAGGTTGCGCTTGGAGCAATACAGCCGCTGGATTAAAAGATAGACTTCGCTATCCCCATCTCCAATCCTCGTAGCTCTGCCAGTCCGCGTAAGCGGCCGATGCAGGAGTAGCCGGGGTTTGTTTTTTTCTTCAAGTCGTCTATCATCTGGTGTCCGTGGTCGGGACGCATGGGGATGGATACCTGACGCTGTTGTTGTAATTCGAGAAAGGCGCGCATCACGCAGTACATGTCCACATCGCCCTCCAAGTGATTGGCTTCGTAGAAATTGCCTTCGGCATCGCGCTGAGTACTGCGGAAGTGAACGAAGTTGATGCGGTTGCCAAACTCTTTCATCATGCTTTCAAGATCGTTGGCGCTACTTACACCGAGTGAACCGGTGCAGAGGCAAAGGCCGTTCGACTCATTGGGAACGGCAGCAATCAGTGCCCGGAAATCGGCGGCACAGCTCATGATACGGGGTAAACCAAGAATAGAGCAGGGTGGATCATCGGGGTGAATCACCAGTTTTACACCGGCAGCATCGGCCACAGGCGCAATCTCTTGCAGGAAGTAGATGAGGTTGGCACGCAGCTTCTCGGAGGTAATGCCTTGGTAACGGTCGAGCTCTTGTTGAAACTGTTCGAGCGTAAAGCTCTCTTCGGAACCGGGCAGGCCGGCAATCATGTTGCGTATGAGGAGTTGTTTATCGGCATCGCTCATCTGAGCCAGGCGAGCTTTGGCCTTAGCTTTCTCTTCGTCGGTATAGTCGGCTTCGGCACCGGGGCGTTTCAAGAGGAAGAGGTCGAAAGCGACGAAGGCGGCACGTTCAAAGCGAAGGGCACGCGAACCGTCGGGCAGTTCGTAAGCTAAATCGGTGCGGGTCCAGTCGAGTACCGGCATGAAGTTGTAGGTAACAATGTGAATGCCACATTGGCCTAGGTTGCGCAGGCTCTCTTTGTAGTTGTCGATATACTGCTGAAAAGCTCCCGTTTGCGTTTTGATATGCTCGTGTACCGGTACGCTCTCTACTACCGACCAGCGCAGGCCAACCGATTCGATCAGTGCTTTGCGTTTCATAATCTCTTCTACGCTCCACACTTCGCCATTCTTGATGTTGTGCAGGGCGTTAACAATGCCGGTAGCTCCGGCTTGTTTGATATCCCATAAGCTGACAGGATCATTTGGGCCATACCAGCGCCAGGTTTGTTCGGATAAATACATAGGATGATGATTTGTTAATTGTCCAATAGGGTATAGGTGCACAGTTACATGGTGAAAACATTGAAGCCACCATCGACTACCGCTACTGTGCCGGTTACGAAGCTCGATGCATCGCTGATGAGGTACTGAATCGTTCCGCAAAGCTCTTCGGCACGACCCATGCGGCCGAATGGAGTTTGACGGATGACGTCTTGTCCGCGTTCGGTATACGTTCCGTCGGGGTTAGTCAGCAGGCTACGGTTTTGTTCGGTGAGGAAGAATCCCGGCGCAATCGCGTTTACGCGGATGCCTTCGCCAAACTTCTTGGCTACTTCGGTGGCCATGAAGCTGGTAAAGTTGGAGATACCGGCTTTGGCAGCAGCGTATCCGGCCACACGCGTCATGGGGCGGAAGGCTGCCATAGACGAGAAGTTAACGATTGTACCGCTTTTCTGCTCTACCATCGGTTTGAGGAATACCTGAGTAGGTAGCACGGTGCCCGTAAGGTTCAACTCAAGCACTTTTTGGAACTCGGCTACTTTGAGGTCGAAGAAAGTGCCTGTGGGGGCAATGGTGGCTCCGGGCATATTGCCTCCGGCAGCATTCAGCAGTGCATCTACACGTCCGTAAGCTTGAAGAATATCGGTTAGGTTCTGCTCCAAGACAGCAGCATCGAGCACATCGGTAACCAGAAATAGAGCTTCGCCACCTTTGCTTTTGATTGCTGAGACGATTTCATTACCCATCTCTGCTTTACGTCCCAGAATGACTACCTTGGCGCCTTCTTCTGCCAGATGAGTGGCAATGGCGCGTCCCAATACGCCTGTTCCTCCGGTGATTATTACTACTTTGTCTTTTACACTGAATAAATTTGCCATGATATTGATTTTTAAGTTAGTATCGGTTTCCGTTGCCGCGCACGGATGGTGCAAAGATAGTTATAAAGTTGATTGGAAAGACAACGTTTGATGAAAAACCATGCAAAACTGTAGGAAAACTTTTGGTGTGGAAACTTTTTTGTGCGTGAGTGCTTACAGCAGCAGCAAACTTTCGGGGCCCATATTAAACAGCAGGTCGATGATGCTAAGATTGGGCAAAAAACCGTGACGATCTTCAAAAACCTGATAGTAGGGGCGGGGAGTGAACTCAGGATCGGTAAGCCGAAACTCTTTTTTGGGGTGAATGGCTTCACGGAAGTCGTGCTCGTGGGGAGCAAAATCAACTTTGTACGCGGCAGTACGCTGCACGTTGGGTGCTATATCGATGAGTCCGCAGATAAGCCGGCAGAGTTCTTCGTTGAAATCGGCTAAAAACTCATACTTTTTTTCGTAGAAAGGGTGAAAGTCGTCTTTATAGTACTCGAAGAACGGGGTACTGTTGTAGGCCGATTCAATGGCGTTCCAATGCAAGCGACGCCAATTGCCGTGATCGGAGATGCGGATCTCTTTCATCGCACATTTGGTGGTATCGGGTTTCACGGTGGGAATAGAAAGTGCCAGCTCACCGTCGGGGGCAGCAATGGTGCAACGGTTGCGATAGGTTTGTTTGATATAATGATCGTGCTGCTCAACGAATATCTCATCGTAAGCGTTCAATTTGGTGTAATACTGAACCGGGGCAAGGTATGCAGAGGAGAGGTAAGCGACTTTCATGGATGAGTTGAGTTAGTTGACGGGTTGAAAGAAACGGTTCCAACGATAGCCACTAAATAGGCCGGTGTTTGCCTCTTTAGAGAACCAGATAAGGGCAGCTTTGCCAATGATATGATCTTGGGGTACAAAGCCGAATAGGCGAGAGTCGGACAGGTTGACGGAGTTATTGGAAACCATCCAATAATAGTCTTTGGTGAAGTAACAATGTTGCGTGGCACGACCGTTCACAAAAAGGGTGTCGTTTCTTACCTCGGCTTGCTTGCCTTCGTGCAGCACGAGGGTGTTGCATAAGAGTGTACGATTCCAAGGGTAGACACGGATAACCTTTCCCTTAGCGGGTACGATGAGCGATTTAGGCGCTGCTTCGTTAGTGTAATCTACCGGCTCAAGCCAATGGTCTTCGCCCATAGCCTGCTCAATCAGGTAGTACTCGTAACGGCTAAAGCTGCGCACATCGCTGCTGTCTTGTTGCCCCATCAGTTGATTGTTGGTGATGGCGAGCGTGGCAAGTAGCGAGTCGAGCTGTTGCGCCTTTGCGCGAGGGTAGTGGTAGAGCCTCTTCTGGTCGGGGCTTGGCATACTTTCGGAGGTCAAGACTGAAAAGAGAGAGTCGACAAACAGCGTGTCGCCGGGCACACCGATGCAGCGGCTGATGAATACCTCGCGCCGGTCGATAACGGGCTGTGAGGTACTACCCGGGTTATTGAAAACTACGATTTCCTCTTTTTTTACGAGCTTATTGTTCCAACGGTGGTAGGAGAAAAGAGACATGAGTGGCAGGCGTAGTCCGTAGCTCCACTTATTGACCAGAATGTGCTCACCCCGGAAGAGCGAGTTTTCCATCCCTCCCGAAGGGATGAGGCATGAGGTGAACGCAAAGCTGCGAAGCAGCAGTACAATGACTGCTGCTCCGCCTAAAGCGATAATCCATCTCATTCCTCTTTTCATCGGTATATTGCGGTATTAGCGGATCGAATGATGCGTTAACCTACCCATTTGAAGAGTCGGTTCCAACGAATTTTACCATCAAACCAACCGCGGTCCTTATCAAGCGATAACCACACCACGAGAGGCTTTCCTACGATGTGATCTTCGGGAACGAAGCCCCAGTAGCGAGAGTCGGCCGAGTTGTGGCGATTGTCGCCCATCATCCAGTAGTAATCCATCTGGAAGGTATACTTATCGGTTTTCACACCGTTGATGTAGATGCCGTCGTCTTTCACTTCCAGTTTATTGTGTTCGTATGCACGGATGATGCGTTCGTAGATAGGCAAGTTATCATCGGTCAGGGTGATGGTAGCCCCTTTGGCAGGAATCCAGATAGGTCCATAGTTGTTCCGATTCCACTGCGTGTACAGGTTGAGTGGGTACATCTGTCCCGAATAGTCTTCGGACTCCATTACGATTTTGCTGATGAGCTTCTTGTTGCCGTTTAGCGCATCATGCATTTTTTGAGTAAGCGGCAGGTGGTAAACCGGGTTCAAGGCACCTTGTGCATTGCGTCCGTTTAACCCCATTTCCAACAATCCGCCTTCCCAACCTTGGCTGTTGGTCATGAGCATTTGGTCGTCTTTGCTGATGCCTAACTCACGAAACATCTCTTCGGGAATAAGGGGACCTGTGGTTTGTACGAAATAGTTGAATTGCAAATCTACGGGATTTTCGGTGGCCTTGCCATCAATCATCACTTGTCCGTTTACAATCTGAAGCGTGTCTCCGGGTAAACCTACACACCGTTTTACGTAGTTTTCGCGACGATCTACGGGGCGCACCACCACTTCACCAAACTCTTTGGGGTTGGAGAGTATCTGTTTGCGACCGGCGTTGTAGTATAAATCGTACACCTCGCGTTGTTGCTTGCGGGTCAGGCTGTCCATATCCACTTTTCCGGGATACATGCTCTGTCCCACGGAGTAAGCAATGGTATAGAAATCGCTCATCTGGTTGTGAAGTGCAACGGTATCTCCTGCGGGGAAGTTAAATACAACAATGTCGTTCAGCTTTACTTTTCCGAAGCCCTGCACACGCTTGTACTTCCATTGAGGCCATTCGAAGTACGACTTGGTGTTGATGACCGGCAACGTGTGCTGTGCCAATGGCATAGAGAGGGGAGTGTTTGGAACACGGGGGCCGTAACTCATTTTGCTCACAAACAGAAAGTCGCCTACCAGCATTGACTTTTCAAGCGAGGAAGAGGGAATCTGATAGTTTTGAAAGATGTAAATGTTGACAAAGTAAACAGCGATCAGTGCAAAGACGATGGCATCTATCCAGCTCATGATGTTGCGGACGGCCGGATTCTTTGAGCTCTTCCAGAACGACCACGGAATGAGTTTCGTAATGTAAATGTCGAAAATGAAAGGAACGACGATCAGTCCCAACCAGCTCTTCACCCAAACGAGGAATGCCAGATAAAGAACGAGTACAATGGCGCATTTGATCCATTGCGTGCGAGTTGCTTTTCTCATATTGCTGTTTTTATTATAAATTAGACGTTGGTAGCGAAGAGTCATCGTTCAAGAAAGGAAACAGGTCGCTCATGCCCAGATAGCCTTGCTTTCCGGCTGTATATTCGGCAGCCAACACTGCTCCCAAGGCAAAGCCACCCCGGTTTTTGGCATCGTGAGTGATGGAGATGCTGTCTGCCTGCGAATCGTAACGGATGGTGTGAATGCCGCATACCTCGCCCTCACGAATAGAGTGTATAGGTAGTTCATCGGCTGTACTTGCCTCTTCTTTTACCCATTTGTTCTTGCGTTCCAGTTTATCTAAAATGCTTTCTGCTAAGGTAATGGCTGTTCCGCTTGGTGCGTCGAGCTTATGAATGTGATGGGTTTCGCTCATCGTTACATCGTAAGCAGGAAACTGATTCATGATCTTAGCCAAGTATTGGTTAACAGCTGAGAAGATGGCTACGCCCAAGCTAAAATTAGACGACCAGAAAAGAGTTTTACCCCCCTCGGTACACAATTGCTTAATCTCTTCACCGTGTTCGGCCATCCATCCGGTACTACCCGAAACGAGCTTCACACCCGCCTCGAAGGCACGAATGTAGTTGTGGTAAGCCACCATTGGGTTGGTGAACTCTATGGCTACGTCTGCCGACTTGAAAGCGCCGGAGTTGAAATCCTCCTGATTATTAACGTCGATGATGCTGACAATCTCATGTCCCCGGCTAAGGGCGATCTGCTCAATCTCCTTACCCATTTTCCCATAACCAATTAATGCTATTTTCATTGTTTTGCTGACTTAATATTCGAAATAATAAGCGCAAAGATAGTATTTTTATTACATTTGCACGGCACATTAACGTCTTGTTAACATGGAACAATTATTGCACTATGTATGGAAACACAAAATATTCCCACTGAAGGCCTTGCAAACCACTACAGGGCTTCCGGTGGAGGTCGTTGACCCCGGTTTACCCAATGCACATGCCGGCCCTGATTTTTTTAACTGCAAACTAAAGATAGACGGCACGCTATGGGTTGGAAATGTTGAGGTACACACGGTTGCGTCCGATTGGTATCGGCACGGACACGATGCGAACAAGGCCTATGACTCGGTTATTTTGCATGTTTGCAGCCAATCTGATTGTGAAGTTCGGCGAACGACCGGCGAACCGATACCTCAACTGATACTGACCTGCCCCGAACAGGTATTGAAGGATTACGAAGAGCTGCGGCAAGCAGATAATTATCCTCCTTGTCACTCCCTGCTCGCTACGCTACCCAAGTTAACTATCCACTCGTGGCTGACGGCTTTGCAGAGCGAACGTTTCGAGCAGAAAGCGGCAACCCTTGTGGCTCGATTGAAGCGTTGCAACAACCATTGGGAGGATACATTCTTTCTCACCCTTGCGCGCAATTTTGGCTTTGGACTCAATGGAGATGCTTTTGAAACCTGGGCGCGGTTGATTCCTTTTCGAGCGGTAGACAAACACCGCGACAGCCTGTTTCAGGTAGAAGCTTTTTTCTTTGGCTTGGCCGGGTTGCTCGAAGAGGAGGATACAGACGCCTATTACCTGCAACTTCAGAAAGAGTTTCGTTACCTACAGCATAAGTTCCAACTGCCCGCTCCGATGGATCCATCGCTTTGGCGATTTCTACGTTTGCGACCTAGTAACTTCCCCCATGTTCGTTTGGCCCAACTGGCTCATCTTTATCATCGTGAACAATCGCTCTTTTCGCGCGTGATGGAGGCCGAAACGATGCAGCAATTGCGCCAGATATTATCAACGCGCACCTCTGCCTATTGGGAAGAGCATTTTCAGTTCGGCAAAGTTTCGCCAAAACAAGAGAAATCATTGGGTTATGGTTCGCAACAGCTGCTCGTGATCAATACCGTGATTCCCTTTTTGTTTACCTACGGGTTGCATAAAGCGGATGAATCGTTGTGCGATCGGGCTACCCGTTTGCTCGAAGAGTTGAAGGCTGAAAATAATTACGTAACGCGGCGTTGGTATGCTGCCGGCTTATCGGTAGAGACGGCTGCCGATTCTCAGGCTTTGTTGCAATTGCAGACGGAGTATTGTGATAAAAAGAAGTGCCTGTATTGTCGCTTCGGTTATGAGTATTTGCGGCGCAAATAATTGCTTCTTTACACTTGTATATTAGGAAGATATGTTATCTTTGCGCGCTGAAAAGACATTCCATTTTTATAAAGTAATAGCGTATGAGAGCAAAAAGATTTGTGTTCTGTCTGTTTATCATGACATTGCTTACGGGGATCTCTCTAATCTCCTGTGGCAATAGTTCAAAAGCGAAAGTCGAGCGTGCTGAAACTGTCCTTGCAGGCGAGGAAGGTTTTCAGGAATTTTTGGAGAAATTTACGGGCAGTGCAGCCTTTCAGATGACCCGCGTAAAGTTTCCGTTGAAAACCCCTATCACCCTGATGACGGATGACGGAAACAGTGAGAAAACCTTTCCCTTTACCAAAGAGAAGTGGCCGTTGCTCGATGCCGAAACACTCAAAGAAGAGCGCATTACGCAGGACGAAGGGGGTATTTATGTCTCTAAATTTACCATCAACGAACCCAATCGCAAGGAGTTTGAGGCAGGATATGAAGAGTCGGAACTTGATCTTCGGGTAGAGTTTGAACTGATAGATGGGAAATGGTATGTAACCGATTGCTTTACGGGGTGGTATGGCTTCGACCTTCCGATAGGCGAGCTTAAGCAAACTATTCAGCAGGTGCAAGAAGAGAACAATGCGTTCAAGGAGATACATCCTTGAAACAAGAGAGGTGAGTATACTATTTTAGACCAATTCTGTACAATTTAAACCCCGCTTTATCGTAAAGTGGGGTTTCTTTGTAGCATAAAACAAAACTGTTAAACTAATACCCGAATGATTATGAAACTAAACTTCATCAACTCGCGATTTGTGGGGCTTCTCGCTCTTCTGTTTTCTGCAGCTGCGTCGGCGCAAATCGTTAAACACGACCGTTTACTTTCTTTCGAAGAGACACAACTGCCTGCGTATATCGATGGTGAAAAATCCAAACTTACTACCTCTTCTGCACATTATAAAGATGGCAAACACTCTTTGCAGTGGACTTTTGAGCCCAACGCTGTGCTTAGCGTAAAGAAAGACCTGAAGTTTGAGGCGGTAGATCCTACGGGGAAGGATCTTTATCTTTCGGCTTTTATTGTGTGGGTATACAATGAAGTTCCACAAGAGAAAACAATTGAATTTCAATTTTTGAAAGAGGGGCGCAAATGCACTTCTTTCCCGTTCGGTATAAATTTTAAGGGGTGGCGTGCAGCTTGGGTATGCTACGAACGCGATATGGAGGGAATGCCCGAAGTGGGCATGGACGAGCTTCGTGTGGTGGCTCCCGATGTGAAGGGCGAGCTATTTATCGATCATCTCATTACTGCTTCTAAGGTTGATGCTCGACAACAAACGGCTGATGTGCAAGTTCCTTTTGTTAATGCCGGAACCAACAATCACTGGTTGGTTATATATAAACATTCATTGCTGAAGCCGGACATTGAATTACTCCCTGTTCTAGGAACCTCTCAAGAAGAGGAGATGACATTGCTGGAACAGCGCTTTCGGGAATTTATTTATACGCCTTCCAAGTTGTCGGAGAAAGAAGTAGCTGCTATTCGAAAGGCGTACGACTTTTATCAGATTACCTATTCAAACGGAAAGGTGAGCGGCTTACCTATTTTCATGGTTCGTGCTGCCGAAGCTTATGAACGTTTACTACCCAATTGGAATCAGCACATGTTATCTGATTTGGGAGTTGAGATGCGTAACTACTTTGACTTGATGAGAAAGGTTGCAGTGGCTTATCATAACGCTTCTGACCGGAGTGTAAAGGCCGAAATGAAACAGAAATTTCTCTCCATGTATGATCATATTACAGATCAGGGAGTAGCCTATGGAAGTTGCTGGGGCAATATTCACCACTACGGATATAGTGTGCGCAATCTCTATCTGTCTTATTTTCTGATGAAGGATGTACTTCGTGAGGCAGGTCAGTTGGGCGCTGCCGAAAGTACGTTGCGTTGGTACGCCATCACCAATGAAGTGTATCCAAAGCCATTGGTCAACGGAATTGATATAGACACCTTCAACACCCAGACAACAGGTCGTATCGCCAGCATTCTGATGATGGAAAACACACCCGAGAAGTGGCAATATCTTCAATCATTCTCCCGCTGGATCGATTTTGGCTGTCGTCCTGCATTGGGACTGGCCGGGTCGTTCAAAAAAGATGGTGCTACGTTTCATCACCGCAATAATTATCCGGCCTATGCCGTAGGAGGATTGGATGGAGCAACTAATATGATTTATCTGCTTCATGGTACCAGTCTTGCTGTGTCTCCATTGGCACATCAAACGGTGAAAGAGGCGCTGCTAGCGATGCGTTTCTTCTGCAATAAGTATCATTTTCCTTTATCGATGTCCGGACGCCATCCCGATGGGAAAGGGAAGCTTATCCCGATGCAATACGGCACAATGGCTATTGCAGGAACTCCTGATGGAAAGAAGGATATCGATGCCGATATGGCTGCTGCATACCTTCGCTTGCTTGCTCAATCTTCTGCCGAAGAAGACTCTCCCGAGTATATGCCGAAAACGTCTAAAGCCGAGGAACAGCGTGTGGTTAAGCAATTGTTGGCAAAGGGCTATAAAGCAGAATCCGATCCGGAAGGGAATAAAACACTGGGATACGGTTGTGTATCTGTGCATCGTCGCAGCAACTGGTCGGCCGTGGTTCGTGGGCATTCTCGTTATCTTTGGGCTGCAGAACACTATCTGGGGGCTAATCGCTATGGACGTTACCTAGCTCATGGCAGTTTGTTGATTCACACAGCTACTCCTGGAGCGACTGTGACTCCTGCTACCAGTGGTTTTCAGCAAGAGGGTTTTGACTGGAATAGGATACCTGGTGTTACTTCGATTCACCTACCACTCGATCAACTTCAGGCAAAGGTGTACAATGTGGATAATTTTTCGGGAATGGAAGAGATGCTCTATTCGGATGAGGCTTTTGCCGGTGGCTTATCACAACGCGCCACAAATGGTAATTTTGGTATGAAGCTCCATGAACACGATAAGTACAATGGTTCGCATCGTGCTCGGAAATCGTTCCATTTCTTTGACGGAACAATTGTTTGCCTAGGCTCTGATATTGAGAATACAAACACAGACTTTCCTACCGAAACGACTATCTTCCAGTTGGCCGTGTCGGACAAAGCAGGACATGACTACTGGAAAACTTATCAAGGCCATGGAAATATGTGGATGGATCATCTCCGTACCGGATATTACGTTCCCAGACAAGTGAAGTTTGAAAAGAACTTTCCACAACATTCTAAGATGCAGAATACGGGAAAAGATACGCAAGGCGACTGGGTTTCACTTGTGGTAGATCACGGCAAAGCTCCTATGGGTGCTTCTTATGAATATGCCATACTGCCACAAACAACACATGACGAGATGAAGGCTTTTGCTAAAAAACCTACTTACAAAGTCATTCGGCAAGATCGCGATGCTCACATTGTAAAGAGCTTAACCAAGCAGACTACCTCGTATGTTCTTTTTGAAACGCCTAAAGCTCTCTTTAAAGAAGGTCTATTACTGAAAGCTGATACCACTTGTCTTGTGATGATAAAAGAAGAACCTTCTAAAATGCTGTTAACCCTTTCTCAACCCGACTTAGCCTTGTATCGTGGTCCGAGCGACGAAGCTTTTGATGAAAACGGCAAACGCATCGAACGCAGTATTTACTCCCGTCCGTGGATTGATAATGACAGTGGAGAAATACCCGTTACCATTACGTTAAAAGGCGAGTGGAGCGTAGAAGACACACCTGCCTGTCAAGTTATCTCTTCTGATAAGAAGCAAACCGTATTGAAGTTTATTTGCAGGGATGCTGCCAGCTTTGAAACAATACTTATTCGAAAGTAGCATTACACCAAGCGTACGGCGGCCTGATATTTATTCAGGCTGCCGCTCTTGTGAATGGCTTTCCATACCTTACGGTCGAGTGCCGGCTCCAGATAGTCCCAAAAAGGCTTGATTTTGTGTAGCATTTGCTCATCTCCTCCTTGAAGCTGTCCTTCATAGCGGGCGTAAACAGTTGCATGCAATGTTCGTAATTTCTCTCGTAGCTGTTCGGGGCTTAGGCTTACTCCTGTTTTGTATTCCATCGCCAAGGCCGGGTTGGCCAATAAACCGCGCCCGATCATGATGCCTGCCAATTGCGGAAATCGCTTTTCAATTCGCTGAATATCTTCTACAGTCAATAGATCGCCATTATAAATAAGCGGCTTTTGACACACCTCTGCAAAAGCGGCAAACGCATCGAGATCGACTTCTCCCTTGTATTGTTGTTTGCCTAAACGTGCGTGTAAGGCAACATGCTCCAAGGGTAGTGCGTTGAGTAGTGGGGCCAATGCCAGACACTCTTCAGGGCTTTCCCACCCAAGCCGCATCTTGACCGAGAAACGAATCTCGGGATGTTGCTCAACCATGGCCAGGAGTGCCTTTACCTCTTCGGGATAAGGAAGCATGCCCGAACCGTTATGACGTTTGGCCAATATGGGAAACGGACATCCTAGATTAATACTAACCTCCCGGTATCCCTTCTCGATGAAAAGGGCTAAAATCGTTTCCGCCTTCTCTATATTCGAGGCTATTAGCTGTGGAACGAGATGTGCTACATGATTGTTTCCAGGCTCAATATCGCGTGTGTCTTTCCGACGGAATTCTCCCCGTTCTATGCGCACGAAAGGGGTGTAATAGGTATCGATGCCACCGAATACAGTGGCGTGTGCATCGCGATAAGGCGCTTCTGTATAACCTTGCAAAGGGGCGAAGTGAAGTGGAGTCATAATGAACGTGCATATTGAATTTGAGACAAAGATACGTAAGTTCGAGAAAATACGTACGCTTTGTCTCTTATTTATGCTTATTTGTCTGCTGTGAGGATAAACTTTCTCAAGTAAACCTCTTGCTCCTGATTGCTTGCATTAGTGAAACGCACCGCTTTTATGCGGCTTTTCTGCAGATTGACTGTAATCGTATTGTTTTCTTGTATAAGCTCAACAAGGTTCCAGTTTGTTCCATCGGGTGATACTTCAAAGCTTCCCCAACTTGCTACCTCTTTAACACCCAAATCCATTTCAATCTTTTTGCCTGTATAAGGATGCTCTAACTCAATGGTCAGTGCCCCCGAAGCCGGCCATTTAACCGTTTCAAGTAGAGGAGATATCAGGATACGGTTTGTTTTGATTTGTAAAGGCTGATATTTTAGTTGCTCTATATTGGTAAGCAGCTTATGAGGCGAATAGGAGGTGGTGGCATTGAGTTGTGTGCCATATTTCTCATTGTATCGTTCGGTAGCTATGGAGAAAGTCTTGTCAATCAGGGGTTGTACTACCTTAGTACCTACTTTAACACCGGGCTGGTATGGATTTTGGTTGTATGTTTGATCGACCACGAAACTGAGTTGTTGCAAGGCTTTGATGTGCTTGTATTTATTCGCAAATGCGGCTTGATCGCTGTTTTGATAAGCCGAGGCCAAGTTAAGAACTTCTTGGCCCATCTGTCCCATCAGCTTAAACTGATGTAGCCAAGGAGTGATTTCCTGAATCAATGGCTCGTTCTCTTTATTGGCCAATAGTAGATCGGCCGACTCAATGATGCGTTCAAACTCTTTCTGTAAGCTGTCTGCTTCTGCTGCACTATACGTACCTTGCGTATAGTTAGTGAGGAAACGGTCTGCTAAGGATTGCAGCTGAACTGACTCTTCGCGACGATAACGATGTCCGTTGTTTCCTAAATCTGAATTATGGTTGGCAAATGTTTGCAGAGCAGCAGCATCTTGCGGTAAGAGGGTGCGGATAGCTCGTACCCATGCCTCTTGTGGGTTGTAGCTGAGCGGATTCCAAGCGTAATCTGCCACCCCAAAGATAGCTATCTTTGATGCTTCCGGATGTTCCATCGGGTTGCTCACGAAACCTGACATTTGGTTGGCAATCTGTGTGTCGTTGCCATAAACGGCACCCATCAATAAATGATCGCGCACATAGTCTGATACCGGAAAGTTCCACCAGATATAGGCCGGGCGTTGAATGCGTTCATTGATCCATGCAATGCCTTCGCTGCTTATATCGGATACTACACGATCGCCTGTCCACATGATTTGGATCGATGGATTCAGTCTCTTGCCCAATGTAGTAAGATATCCTTTAGCAGGATTCGACCAGCTTTTGTTATATTCCGTAGGACACATAATAAGTGGAGTAACATCTTTTTTTACTTTCACAAAATGGTCATCGAGATAATTGAGTAGTTCTGCCTGACGATCGGGATTGGTTCCTTCTCCGGATATATCGTCGAAGAAAATAGCAAATGAGCGCACTCCCAGCTGATACATTTTCTCAAACTTCCCGATCAACAGATTGCGATCTGTGTCGTTCCATTGAATATCCTGTCCCGGATGAATGGCCCAGACAAAGTCTACTTCGTTTTCGTGAGCACTTTTTACCAGTTCGGACAGCTGCTTTGCTTCCTTTTCAGGATAAGGCAGTCGCCAATTAGGTGCGCTGTGATAGGGATCATCTTTAGGACCATAGATATAGGTATTCATTTTGTTCTCGCCATAAAACTGTAGTTGACGCAGACGTGCTTCGTGGCTCCATGGAGTACCGTAAAACCCTTCAACAACTCCCCGAAAGCGAATAGCGGGGAAGTCCGTAATCTCAATCTCGGGCAATTGATTGTCTTTTAGCAACTGAAGCAAAGTTTGCATGGCATAGTAAGTACCCCGTTCGTTGTTTCCAGCTATAATCAGTTGCTTATTGTCTACCTTTAAATAATATCCTTCGGCTTGTGCCGGGATAAGGCGATCGAAGGCGCGAATCGATTTATCTCCCTTTTCACCGATAAGAATCCGAAATCCTTTCTTACCGGGTTGTGATCCAAGCAATGTTTTTAGCTTGGAAACAGCCGTCGGATTGGCCTCCTTGGCACCTATTAAGGTATAGGTTGTGGGTAGGGTGATGTTTTTCCCGGTTGTGGTTATTTGCTGCGGCTGTGGCTGCAAGTTGATTGTTTGTGCAAGAACGATGCTATTGAGAAGCAATGTTCCGATGAAAAGGGTACTTTTCTTCTTCATGACACTAAATTAATGATGTTTTTATTTCACAGCGCTAAGGTACAATATTGAAATGCAAAAGTCAAAAGATTTTTGATTTATATGCCATTACGGGAATCCCTGCGGTAAAGAGGTTTCCGTTTGAGGTGCTTCGTAATGATACCTTGGTTCAAGTACAAACCATGACAGACAGAGCTCTTTTCGCGCGATTGGTAGGGGTAAATAGCTCGAAAAAACTAAAATTACACCTATGTTACATCGTTTATAGGTTTGTGGCGGAAAAGACCGGTGATAGACCCTCTGCCGCAAGCAGCTCGTCTATTTGTTTCAAAAAATCGATTTCAAACAGGAACATCCAGTCGGTGTTTGCCGTACGTATGGCAAGGTGAGCATGGTGGTTCATCGGTAGTATGTATCCATCGGGTTGTCCCATATGGCGTGTCTGGGCACATACCTCCTCGAAGTTATGACGAACGGTTTTAAAGTTTTCAGCACACTGGCGCAGGTTGTTTAGGCTGGAAGCATCGCGTTCGCGATCGTAAGTGGAGAGGGCAACGAGTAGTCGGGCAGTATATCCGGTAACATCGTTGATGCGCTCGAACACCTGTAATGAATAGTCATTGCGTGTGGCCTTGTTGCGATAATCCATAAGGAGCTGTTGCAGTTGCAGTTGCTCTATACATCCTTTTTGTGCCTTCTCAATTCGTTCGGCGTAGGTTCGGCTCCAAGCTCCTTTTTCTTTGGTAGGCAGTGATAGAATGGTGTACTTTCCCCCTGTCCGCCACATGCCTCGGCGAAACCCTTTATCCAGTAATCCCTCTTCCCAAAGCGGGAAGGTTGACTCGAGATGTTTGCGGAAGTCGGGCAGTTCGCTTGCCGCTACACCGAATTCGCGGATGTGATAGCGATGATCTAGTTCGTTGTACTTCATGGGGGTAGCAATGTTCCAACTGTATTGACCGTGCGCAATAAATCCTTTCCAGAAAGTATCGAACAGTGGTGAGGCATCATCCCAAGCAGTGCAAAGCACCCCGATGATTGGTGTCGTTTGATGTGCCAGTTGGAAGCTCTCGATATTCTTGAAATTTCCGTTCCCTGTCGGTAACATGGCGCAAGTGGTTTGCGCGGCCGTAGCGCCCATCACTGAGAGTCCGTTGTCGTTGTACCATTTAAGGGCCATTTTGTTTCCCTTCATATTGGCATTTCCATATTGCCAACGCATATAGACCACCTTCTTGGGGAAGAGGTTGATGTGTTTGTTCAACTCCGGCAGGCGGGCAGCCCAAATAGAGTCCATTCTTTCCGGCTTCTCTTGGTCGAGGATTACTTCGTAGAGGCCGACGTGTTTAAATACCATGTCATCCCAAAAGATGGGAGTGCGTCCATTGGCTACGGCAAAATCACTCACACGTTTTAGCCATTCCATCTGGTGTTGGAGTGCTGTCTTCTGTTTGGCTTTGCATACTGGGCATACTCCAAGTGTGCCTACCTCATCGCCACCTACATGGAGGTATTTGCCGTGGGGTGTGGCACGCATGGCATCGGCATAAAGTCCAAATTGCACGTCATAATACTTTTTGTTGGAGGGGCAACACACCCAATCGGAGGTGGGGGCTTCGCGCAAGGGTTTCATCTCATCGTGTTTCAGGATGAAGTCGGCATGACCGATGCCCTGAATGAGCGGACTGATGTCAATGTTTAACTGATGGGCATACTCCGCCCACTCTTTCCATTGTGCAATGCTAGGGGCGTTGGGAGCAGCCACTATAGGATAGCTCTCGTATCCCAGCTTGTCCTCATACTCCACAATGGCAGCATTCAGTTTGTAGTAAGCCATTCGGCGGAGCACTTGATACATGTATTCTTTCTTGTCGAGATGATGCTTCAGGTCAATGTGGATAGCCCGGCAGTCAGTGCTGGGATGGTCGGTGATTGCGCAGGCGGGGATACTTAGTTTCCGCTCTGTGGCGTCTTGTGCCAGTTGGGTAAGTGTTTGCAAACCATAGAGCAACCCGGCTTGTGTTTGCGCCTTGATGCTCGCTCTACCATCGCGAACAATCAGTGTGTATCCCTCGCGGTGCTTAATGGTTTTACTCAATTCGAGGCAAATCGTTCCTGTTTCAGGGGTGGAGTAGAGCTGGGTGCTAAAATAGGTTTGTGCAAAAGGGATTTCTGCCTTCTTCTTCAGGCAGAAGCCACGGATAGTTTGTGGGTCAATGCCTTAAGCTTGTTCGATGAGGCTGATTTGCTGCGGCTCGGGCAGCAGTGCGCTAAATAGGAGTGAGCCATTGTCTTTGGCATGTAAAGTAAAAAAACAGCACCACAGAAGGGCCGATAGGAGAATGTGTTTCATGAATATTACATTAAATTTAGTACTGCAAAAATATAAAAAAAGGGGAAGGCTAACTAAATATCTTTCCCCTTTCTGCTGTGTTAAGTCGATTGAACTGTTAAACTATCCTTGCGATTAATAGCCTGCATTGTTTTTCCAACCTGTCATATCTATCTGCACATAAGGGATGGGCAGGTAGTAGTGGTTGTTGGCTTTGAACAATGATGCGGCGTACTCTTTGGGTTTCACTTCGCTTACTTTCTCGCGACGTACAAGGTCGAACCAACGTTTGAACTCGGCTACAAATTCCCAGCCACGTTCGGCAAATACAGCGTCGTCAAAGGCTTTGCTATCCTTGGTTGTAGTAATTGTAGCAACTCCGGCACGGGTTTGTACCTCTTGCAAACACTGCAAGGCTAGGCTGTTTACGCTATTAGTAGCCAGATTGGAGGCTTCGGCATACATCAGTAATACATCAGCATAGCGATAGAAAGGAGTTATACCATTGCTCTGAGCACTATTGCCCGGTACACCTTCATTGTAGTCGTAATACTTCGAGATACAAGGCATTCCGTCTCTACTCTGTTTGTAATTCACGGTTTTATCTTTTGCTACGGGCCATTCGAGCATGTAGTTCCATTGCTTGCGCTTGCCTTCGGGGTATTTCAGCATGAAAGTTTCGTTACCATAGTAATCGGCCCAACCGGCTTTGGGGTAGAAGTCAGTAGGATAGAATGATTTACCATATTGACTGGGTACTTTTTGTGCAGCCGAGTGGTGCATGGCAAACAGGTGTTCGTTGGTATCGCCTTTTAGGGCTTCTTTCCAGAGGTCGCTATACTCTTTTGTCAAGCTCAGACCGGCACCGGTTATGATTTCCTGCGTTTCGGTAGCAGCTTTGGCATAGTACTCGGTTCCTTTCTTTAGCGGCCATCCGGCCATTGTCATATAGATATCCGCCAGACAGGCTTTCGCGGCCCATAGGGTAGGCGAAGCACTTGTCTTGGTGCGACTTGTAGTGGGTAACCAAGCTACAGCCTGCTGCATGCTGGGCACGATGGCTTTCTCATACAGTTCGGCTACGGAGACGCGGGGCTGATTGATAGCAACTGTTTTGTTATCCAGAATCAAGGGGGCATCGCCAAACATACGGGCTACATAAAAGTAGCACAATCCGCGCACGAAGTAGGCTTCGCCCACGATGGCTTGCAGCTCTTTAATCTTCGCCTCATTCTCAACACCTGTAGGGAATGGAGTACCGTTAATGATTTTGTTGCTATTGATGATGGTGGTGTAGAAACCAGCCCAAGGTCCGGCGAAGTCGTCATTGTTGGCAAACAGGTTCGGGTTGAGATCGCTGTAATAGTTCAAGACGTTGCCAGATTTGGTTGGCGAACCAATAATATCATCGGCCATGACGTTGATACGCATTATACGGCAGTTAAAACCATAGTTTTCTTTCCACAGATCGTTGTAGAGCCCTGTTACGCTACGGGCTACAGATGCAGCGTCTTTGGGTGTTTCGATGTACTCTTCTTCGGTAATGAAAGATTTGGGATTTTGATCCAGATCGACACACGAGGTGGCGAGTAGTAGGGTGCTGGCGAAGGCAGCGTATACTATTTTTTTCATATATTTTTTTCTTATGAGATTAAACATGTTCAATTAAAACGAGAAATTCAAGCCTACCAGGAAGTTACGGCTATTTGGATAAGCGCCCCAGTCTACTCCTTGTGTGAGTGGCGAACCCATTGTTGCCTCCGGATCAAGCCCCGAATACTTAGTAATGTGAAACGGATCCTGTACTGAGGCATATACGCGGAGTGTTTCCATTCCGATTGATTTGCAAGCGGCAGCAGGTAATGTATAACCCAATGTGATGCTCTTCACTTTCACGAAGCTACCGCTCTCGACGAAGCGGCTGTTGAATGATTTGATAGGAGACTTTTCGTATACGAAGCCCGGAATGTCGGTATCTGTGTTGTCTTTTGTCCAGCGGTTCAGGAAGTCACGTTTGGGAGTGATGTTGTCCATGTTCTGGCCGCCTACGGTGTTATAACCAATCTGGTCGGTCGCATTGTAGATGTCGAATCCGTGGAAACCTACAATAAACAGTGAAAAATCGAAGTCTTTGTAGCTCAACGTATTGCTCCATCCCCAGTTGAAGGCAGGCTGTCCGTTACCGATGATACCCATATCGTTATTGTTGATTTTTCCGTCGAGATTGAGATCCACATAGCGGGCATTACCTGCTGCTACACCGTATGTAGCACCGTTGGTCTTTCCGCTGTCTTTGCCGTTAGCGTCAACGAACGGAGCGTTCACATCAGCCTCTTGCCATACGCCCGCGTAGGTATGTCCCCAGAAAGTTCCCAACCTTTCGCCTTCAATCATTTTAAAGAGTTGGTTCTCATAGTTACCGGCTTGTTGTTGTGTTCTATCTAGAGTGGGGATATTCTCGAATGTACCCTTGTTATGGGCCATAGTGATATCGGTATGCCAACTCCAGTCGCGGTTTTGCAATAGGTCTGCCCCTATGGTGAGTTCAATACCGGTATTGCGTATTTCGCCGGCATTTTGCAACAGAGATGGGAAGCCCATGTGTACGGGTTGTGCCAGCTCTAACAGAATGTCTTTCGAAACTTTATTATACCAATCGGCACTTGCACGGAATCGACCATTAAGGAATGAAAGGTCGATGCCGGCATTCACCTGATCGTTGCGTTCCCACTTCAAGTTGGGAGAGTAGGGACGACCGGCTGAATATGAGGTAGTACCATCGGCATTCGGTTTAGGAACCATTTGTGAGTGGAAGCGATAAGGGGCTACCGATTGGTTACCTACCGAACCGTATCCGAGACGGATCTTGAATTGGTCAATAGTTTCTACATCCTTCAAGAAAGCTTCCTGCTTGATGTCCCAAGCAATAGCAGCCGATGGGAAGTAATCCCACTTCTCGACCAGACGTGAAGAACCATCGGCACGGATAGAAGCAGTCAACATGTAACGATTCATGAATACGTAGTTGACGCGGAGCATACCCGACATAAGAGTCGTGATATCGCGATTGGATGAACCTTTGAACTGGTCAGCCCAACTCAAAGCATCGGAACCTAAACGGTCTGCAAAAGAGAGGTTGGAAGCATCGGTGCGATGCCAATAAGTATTGTTATATGATTGCTCGAACACGCCTGTCGCATTGATGCGGTGATTGTCGTTAAACTCTTTCACGTAGCTCAAAGTATTTGTGTTCAACCAGCCTGTATTCCACTCGCTGCGGGCATAAGCCGTTGTCTGACTGTTTTTTGCATAGTTGTAGCTGCGTTCGTTTTGTGAATCGGTGGCCAGTTTGTTGTCGAAACTTACACCTAACTGTGTGCGGAAAGTTAATCCATCGGCGATGGCAAAGTCCAGGTAACCCTGTAAGCGATTGCTTAACGTTTGGTTGTTGTTGTCGGTTTCGTTAATATGTCCCATCGGGTTGTATGTGGCTGTGCCGCTGATAGGGTACTTGTTGTTGTAATTGCCGTTTTTATCGAACGGCTCCACTGTGTTCGGGAAGTACATGGCTTGTAGGATAAGTCCGTCATATTGTGTGATACGGGGCCCACTATTCGTGTTGTAGTAGCCGTATAGGTTCATTCCGGCTTTAAACCATTTGCGTACTTGGGTATCTACTTTGAGTCGGTAGGTGAAGATGTCATTATTCGACTTTTTGATTACACCCTCATTGCCTTCGTAGCGAAGTGAAGCCAGGAAGGTTGTCTTTTCACCTCCTCCGGCGATAGATACTTCGTAGTTGTGTGCCAAAGCCGGGTCATTGAACATGCCTTTGGCGTAATCAAATCCGGCAGTACCGTTTTTGAAAGCAGCCAACTGCTCATCATCGTAGTATACCTTGGCCGGTTTGTTTTGTGAAGCATTGAATTCGCGGCCGTAATCGTTAGACAGAGTGGCAAACTCGTAAGGAGAAAGTACGTCAGGGTACTTTGCTACTGTTTTGAAGTTGACGAAACCATTGAATGATACGGTCAGTTTGTCTTTGTTAGGTGTACGGGTAGTCACCAGGATAACACCATTGGCGCCGCGTGAACCATATACAGCTGTAGCCGATGCGTCTTTCAACACTTCGATGGATTGAATATCCGATGGGTTGAGTGATTTCAGCGAGCCACCGATAAATCCGTCGATAACTACCAGCGGGCCACCTTCGGCAGTGATGGAGTTGATACCACGTACGCGGATGGTATTGTCCTTGCTGGGGTCGCCCGATCCTGATAGTACGGATACACCGGCCATACGGCCTTGTAGAGCATCGGATACATTACCGGAAGGGGTGCTCTTTAGAGCATCGGCCGTTTTGACGGATGCTACGGCGCCTGTCAAGTCCGATTTGCGTTGCACGCCATATCCCACCACAACGACCTCATCGAGTGCTTTCGCGTCTTCGAGCAGTTTTACGGAGAAATTCTTCTGGCCTTTGATAGAGATTTCCTGGGTAGTATAACCGATATAAGAGACTGATATTGTACCGTTGGTCGGTACATTGGAGAGCGTAAATTTACCATCAAGGTCGGTGATGGAACCATTGGATGTTCCTTTGACAAGAACAGAAGCTCCGATAATCGGTTCTCCCGAGGCATCAAGAACCAGTCCTGTGATAGTACTAGTCTGCTGAGCAGTTATTTGCAGGGCTAACATGCAAAACAGTAACAGACTCCATAAGCGCTTTGCGATGGTGCAAGTTTCTTTTTTCATAAAATAGATATTTAAGCGTTGAACAAATAGATAGTTGTGTTTTTAGACGTTGTAAAAGTATGAATCAGTCATTTACCCTATGTTATTCAATCGTTCGTAAGTATTACAAATTTGTACAGTTTCCTTAGTTGTGCTGATTAATGTTATATATCGTAAGAAGATACCTTCTAAGATAAAAAGTAAAATACATTGTAGTATGCAACAACTACCAAGGATTATTTTGCACTTTTATTGGATCATATTGATCGGTTCGGCCAATCGGAATCGTTATATTTGCCGATCAACAAATCTTGGTTCAACATATGAAAAAACAGTCTATCAGTTCGGGCATCAGCATGAGATTTCATTTCTGCTGTTGCTTTTTAGCATTAATCGGTATAAATAGGCAAGTGTGTGCAGAAATAGCAGATACCCCCCATATGTTCTTTGCCACTATGGATGAAAAGGGAGGCTTTGAGCATGCGGACCAGTCGTGTGAGGTAATGATTTCGATACGTTCTGAAAAGAAAGACGGATCGGCCGAAGTGCAGTTTGCCTTTGACAACTATCGCCGTTACGCCAGCGAAGCAAAACAGGTGAGCAACCCCGCTAAGGAACAGTCTATTGAATTCTATAGACAGCATTATGCCGGGCATGCTTATCGCAAAAGCGCCCTCCAGACCTCTTTACCGCTAGAAGCGTGTATAAAGCAGCTTAATGACAGCGGGCAATTTGCCGATATGATTGAGTTGGAGAATCAACATCGTGCCAACGGGCTGGTGCAGCTCTCTTACTCGGGACCTCAAAAGGATTTAGGACTTTTTATGACCGAAGCCCACAATCGTATTTGGCTGATAGCCGAAGCCTATCGAGACAGGAAGATAACCGTACAAGAGGCTTTAACACCCCAGTTTCTCCGAGCCATTATTCATTACGGAACGATGGAGCTGAGTCGTAGTAACACGGGACCTCGCTTTCATGCCTCTTGCTTTGCCATTCCTACGGCCACGGTAAACACCTATTTCTGCTTCCTCGAGCAGATGGATGAAGTAGAAGCTGGAAAGAATAGCAACCTGCTCCTTCTGCAAGCTTGTGAAATGCTCAAAGCTGTATCGCTACAAAGCTGGACACAGCCCTTGCGTAATGACGAAACAGACAACAACATCACCCATATTGAACGCTTCCGAAACCATGTGTGGTGGGTTGGTGGTAATGCGCTTGCTTATCGCTCCTTGCTGCCTTGTGCCTTTATGTATCGCTCCATTCCGATGGTCGATGTACTGGCCGAAGTGGGACAAAGGTGTATGAGTACCGTGTCGCAGCATACCTACAACGATGCATTCTGGCAAGAAGGTTTCACTACAGACGGAGCCGGATGGGGACATGGCATGCAGTGTCTTGTTTGGGGATACCCCATCGACGGAACATCCAGCGCACTTACGTTGTTGGGTTCGCTGAAGAACTCACCTTGGGAACAAAAGCTCAATAAGCAGAATGTTGATGCACTGCTCTCTTTCTTCAGAGGGGCCAACTGGTATTACTATAAAGGTTACGTGCTACCTTGTCTTGATCGATACTCAGCGGTTTATCAAGAAAAACCGGAGCCCATTAAGTATGTGTCGATGATTAACAAGCTGCTCACCGAATGGTCAAACTCATTCACCGATGCCGAAATAGCAGAGTTGAAACAGCTCCGGAAAGAGGCTGCTAGCAATCAGATTGATATGAATGGTTTTGCTCCCGGCAATTATAGCGGAACCCGCTGGTTTTTCAATAACGATGACTTGATTAAAAAGACTCCCAACTATCATATGATGGTCAATATGGCCTCTGTTCGTTGCGATGGACTGGAGAGTGCCATTAACTTTGCCGATGAATATAATTTCTGTACGACCGATGGACAAACCCTTTTCCAGAAACGTGGAGATGAGTATCGTCAGATTATCGGTGCATGGGATGTGATGGCATTGCCCGGTGTTACTGCCCGCAAAGGAATGGAGCAACTTACCCCTGTAACCAACTGGAGGGGATACTGCAGCAAACATAACTTTGCAGGAGCTGCTACTCGTGGTGAGTCTCATGCGGTAGCAGGCTTCTATTTTGAGAAAATGAACGCATCGACTAAAGAGGGAGTAAACGACAAAGGAACTGTCGATCAGAAGAACCCACTTCTGTATGGGGTAAAAGCCCATAAAGCCTATTTCATGCTGAATGATTACCTGGTGGCCTTAGGGGCGGGAGTTACCCATATGCTTCCGGAGATGGAAGAGGAGATTCATACCACGATTGATCAAACGGTGAAGGCTCAAGCGGTGCGTATGTATCAAGGTGGCAAAGTGTCTGAACTGTTGGAGACCGGAGTTCCTCACTCCTTTTTATCAGATGGAAAACCAATTTGGGTCTCTCAAACAGGAGGTTTTTCTTACACCGTGCTGCCTGAACAGACTGCAAATGCTTATTTCATTTATGAACGCAAGGCAAACGAATGGATGAAACGCAACGAATCAAATAAAAGTAAGAAGAATCTGCCCGAAACAGCCGATATTCTGCGTTTGTGGATCGACCATGGAAAGGCTCCGCGTGAAGCAACTTATGGGTATGTGGTCTATGCCGGTGATGGGGTTCCTGCAGAGAAAAAGCTGCCGTTTGAAGTGCTGCGTAATGACACCTTGGTGCAGGCCATACAAAGTAGCGACAGTCGTGTGGTAGAGGCCGTGTTTTATCAGGATGGTGAGGTGCTACAAGCCAAAGGGCTAACGATGAAAACGTCTGCGCCTGCTATTGTTTTACTTGAGAAAACAGGGAAAGAATACCTATTAACGGTCAATGATCCGAAAATGAATGCAACTTTAAAGCAGATTACGGTAACTATTAGTAATCGTTCATTCAATGTGAATATGCCTCAGGGAGAGTGGTCTGGGAAGCCTGTAACCATTCCGGTTGATAAGCTGTAACGCTCATTCGATGAATTGAATGCATACTCTATGGTGCTGCACATCTTACTATCAAAACATGGGGATGTTGTGATCGAAAACATGGGGATGTTCTTTATCAAAACATGGGGATGTTGTATATCACAACATCCCCATGTTTTGCATATAGGCATCGGGTTTTCTATCTACAAGGAATGGTGATTTATGAGTTTAAGAGGTAGAAAAGAAAAGTACGCAATGACTATGACCCGAACAAGCACATAACGCACTCCGGAGCATCTTTTACGCAAACGTTGAAAAAAATAGAGACATGGGTGACTGTTGCTGTTGACTATGACTTCGGGCGAACAATCAATAATATTTCGAGTAAAAGATCGGTGGGTGATGCCTTGCAGATAACAGATTTGAGTGAAAATGCCTCCATTATATCTGACTTCTATGTGGTAATACAAGGGCTTTCGGCCAATCAGATCATTCAGGTGGATAATGTGAAACTAGTCAAGAAAGAGAAATAAATTTAATTGGGAGCGTAAAATGAACTGTAACATAGTCAGCTTTATCATATCCGATTAGATCATTAAGTGCTCTCTGTTCCTTTATAAATGATGGAATGGATAATTTTGAACTTTTTTTGAATGAAAAGATCATAGCTAACTGATCAAGAAGATGTAGTTTTGTCGATGAATTAATTATTTAATGAATCCCAAATGTTATTTCAAATCTAATTATTTATGCAAACAGCAAAGTTTAGATGGTTACTGATACTTCTTTTGTTGAGTACAGGAATCTCTGCCCAATCTCAAGTGAAGGTAACCGGTGTGGTTACTGATGCCTTTGGCGAAGAAATGCCTGGAGTGAATGTTTCAATTAAAGGCACTACTGTTGGAACAATTACCGACCTTTATGGCAAATTCTCCATTAATGCTCCTGATAAATCGAGTATCCTAACAACCTCGTTTATAGGTTATAAAAAAAAAGAATTTAAGATTGGAAACCAAACATCAGTGAAGATTGTGTTGGAAGAAGACGCTATGATACTTGATGAAGTTGTTATTACGACTGGTTATACCGAGGTGAAAAGACGCGATTTTACCGGTGCTGCCGGAAAGGCAAACCTTACCGATATGATGAAAACTCCTATCGCCAGTTTCGATCAGGCCCTGGCCGGACGTGTTGCAGGTGTTCAAGTTTCGTCTAACGAGGGAATGCCGGGCTCCACTTTCAACATTGTAGTGCGTGGTAATAACTCCTTGACACAGTCGAATGCACCTCTTTATGTTATCGATGGTTTCCCGGTTGAAGATGCCAACGCTGCTGCTATTAATCCCTCAGATATAGAATCACTCGATATCTTAAAAGATGCTTCAGCTACAGCAATCTATGGTGCACGTGGTTCCAATGGAGTTGTTATTATTACCACCAAGAAAGGGGTAGTCGGCAAACCAACAGTAACCTATAACGGTAGCTTCAGTGTACAGAAGATAACCAATAAACTGGATATGCTTGATCCCTACGAATTTGTTAAGCTGCAAACAGAGGTGCGTACGAAAGCAGAAATGGATAATACTTATTTTAGTTCGCTGGGCGAAGGAGACAATCAGGTTGTACGAGACCTCGATTATTATCGCAATGTGTCGTATTATGACTGGCAGAATGAAATTTTCCGCACGGCACTTACGCAGAATCATTATGCATCACTGACCGGTGGTAAGGATGGAACGCGTTATAGTACTTCGCTTTCTTACCTGAGTCAGGAGGGGGTCATAATGAATTCTGATTTTGAGCGTTATCAAGGTCGTATGAGTTTGGATCAGAAAATTAGTGATCGTTTCTCTGTCAATATGAATGCCAACTACTCGCGTGCAATCACCAATGGGGCCTCTCCATCGAGCACGGTATCGAGTGCTACCAGTAGTTTGATGTATAGCGTATGGGGATATCGTCCACTAACCTATGATGACACTGACTTATTGAACTCTTTGTACGACCCCGCTGTTGATCAGGCCAATGATTATCGCTTCAACCCCATTCTCTCTTCTCGCGAAGAGTATAGGAAGCGTATTGAAGATAACCTAGTAGCCAATGCTTTTGTAGAATATAAAATTTTAACTGGTTTGAAAGCGAAAGTTTCGGCCGGGTATCGTTTGAAAAATGTATTGAGCGAGTCGTTTAATAACTCGAAAACACGTTACGGTAATCCGAGCCGTTCGGAGGGAGTTAATGCTTCGATGCGTACCGAAGAAAACCGCTCCTGGCTAAATGAAAATATTCTTACTTATGTAAAAACATTCAAGAAGAAGCATAATCTCAATATGCTTGCTGGTATCACTTTCCAGAGCGATTATAGCAAATATTACCGTATGGATGTTCAACAGATCACGAACGAAGCACTAGGTATGAGCGGCATGGATGAGGGTACACCAATTAGGGTCGAATCTGCTTTGTCGGAATCTAAACTAATGTCTTATTTAGGTCGTGTAAACTATAATTATGATGCGAAGTACTACCTGACTGCCTCTTTCCGTTCAGACGGTTCTTCTAAATTCTTAGGAAACAACCGTTGGGGATATTTTCCTTCGGCATCAGCAGCCTGGAATTTCAACCGAGAGGCATTTGCCGAAAGTGCATCGGGATGGTTAAGCAGCGGTAAAGTTCGACTGAGTTGGGGATTGACCGGAAACAACCGTGTCTCTGATTTTGCGGCTTATGCAAAACTATATTCGAGCGTCACCACCGAGTATCCTTTTGCCAATAGTTACTATCCAGGATATGCCCTTAGTTCACTGCCAAATGCCGATTTGAAATGGGAAACAACCGCCCAAACCAATCTGGGTCTTGACTTGGGCTTTTTCAATGACCGCATTAGCCTGACGGTAGATATTTATAATAAGGAAACTCGCGACTTGTTGTTGAATGCCGACCTTCCGTTCACGACCGGTTTCTCCACTGCTTTTAAGAACATTGGTAAGATGCAGAACCGTGGTTTGGAGTTGACAATTGAAACACAGAATATCAAAACCAAAGCGTTTACATGGAACACCAACTTTAATATATCTTTCAACCGTGGAAAGATTCTTGACTTGAATGCCGGTCAGGAAACTTTGTTGAGCACTGTTTCTTTTGACAACGGTTATCAGACTCCTTCTTATATTGCACAAGTGGGTCAGCCAGTTGGTCTGATGTATGGCTTTGTCTACGAAGGTACTTACAAATACGAAGATTTTGATAAGACACCGTCGGGAGATTATATTCTGAAAGCCAATGTGCCCAATAATGGAGGAGACCGTAGTAGTATCAAACCGGGAACGGCAAAGTATAAGGACATCAATGGTGACGGGTCGGTAAACGATGATGACCGCACTATTATTGGCCGTGGACACCCTCTACATACGGGGGGATTCACCAATAATTTTACCTATAAGAACTTTGACCTGTCTGTCTTCTTCCAATGGTCTTATGGCAATGACATCATCAATGCCAACCGCTTGTTGTTCGAGAATGGAGAGCCTAGAAAGGATACCAATATGTTTGCTACCTATGCCAACCGCTGGACATCGGATAATCCCTATAGTGATATTCCTGCAGTGCGTGGTCAAGGACCCAAAGTGTTTTCATCTCGTGTGATAGAAGACGGCTCTTATATTCGTTTGAAAACCTTGTCGCTGGGTTATAATTTCCCCGCTATGCTGGTAAAGAAATGGACATTATCGTCCGCGAGAGTATTTGTATCGGGTGATAACCTGCTTACTTTCACCTCATATTCGGGCTACGATCCCGAAGTATCTGTGCGAAACTCGGCTTTGACTCCGGGATTTGATTACTCTGCTTATCCACGGGCTTACAATTTCTCAGTGGGATTAAACATCGGATTTTAACCATTAAATATAGAAAGACAATGAAATGCAATAAGATAATTACGATCATAGCACTATCTCTCTGTCTCGGATCATGCGATTTTCTGAATACCGTTCCGAAAGATTTTGTAGCTCCCGAAAACTTCTTTAAGAACAAGCAGGAAGCTTTTATGTCATTGACCACGGCCTATAACCGCCTCACTCAAGATGCGTTGTACGGTAATGTATATCCACTGATGGTGGTTGGTACTGACGATTTAGGTTACTACGATCGTAACACCATCCCAGTAGGTATATACAATAACAACATCAGCACTAGTGACAATGATGTACTTAACCTTTGGAAGAATCTGTATGATGCAATCAATAACATCAACTTTCTGCTCGAAGAGATAGGTCGTGTGCCCGACATGGACGATGCCACCTTGACGATCTACAGTGGTGAAGCAAAGTTTCTGCGGGCTTACTATTACTTCTTGCTGGCACAATCTTGGGGAGATGTACCTTATCGTACTACCTCTCAGAAGTCGGTAACAGATGTTGATATACCTAACACACCCATGAAAACGGTCCTTGAGAATGTGGTAAGAGAGATGGAAGAGGCCGAAGCAATGGTAGCTGAAATAGATCAGGTTCCTGCCGGACGCATCAATAAATCTACCGTACGTGGTATTTTATCTCGTGTATATCTGAAGATCGCCGGCTGGCCTACCAATGGTGGCAAGCCGATGTACGAGAAAGCTGCCTTCTGGGCAAAACAGGTAAACAAGGATGCGAAACACCGTTTGAATCCCGATTACAAGGAGGTGTTTATCAACCTGGCTGCCGATGTAGCCGATACGAAATACCGTGAGTCTATCTGGGAGGCAGAAATGAAAGGTAATCGTCAGGATGCACACCAAGGGTCGGGTCGTATTGGCAATACGATTGGCATTGCCAATGGAGATGCCACCACCTCTTCGGAGGGATATAGCTACGGCTTTATCTCTTGTACACTCAACTTATGGGATATGTATAACGACTTGAATTGTGACGGTTTGGTTGATGATGGCTTTGAACAAGGAAGCCTCAAAGAAAAACTTCATCCCGATGTTCGCAGAGATTGGAACATCGCCCCTTACCGCTATGTGAAGAATTCCAAGAACGAGTATCTGAAAGGGTATTGGGGATATAAAGGTGATAAAAAGACGGATGCAGATGGTGCGGATAAAGGAACTTTTGCGGCTACGGAATACGTGGAACGTAATGCCGGAAAATACCGTCGTGAGTACGAAAAAGTCCTGCCACGCGACAAGAATCAGACTCCGATCAATTACCCCATACTACGTTATGCTGACGTTCTGTTAATGATTGCCGAAGCTGAGAATGAGGTAAACAACGGACCGACAAAGGCTGCCTATGATGCTATAAATGAAGTTCGCCGCAGAAGCATTGCCGGTGTCATAGAGGCTGCCGGCATGGACTATGCATCTTTCAAACAGTTAGTTAAAGACGAGCGAGCTCGCGAACTTTGTTTTGAAGGAACACGTAAGTACGACCTGATTCGTTGGGATGAGTACATCTCAACAATGCGATTTGTTGCTTTGAATACAGCCGATTCTCGTTGGTCATCGGGCAAGAAGTTTGCTGTTAGTTATGCTAATAACGCTACAGAGCGCTATAAATGGTTACCAATTCCCAATCGCGAACTGGGTCTGAACAAACTGTTGCAACAGAGTGCTGCTTGGAAATAAATAAATGGTTTAATTAATCAAAAGAGTACAATATGAAAAAATATATATTTATAGGTGGGATGATTGTTTTAGTGTTGCAGAGTGCCTGCAACAAAATGACCATCGAAGATGTAGACTTTAATGTAACCCCTGATAAAACTGTGGTTACCGCTGGCGAACCTGTTCATTTTCAGCTCGATGGGAATCCTAATTTTATTACTTTCTTTTCGGGTGAAGACGGGCATAAATATATCAATAGAAACCGGATAGAGCTGGATCCTTCGGAGATTGAGCAGTCAACACTTTCGTTTACAGTAGACTCCAAATATGGCACCCAGACGAACGCATTAAGAATTTATCTCTCTAAAGACTTTCCTGGATTGACACAGAAAGATACTGTAGCCGACCGTTCTTTGATTCAAACGCATGCATGGAACGATATAACCGAACAATGCAAAATAGCCGACGGTAAAGTGACGAAAACGGGTGATCTTGACTTGAAAGAGTATCAGAACGGGTTTGTCCTTGCCTTTCAATACAAAGGAAATACACAAACAACACCTCAGCGCACTATTGTCATTACCGACTTGCTGGTCTCTAATAAATTAAAGAATGGAGCTCTTGTTCAAACTAAAGGTGATGGAATGAACTTCTCCTGCTTTGATATCAAACCCTCTAATAAAGAGAACAACTGCTATAAAAAAGTAGTATCTGGAAGTTTAATTCAGGGCACATGGAGTTTGATTGAATTAGCGAAACTAAATAAGATTCAGATGCAAGGAGGAAGCAATACGCACGCCACTTGGGCCGATAATGATGACTGGTTGATTAGTGAAAAGATTAAGCTCAACAGTTGTATACCCGATACTGGCGAGGCTATTAAAAATATGAATAGAACCATAACAAGCTATAGTTATACATTTAACTCTCCAGGCATCTATACGGTAAGTTTCTTGGCAGGTAATGCCAATGTCGATGGGCGCAAAGTGGTATTAAAAGAAATGACTATTGAAGTAAAATAATGAATTACAATTAGATTGTTTATTATCCACATAGTTATGGCTTCACTTGCAAAATTTTTGAGCAAGTGAAGCCTTTCTACATTGGTCTTATTTAGCTTTAATCGCTTGCAGAGTTGCAGCTAAATTTTTCACGACCCCCTGATTCTCTCCTGCTAGGTTTCGCTTTTCGCTCGGATCGATCGATAAATCATAAAGCTGAGCTTTCTTGTTATTGCCTAGTTCGGTCTTTGTCCAAGGCTCAAGAGCTGATTTGTCACTGGGTTCAATGTATTTCCATTGCCCTTGGATGATAGCCAATGTGTTGTTCAGGTTCTGTTGGATGATATAATCTCGACTGGTATCTTCTTTGCCCAATAACGTATTTAAATGATCTTGACTATCGGGAGCAGCACCTGCTTTCAGGGGCTGGTTAAGCAGTGAAGCCAGTGAAGCATATACGTCTATTTGTGAGAATAGTGCTTGTTGTTTGCTCGGTTTAATCCCGGCAGGCCAACGCACGATAAAGGGAACACGGGTACCCGCTTCATAAACACTGTATTTGCCACCACGATAAATGCCCATTGGCGTATGTCCATTGAGCAGTTCGCGTGCTCGATCTTGGTAACCATCGTCAATAACCGGGCCATTGTCACTTGTAAAAATGAAAATGGTGTTATCGGCTAGTTGGAGGCTGTCGAGAGTCTGCATGATTTCGCCAATTGTCCAGTCGAGTTGCAGGATAACGTCGCCACGTGTACCCAATCCGCTTTTGCCGGCAAAACGAGGGTGGGGAATACGCGGCACATGAACATCTTGTGTACCCATGTATAAGAAAAAAGGTTCGTTCTTATGCGTCCCGATGAAGTTTTTTGCTTTCTGGGTAATCACATCGGCTATCTCTTCGTCTTTCCAGAGTGCTGTTTGTCCACCCGTCATCCAGCCGATGCGCGGAATACCATTAATAATGGTGTTGTTATGCCCCTGACTAGGTTTGAGGGTAACTAATTCGGGGTTCTCTTCTCCTGTAGGCCAATTGCCCACTTTCTGATTATAATCTACACGGATGGGATCGTTCGGATCGAGATTGACTACCCGTCCGTTCTCAACGAACACACAAGGAACACGGTCTACCGTGGCGGGGATAATAAACTCATAATCGAAGCCAATGTCTTGAGTGTTGGGCGAGATTTTCTTATTGAAGTCGGTTCCTCCTTTGGGTCCTAGCCCCAAGTGCCACTTCCCGATCACTCCGGTAGCATATCCGGCCTCTTTCATCATGTCGGCCATGGTGACACAAGCTGTATCGATAATGAGTTCAGAATTACCCGGAGCAATGCCGGTATTGGTTTGTCGCCAGGGATACATTCCTGTAAGCAGTCCGAAACGCGAGGGCGTACTGGTTGCCGAGGTGGCGTAAGCGTTGGTAAACTGTAATCCTTGTCCCGCTAAGCGGTCAATATTAGGAGTGCTCACCCTGTCGGCACCATAGCAACTTAAGTCGCCAATACCCAAGTCGTCTGCAAAAATATAGATGACATTAGGTTGTTGCAGATTATTCTTTGTGATTTCTTTTTGAGCTTTACTTCCACATCCGGCCAAGAAGGCTATGCCCGGAAGCAAAGGTAGTGTACGTGATAAAATAGACATGATATGATTCTTTTAGGGGTTTCTTTTGCGCAAAGGTATCTCTAAAAGAAGGATCGCTAGGATAACACCGTACGAACATGGGCTAAAAAAGTACAGAGAACGAATTATTATTCACTATTTCCCTCGCCTTCAGTTTCTCCTTTCCGATAGCTCATCGGGCTAACCTGATAAACATCTTTAAAACATTTGCTGAAATAACGCGATGAAGAGAATCCAATCTTATCTGATATTTCGGAGATGTTAAGTTCTGGGTTGTTTCGTAGCATGAGTGCTCCCTTCTTCAAACGTATGGTCAGGATGAAATCATTCGGAGTTTGCCCGGTGATAGCCTTTAGTTTTGTAAACAAGTTGGTGCGTGCCATGCCCATTTCACGAGCAAAGGTGTTGACGTTAAACTCAGTGTTATCCAAATGCTGTTCAATGATTTCCATGGCTCGATCTAGCATCTCTTTGTCCATCGGGTTGGTTGCCAGCATCTGGGCAAAAGCCTGTGGCTGTCGGCTGAACTTCTCTTGGAGCAAGAGACGTGAATTGACTAGGTTGTTGCAGCGGGATATAAGAATATTGATATTGAACGGTTTGGTGATATAGTCGTCTGCCCCGATGCGCAAGCCCTCGATGTTATGCTCTACTGCTGTTCGGGCAGTTAGTAACACAACCGGGATGTGGCATGTATTAAAATCACTCTTAATCTGTTTACAGAGCTCTGTTCCCGACATACGCGGCATGACCACATCGCTTAGCACAATGCTGGGCATCTCTTCCTGTATGCGTTCCAGTGCTTCTACTCCATCCGAGGCGGTTGTTACCTGATAGAACAGTTGGAAAATATCAACCAACATCTTTAAGATAGATTCGTTATCTTCTACAATAAGCATCTTTGCATTAGGAATTCGCTTGTACGGCTCAATCGGCTCTGACAGCAGTTCGGCAGGTTCATCGGTTTGAGGTATAAATACATCTGTCTGACTACTTGCATCGGGCTCTAGAGAAAGCTGTTCCTTGTCAAAGTGTTTGTTGCCTAGCTTTAGGGTGATGATGAAGCAACTACCTTTGCCCAGCTCACTCTCGACCCGGATAGTGCCATGATGCAGTTCGATGATGCCCTTAGTTAAAGCCAGTCCGATGCCCGTTCCGGCTCCTGCCGAGATGGAATCCGGTTGCTCTGTTTGATAGAATCGATCGAAAATTTTATCTACCTCCGTAGCGTTTATACCCGTTCCGGTATCACGCACTTCGATGATGGCCTGATTCTCTTCTTTTCTGATGTTGATCGAGATCGTATCTGCTTCCTTCGTGTGTTTGAGTGCGTTCGATAATAGGTTGTTTATTACTTTCTGCATCTGTTTTTGGTCATACCAAGCTTCAATCACCTCTTCTTCCTTGACGAATTGAAAATTGATTTGCTTGCTGTTTGTGTATCCAAGAAAGAGCAGGTAGTTCTCATAAAGAAAATTGACTAGGTTGTGATTTTTTACCTTAATCTTCATATGTCCTTGTTCCTGTTTGCGGAAGTCGAGCAGCTCGGTGATGAGTTCTCGTAACTGGATACTACTCTTGTAAATGCCCAATATTTTGCCGTACACCTGTGGCGCGAAGCTTTGTACTTGCAACAGAGCCTCTACCTGCCCAACAATGAGGGTGAGTGGTGTGCGGAACTCATGCGAAATATTAGTAAAAAACAGTAGCTTGGATTGGTTGAGCTTTTCCACGTCTTCAATGTGCTTCTGCTCGTACTTTAATGACTCCCGTAGCTTGATACGCGATTTATAGGTACGTATGAGGTAACCGAGTAAGCCACCCAGTATTAATGTGTAAATAAGGTATGCCCACCAGGTTTTATACCAAGGCGGTAACACATGAATGATGAGACGTATCTCTTTTGTTAAATCTATATTTCCTTTAATAACAAGCGTATAGGTTCCAGGGTTTAGGTTGGTGTAGGTGATCAGCTTTTGTAATTGGTGTGTGTCGTTCCAATCGTTCGAAAAACCTTCTAACCGATAGAATACATTATCCTGATTGGCAGGAATAAAGTTAGAGGTAGCATATTCTACACTAAACATGGACTGATCTGCCTCGAGTGTGATCTCTTGAGTATAGCATAAAGACTGGCTTAAGATGCCTGTTCCATCATTGGGGTTTACTTCGCGTCCGTTGACAAACAGGCGTGAAAGAGTGATGTGATAGGGCTTGAGCTTAAAATGCAGGTTTTTCTCGCGGAAAGAAATCATGCCTTGAACTCCTCCCAGAAATACTTCGCCATCATGAGTTATGTACATGGCGTTTTCATTGACGGCTGTCAAAGGAAATCCGTTTTCTGTGTTATAGTTACGAAAAGTGCCATTGGCGTAGCTAAACTCCGAAAAGCCTTGATTCGTAATAAGTAGTAGATTGCCCTTTTGGATAGACGACTCACAGACTTCATAGATGCAGTCGCTCGATAGCCCGTTTCGTTGCATATCGAAATTCTCAAAACGACCTGTTTCGGGTAGATAAAGATCAAGTCCGCTACCCGAAGTAGAGAACCATAGCCTTCCTTGGCTGTCTTGGGTGATGCTGTTGATGTTGTTATTGCTTAAACTATTGGCTTTGTCGGGGTGGTGCTGATAGTTCTTGAGTTGCTTGTTATCAAATCGATACGTATAAACACCTTCGCCCGTTGCTGCAATCCAGAGCGTACTGTCTTTATCCATGAACAGATCGGCTACAATTCGGATGGCCCGCCCTGCTTTCGAATCTTTGAATAGTTGTTTGCATCGGCCTGTTTGCGGATCAAAGAGAGAAACACCGTTCTGTGTTCCGATAATGAGGTGATTGCCATAAGGCGTGATGTCTCGAATAATATCCGAAGGGAGCGTTGTAGAGTCATTCTCTACGGAACGATAATGAGTGAACTGATTGGTACGTAGATTTAGTTTATTCAGTCCACCCAAGTGGGTGCCTATCCACATTACTTCGTTCTTCTCGTCGTAATAGATAGCTTTTACGTTGTTGTGCGAGATGCTATTGCGTCCTGCTTCTTGTTTCAACCATTTGAAGGTTTTGTTTTTGCGATCGTAGATGTTGATTCCTCCCCCCTCAGTACATATCCATAGGTTGCCTAGCCGATCTTCGGTCATGCGCCCTACTACCGGGCTACTTAGCCCATTCTGTCCGTTATCTGCCGTTTTATAGCGGGTGTAAATTTCATACTCCGGATTGAAATAGTTTACCCCTCCAAAGTATGTTCCCAACCAAAGTGTTCCTTGGGGATCTTTTACAATAGACCAGATGGAAGAGTGGGTTAGCCCCTCTGTCTTGTCTCTGTTTTGGGTATAGTTGTCTATTTGTTTGTTGCGTTTATTGTAACAATTCAGGCCTTGAAACGTACCAATCCAAATGTTTCCTGCATCGTCTTCGCAGCAGGTTCTTACAAAGTCGGACGAGATGCTGTGTTTGTTGCTTGGGTTGTGTCGCAGGTTTTCTATTTGTCCGTTTGCTTCGATATGAAACAATCCCTTGTCCCAACTCCCGATCCATAACTCTTGCTTCGAGTCTTCATAAATGCTTGTAATATTTCCTCGTTCGATCGGATGTACCAGTTGTTTGTCGGCAAGGAGCTTATAAACTCCATTGTTTTCGGTACCTATCCACAAGTTTTTTTTATTGTCGAGATGTAAACAGGAAATAACAGCATCCTTCACGGCTAGCTGATAATATAAATCAAAGTTCTGTGTATGTTCATTAAACACATATATCTCGTTCTTTTTGCCGATATAGAGTTTTTCTTTATAGTAGATACCGGTTACATTGCCTTGAAGTAGTGTGTTGAAGCGCTGTGAATGGAAGTCGAATTGGGCCACTCCTTCGGTGCATAGTAGGTATATTTTACCTTGCTTGTTACCGGTAATTCGGATCACGGTATTGCAAAAAAGGCTGTACGGATTGTTTTTTTCTAGCTTGTAGGTTTTAATGTCATTGCCGTTGTATCGATTTAACCCTTCTCGAGTACCGATCCATAGCATGCCATTCTCATCAATATAGAGACTGTTTGCGGAAAATTGAGAAAGTCCATCGTTCGTTGTTAGATGGCTGAATGTTAATTCTCTATCTTGTGCCCAAATAGCGATTGTACTAAATGCTAATAAGTAATAAATGAAAAGTTTCTTCACTACATTTATGAGGTTAAGGAGTGTTTGGCACAAATATATAACATTTAGTTCAATTCCCCTACCGCAGTTTGAAAGAAAGTGATTACATTTGTACGTTAATACACATCGCAATCAAACTAACTACGATATGAAAGTAAAGAAGATCAGTGTGGCTAACGTAGCTGTTAGTGCACTACCCGAGCTATTGGATGAAGAGCGAATCGGATTCCAACCCATTGACCATGTCAATTGGCCGACTTATCCTTATAAACCCAAAGTAGCCTTTCGCATAGCTCACACCGATAACTCCATTTTGCTCCATTTCAACGTCAAAGAGGCAACAGTACGCGCCCGATATGGTGTAGACAACGGCGACGTCTGGACAGATTCGTGCGTTGAGTTTTTCTCTATTCCCGCAGCCGATGGCATTTACTACAATTTCGAGTGCAACTGTATCGGAACCATTTTGATAGGGGCAGGCAAGGAGCGCGCCAATCGCGAACGTGCACCGCAAGAGCTGATGGACGGTGTGCAACGCTGGTCGAGCTTGGGGCGTGAGCCTTTTCCCGAACGGATGGAAGAGACCTCTTGGGATGTAGCTCTTATTATTCCTTATACGGTTTTCTTTAAGCACAACATCACGTCACTGGACGGTGAAACGATAAAAGCAAACTTCTATAAATGTGGCGATGAATTGCAAACGCCCCATTTCCTTTCGTGGAATCCCATTGAAATTGAGAAGCCCGACTTCCATCGTCCCGATTTTTTCGGTACGCTAGAGTTCGAATAAACAGCTGTTTATTTTATACAAGCGAAGGATTTTGTCCACTGTATCATAGGACAAAATCCTTCGCTTGTATAGAAACGGTCTGGGTCTTGGAGTTCGATGAATAGGCCTTTTATTTCACTACCCCTTGTTTAGACTCTCGACAGAAATCAATGATGACACGAATCTCTTCACTCATCGGCACTTGTTCTTCAATCTTCTGCAAGGCATCAAACAGGCTGAAATTTCCTTGATAGATAAGGCGATAAGCATTGGCGATATGACGCAAGATCTTCTCGGATATAGTGTGATGCTGTTGCATCACGGTAGCATTGACCCCATGATACTCGGCCGGATTGCCCGATATGATAACATACGGAGGTACATCTTTCGAAATGCGGCTGCCACCTTGAATCAACGACCAGCTACCTACGCGACAGTGCTGATAAAGGCTTACATTGCCACTCAGGATGACACAATCGCTTAGCACGCACTTGCCGGCAATGACGCTGCCGATTCCGACTACACAGTTATTGCCTATGCGAGCATCGTGACAGATGTGTACCCGATCCATCAGGAAGTTTTCGTTGCCGATGATGGTTTGGTCACCACTGAGCGTGGCACGGCTGATCACCACATTTTCACGGATGTGGTTGTTGTCGCCAATAATCAACTCGCTCTCTTCTCCTGTAAAGTGAAAATCTTGAGGTTCGGCCCCCAATACGGCATGCTGATATATCTTATTTCCTTTTCCCATTCGGGTACCCGGCAAGACACTGGCAAACGACATAATCACGCAATCGTCTCCGATTTCGACGTTTTTATCGATGCAGGCAAAAGGTTGAATCGTGACGTTTTTCCCGATCTTGGCCTGTGGGTCTACGTAAGCTAACGGACTAATCATAATCGTATGTATTTAAAGTTACTCTTCTCTTCCCCCGCCTAATGCCCGGTAAAGGCTCACGACAGCTTGCATCTGGTCAAATTGGTCTGACACCTGTGACAGGCGTGCGTTGAGCAGCGACTGCTCGGCCGATAGTACCTCCAAATAGGTAGTTGAACTGCCCAGTTGAAACAACTCTTTAGTATACTCCGCGCTTTTTTGCGAAGACTCTACCTGAAGTGTACGAGCTGTTGCTTTCTCGGCAGTGGTTTGGTACAATGACAAGGCATTGCTTACTTCACTTCCTGCATTTAGTAACGCCTGTTCAAAAGCCAACTTTGCCTCTTCTTGTTGTGCTTTAGCTATTTTGAGACGAGCGATATTGCTTCCGCGGTAAAAGAGTGGTTGGGTGAGCGAACCGATAGCCGAAGCCAGTAAGTTACCGGGATTAAGAATGAGGCCTCCTGCATTGTTGGTCCATCCGGCCGAACCGCTGATAGTGATTTGCGGATAGAAAGCTGCACGAGCCGAATTGGCATTGTAATAGGTAGCAGCCAATGCCATTTCAGCGGCTTTTACATCGGGACGATTAGCTAGCAACTGCAAGGGTACACCAATCGAAAATTCTGAAGGAAGTTTCTGTTCTTCCAAGGTACTTCGTTTCACCGTTTGAGGAGTTTGCTTGAGCAACATGCAAAGGGCATTCTCCGTCTCACGGATACCTTGACGGATGGCCGGTAACGAGGCGAGCACTTGTGCATAAGCAGCTTCGCTCTGCGATACGGCTGCCGCATTGGTCATAGCAGCCTCTTTCATGGCACGCATGGTTGCTACATTGTGCTTCATGATATCGGCTGTTTGTTGCGAGATAATCAGCTGTTGGTCGAGCATTAGTAGCGTATAGTACGTGTTGGCAATAGCTGCAATGAGTTGCGTCTGTACCGCCTGTTGGTAAGCCTGGCTCTGCAACAAAACGGTTTGTGTATTTCGCTTGGCATTGAGTAGCTTTCCGAAGAGATCAATCTCCCAACTGGCTGTAACAGGTAGCGAGTATGTTTTGGTGGCAGTGCCTTTATCAAAACTGCTCAACGTACCTTGAGGCGATAATCCCAATGACGGAGCATAGGCCAGGCGAGCGGACAACAGTGCCGCCTGCGACTCTTTCACTTTTAGGATAGCCGTTTGCAGATCCGTGTTATCGGCTAAACCTTGGGAGATATAAGCTTGCAGTTGTGGGTCGGTGAAGACCTCTTGCCAGGGCAGATTACCAAAGTTGGCGGTATCTTCACCCAACATGGAATTGCCACTCTCCAGCGTATCGCGATACAGACCATTAGTCCGTAACTCTTCGGGGCGGTCATACGATTTATAGATGTGACAGCTGCTCAATAGCGCAGTTACACATAGCATCGTTAGTATCTTTTTTTTCATTCTATCCATTATTTAGCGTATTGTTCAATTTCGGGCTGCGCATCCGTGTTGTCGATGTCGTCCCACACCATCGGTTTGATTTTCTCTTGCAAGTACTGGAAGGCAACGAAGAGCGCCGGAACCACGAAGATCTGGCAAATCATACCAATTAACATACCTCCTACAGCACCCGTTCCCAATGTGCTGTTACCGTTAGCTCCTACGCCACTGGCAAACATCAATGGAAGCAAACCGATAACCATCGCGAGTGATGTCATCAGAATAGGCCGCAGACGAGCAGAGGCACCCAACACGGCAGCCCAAGTAATGCTCATACCCATTCGTCGGCGATCGAGTGCGAACTCTACAATCAGGATGGCATTCTTTGCCAATAGACCCATCAGCATGATAAGGGCGATTTGCATATAGATGTTGTTCTCTACACCCATCATCCAGCCAAAGATGAAGCTACCTGCCAATCCGAATGGGATAGAGAGGATAACGGCCAACGGCAGAATGTAACTTTCGTACTGCGCACTAAGCAGCAGGTATACGAATGCCAAACAAAGGGCAAAAATGATGGCTGTAGTACTGCTACCGGTGTTTTGCTCTTCACGCGTCATGCCCGAATATTCATATCCATAGCCTGTGGGGAGCGATTGTGAAGCTACCTCTTCAATGGCTTTGATGGCCTCGCCCGAGCTATAGCCCGGAGCCGACGAACCGTTGATGGCAATGGCGGTATACATATTGAAACGCTTGATGTTGTCTGGTCCATAAACTTTCTTTAGGGTCATGAACTGGGTGATAGGGGCCATTTCATTTCCATTGCGCACCTTGATGGAGTTGAGCGATTCGGGGTTGATGCGAGCACTAGGATCGGCCTGTATCATCACCCGATAAAGCTTACCGAAACGGTTGAAGTTCGAGGTGTATATACCACCGAAGTAACCTTGCAGTGTGGTCAAAATGGTATTGGGACTTAAACCTGCCTGTTTACACTTTGCCGCATCAATATCGATCATATATTGCGGAAAATTTGGATTAAATGCCGTTTGAGCAGTCGCTATTTCGGGGCGTTCGGTTAACTTGGCTAAGAAATCTTGGGTAACTCCAAAGAACTTATTTAAGTCTCCACCGGTTTTATCCTGAAGATTCACCTCGAAACCATTCGTTATACTGTATCCGGGAATCATCGGTGGAGCAAAGATCATGACTCGGGCATCTTTAATCTGCGCTTTGGTTTGCATATAAAGCCTACCGATCATTGAGTTTACGTCTTCGCCTTTGCCGCGTTTATCAAAATCTTTTAGCTTACAAATGAAGGTACCGTAGTTGTTACCTTGTCCGGCAATAAAGCTATATCCGATAATTTGAGTTCGGCTTTTGAGTCCCGGGGTGTTAGCCAACAGTTTGTCTATCTCATCCATCGCAATGATGGTGCGCTCTTGCGAGGTAGCAGGAGGTAGATCGACAACGGCAAAGATGGTGCCGGTATCTTCGTTGGGAACCAATCCGGTAGGGGTGTACATCATCAACCCGATAAGCAGAACAATGCCTGCCACTACGCTACCAAATGCCAACCAACGGTGATGAATAAAGAGCAGTACGCCGTTTTTATACTTCTTCAACGTCTTGTCATAGGCTACATTAAACGAGGTGTGGAAGCGGTCGATGAAACTCATCTTCTTAGGGCTACCATCAGCGTTGTGAGGTTTCAATAAGATGGCACAGAGGGCAGGGGTTAGCGTCAATGCGTTTAGTGCTGAGAGTCCGATAGCGAAAGCCATTGTTAAACCGAATTGACGGTAGAACGTTCCAGAGGTTCCACTCATGAAGCTTACGGGGATAAATACCGACATCATCACCATAGTAATGGAGAGGATAGCACCCGAAAGCTCGTTCATGGCGTCGATAGAGGCCATGCGTGCCGACTTGTAGCCTTGGTCGAGTTTGGCATGAACCCCCTCGACCACTACAATGGCATCATCGACCACAATCGCAATGGCGAGAATCATTGCACAAAGGGTGAGCAGGTTTATACTAAACCCGATGAGGTAAAGGATAAAGAACGTGCCGATCAACGATACGGGGATGGCAATGGTAGGAATCAACGTGGAGCGGAAGTCTTGCAAGAAGATATACACCACGATGAATACAAGGATGAATGCTTCGAGTAGCGTAATCAACACTTCGTGTATGGAGGCAAACAAGAAGTCGGTACTATCAAGTAAGATCTCGACCTTGACACCGGGAGGCAACTCCTTTTCCATATCTTTGAGTAAGGTTTTGATGTTGCCAACAATTTGGGTTGCATTGGAACCTGCCGTTTGGTAGATCATGGTTGTTACACCCGGGTGGCCGTTTACGTTGTTTCGAAACCCGTAGCTTAGGCGACCAAGTTCAATCGTAGCCACGTCTTTAAGACGTAGTATTTCGCCATCAGGAGTGGCACGCACTACGATATCGCCAAACTCTACCTCGGTTTGTAGACGCCCTTTGTATTTCATCACGTACTGAAATGACTGGTTGCCCTGGTCGCCAAACTGTCCGGGCGCCGCTTCAATGTTTTGCTCGGCCAGTGCATTGCTGATGTCGGTAGGCATCAACTTGTATTCTGACATAACATCGGGTTTCAACCAAATGCGCATGGAGTAGTCGGACCCCATGACCATGGCATCACCTACACCGCTTACCCGTTGTACCTGGGAGATAATGTTGATTTTAGCGTAGTTTTCGAGGAATTCCGAATCGTATTTATCGTCTGAGCTGTAGAGCGAGAAGCCCATCAACATACTGGTTTGGCGTTTGGTAGTAATAACGCCCACTTTGGTAACCTCGGCCGGCAATAGCCCTTGTGCTTTAGCTACACGGTTCTGCACGTTTACGGCAGCCATATCGGGGTCTGTACCCTGTTTGAAGTATACCTGAATGGTGGCATTTCCGGTATTGGTGGCCGTAGAGGTCATATACATCATGTTTTCTACCCCATTAATCTGCTCTTCGAGCGGAGCGATGACGCTGTTAAGTACGGTCTGTGCATTAGCTCCCGTGTAGTCGGTACTTACCTGTATGGTTGGTGGCGCGATATCAGGATACTGCGTCACAGGCAGAGCTATAAGTCCGAGAATACCCAGGATGACGATAATGATCGAGATGACTGTCGATAATACCGGACGGTTAATAAATCTATCAAGCTTCATTGTTTATTTCGTTTCTTTAGGTTGAATCTTCATTCCGTCTTTCACGCTGGTGCCTACTCCTTCGACAACAATCTTGTCGCCTACCTTTAAGCCGGAAGTAACAACATAGTTTTGCCCATTGTCAATAGGGAATATCTTAATCTCGGTTGTTTGGGTAGTGGCACTATCGGTTACCAAAAAGACAAATTTCTTGTCCTGTATCTCGTAGGTTGCTTTCTGTGGAATGATTAGTGCATTCTTCTCGGTGTATGGAATCAATACCGATCCGGTTCCTCCACTGCGCAATACATTGCGTTTGTTGGGAAAAGTAGCGCGCATGCTTACCGCGCCTGTTGCTGGCTCTATTACACCGCTCAGAGTCTCTATCCGGCCGCTATCGGCATAGATCGTTCCGTCAATAAGACGCAGTTGAACGAGAGGCATCTTTGCCAAAATTTCTTTCATTGTTCCTCCTTCGCGAGTCATGTCGAGTAGCTGCTTTTCGTTCATCGAAAAGTAAACATACATTGCCGAAATGTCTGAAACGGTGGTTAGCGGAGTGGTGGTTGCACTGCTAACGAGGCTTCCTACGCGGAAAGGAATTGTTCCTACCACACCGTCCGAAGGACTTTTTACGTTGGTGAAGGATAGGTTTTGACGGGCATTGATGAGTTGAGCATTGGCTTGTGCCAACAATGCTTTCTGCGACGCCAGCTGATTTTCGGCCATCTCCATATCATATGGACTGATGATCTCCTTTTTCAGCAACTCGCGCTTATTGTTTACCGTTAGCTGTTGTGTAGCTACCCCCGACCTAGCAACCTGTACACTGGCTTCGGCCGATTGAACAGCCGCTTGGTACTGTACGGGATCAATGATAAATAATGTTTGCCCTTTGCGTACAACCGATCCTTCGTCAACACATACCTTTGTAATGAATCCGGCTACTTGCGAACGAATTTCGACATCTTGTTTCCCTTTAATAATAGCGGGATATGTGCGATTTAACTCACTGCTGGCAGGCTGCAAGGTCATTACGGTATATTCTGGTATGCCACCCATCCCCATTTGCCCTTTTTGACCACAGCTAAACAGAGCGAAACAAAATGCAAATAATGCAACTTTACTTTTCATACTTTCGATTTATATTCAATGTTTATAAATTAATTTACTTATGATGTGTGCATCTATAATCAGTAGCATTCTAATTGTGAAACAAGAAAACTCTGAATGCCTGCAAAGTTTCTGGCGTAAAAGTAATGTAAAAATGAATACAGGCGTTCCGAATAGTGTGTTTTTTTAACGATGTTTTTCTCTAATTAAGATAGATCGTTTCTGTAAAAGCGGAAATAAGGATATAACAACGAATATATTTCAATTAATTAGCGTAAAGTATGACATTAATTGGTAGAGAACGTTTATTTTTGCAACATGATCTATCGGACAAATTATACTTGGAAGCGACTTGTTCGCAATGTATTGGGGGTAGCCATGCTGGTGGCTGCTTTTTATTCTTGTGCCAGTATCGGACGACCCGATGGTGGCCCTATCGACGAGACCCCGCCTCGCTTTATTGGTAGTTCGCCAGTAGCGGGTGCGCTTAACAATACCAAGAAGCGTATAGTGGTGGAGTTTGACGAATTCATCAAACTAGAGAAGGCCAATGAAAAAGTTGTTATTTCTCCTCCGCAGGTGCAACAACCCGAAATTAAACCCGGAGGAAAGAAGATTACGATTGAACTGCTTGATTCGCTTAAGGCAAATACTACCTATACGATTGATTTTTCGGATGCCATTGTCGATAATAATGAAGGAAATCCACTCGGAGATTTTGCCTTTACCTTCTCTACTGGAAGCGTGATTGATACAATGGAGGTAGCCGGAGTTGTGCTCGAAGCCGAAACACTTGAACCTGTCAAGGGCATACTTGTGGGGCTTCACTCCAACCTAAACGATTCCGCATTTATTAAACTGCCTTTTGATCGTGTGGCTCGTACTGATAGTCGAGGGCGCTTTGTCATCCGCGGAATAGCCCCCGGTAAATATCATATCTTTGGTTTGAATGATTCCGATCAAAACTTTACTTTCTCACAAAAGAGTGAAGCGTTGGCGTTCAATGACTCGTTGATTATTCCAAGATTCGAGGAGCGTATGCGCAAAGACACCACATGGATTGACTCGCTGACCATTGATACCATTGTAGAGAGAAATCATACCTATTACCTGCCCGACCACGTCATTCTTCGCTCTTTCAAAGAGACACTTGCCTCGCAATACCTTATCAAGAATGAACGACTCACTCCACGAAAAATCACACTCTATTTTGCAGCACCTGCCGATACACTGCCAACCTTGAAGGGGCTAAACTTTGATGAGAAGGGTGCTTTTATCATCGAAAAGAGCCTTCATAACGATACCATTCATTACTGGATAAAAGATTCTCTGCTTTATAAACAAGACACCTTAGCCATTCAATTGAACTATTTGTATACAGATACGTTAAACCAATTGGTGCCTCGTACCGATACATTGCAGTTGGTGGCCAAAAAAGAGAAGAAAGAACCCATTCAGAAAAAAAAGAAGAAAGGGAGCGAGGAAGTGTCCGAGCCTACGAAGTTTCTGTCCGTTAATACACACGCACCATCGAGTATGGATATATATGACTATATCTCACTGACATTTGAAGAGCCTATCTTGTCGTATGACAGTGGAGCGGTTCATTTGCGTGAGAAAGTAGATACGTTGTGGAAAGAGATTCCTTTTGTTCTCGAACAAGACTCCTTGCTTAAGCGGAAATACAATTTCTATTACGAGTGGGACTACGGCAAAGAATATGAATTCTCGGTCGACTCGACTGCCTTTAAGGGGCAATACGGATTGTTCTCAGATAAGATCAAGCAGTCCTTCAAAGTACGAACGCAAGAGGAATATGGTGCCATCTTCTTTAACCTGTCGGGTCTAAACACCACTGCTTTTTTGCAGTTGCTCGATATGCAAGATAAAGTGTTGCGACAGGTGCCCGTTATCGAAGGGAAAGCCGATTTTTATTACTTGAATCCAGGTAAATATACTGCCCGTTTGGTTGAAGATAAAAATAACAATGGCAGATGGGATACCGGTAGCTATGAAGAAAAACGTCAACCGGAAATGGTCTATTACTATCCGCAGATGTTGGAACTAAAAGCGAATTGGGAACTTGAGCAAGATTGGAATGTAACAGCTCTTCCGCTTGATAAACAAAAGTTGGATGAACTTAAAAAACAAAAACCTGATGAAGACAGAAAGAAAAAGAACAGAAATAATCAAAACAATGATCGAAACCGGAGAAACTAATCGTAGCCGAGGTTTCGTTTGGCTACTTCTTTTGTTTTTATTGTGGCCGGCACTCCCTGCCGGGGCACAGTGCGAAGCGAAGAATGATGCATTCAAGTCGGGCGAACATGTCATGTATGATCTCTATTTTAACTGGAAGTTTGTTTGGGTAAAAGCCGGATTAGCCAGTTTGACTACGAATGCTACGACCTATCATTCTAAGCCGGCTTATCGAATCAATTTGTTGGCTATCGGGAGTTCGAAAGCCGATTTCTTCTTTAAAATGCGTGATACGCTTACCAGCGTGATTGGCGAAAAGATGGAACCTCTTTCGTTTCGTAAAGGAGCCGAAGAGGGTAAACGTTATACGGTTGATGAGGCACGCTTCTCTTACCGTGATGGGTTGTGCTACGTTAATCAGAAACGAACCTACCGCGATGGTGAAGTGGTAGAAACGCTGCTAAGTGATAGTCGCTGTATCTACGATATGTTGAGTATTTTGGCACAGGCGCGTTCTTATAATCCAGGCGATTATGCTATTGGGCAACACATTAAGTTTGCCATGGCAACGGGCAAGGGGGTAGAAGATCAAACGCTGATTTATCGTGGAGCTAAAAATATAACAGCAGAGAACGACACTACTTATCGCTGTTTGGTATTCTCTCTTGTAGAGTATAAAAAAGGAAAAGAAAAAGAAGTGATTACGTTTTACATTACCGACGATAGGAATCATCTTCCTGTTCGGCTCGATTTATACCTTAACTTCGGATCGGCTAAAGCCTTCTTGAAAACAGTTAAGGGGGCTCGGCATCCGCTTACTTCGATTATCGCAAAGTAAATTCATCGCCGACCTCATCTTGGTGGTCACTGAAAGGGAAAATGATTTTTAAAGGATTCTCATAGCGTGTCGTTCGCCTTTATTTAATGTTCTATGCTGTAAATGTACCAAACATGTCTTTTAATTGGATGATTTATGAAGGTCAAACTCATTCAATTCATCTATTTTTGCGGCATAGATATCCAGAAGTTAATAACATAGAATCCATTATTATGAGAATTACTCTTAGTGCATTAGGACTTTCCTTTCTTGTTCTGACCGGTTGCAGTAGTCAGAAACCGTTTGAAACTGACTTTATTCAGGACAATATTAATAATGCTGTGGCGCAACATACGCTTCAGACAAACCTGATTGAGCAATCGGGAAAGATTCTGAACCCCCGTACGATTCGTGAGGATAGTAGCATCGTCTATATTCCGATGGATGACTGGTGTTCTGGTTTTTTTCCGGGCAGTATGTGGTTGACTTACGAACTAACCGGAGACCCGAAGTGGTTGCCGTTGGCCGAGAAGTATACTGAAGATTTAGATTCGGTGAAGTACCTTAAATGGCATCACGATGTTGGTTTTATGATTGGTTGCAGCTATCTGAATGGCTACCGCATGGCCGACAAAAAAGAATATAAGGATGTAATCGTTGAAACAGCCCGATCGCTCTCTACTCGCTTTCGTCCTCATGCCGGTGTCATTCAATCATGGGATGCCGATAAGGGCTGGCAAGGCACACGTGGTTGGAAATGCCCTGTTATCATTGATAATATGATGAACCTTGAGCTCTTGTTCGAAGCTACTGCATTGAGCGGAGACTCTACGTTCTATAACATTGCCGTGAAACATGCCGATACTACACTGGCCAATCATTTCCGCGCCGATAACAGCTGCTATCATGTGATTGACTACGATCCCGAAACAGGAGAAGTACGTGGCAAGCAGACGGCTCAAGGATATGCCGATGAATCTATCTGGGCGCGCGGGCAAGCATGGGCTATCTATGGATATACCATTTGCTATCGCTATACACACGATAAGAAGTATCTCGATCAGTCGGAGAGAATCTACGATCTTATCTTTAAGCACAAAAACCTGCCCGAAGACCTCGTGCCCTATTGGGATTACGATGCTCCAAACAGACCGAACGAACCGCGCGATGCTTCATCTGCCGCATGTACCGCTTCGGCTTTGTATGAGATGAGCACTTACCTACCCGAAAAGAACTACAAGCAAACGGCCGATGCTATTCTCAAGAGCCTGGCCTCTCCGGCTTACCGTGCCAAAGTTGGTACCAACGGAAATTTTATCCTGATGCATTCGGTCGGTAGTATTCCTCACGGTGCCGAGATTGATGTGCCGTTAAACTATGCCGATTATTACTTCCTCGAAGCATTGATGCGTAAACGTGACCTTGAAAAGAACTAATAACACCTTTGCCATGAAAACCCCACTTGGACTCTTCTTGGGTGGACTCAGTTTACTTGCACTTCCGGGCTGTAAAACCCGTCAGGTGCACCAAACCGAGGTTCAGCAACCCAATATCATATACATTTTTCCCGATCAGTTTCGCAATCACGCGTTGGAGTTCTGGAATCAAGATGGCTTTCGCGAACAGGTTCGCTTCAAGGCCGATCCGGTGCACACGCCTCATTTGAATGCTTTTGCACGCGAGTCGGTGGTGCTTACATCGGCTCAAAGCAACTGTCCGCTCAGTAGTCCGCATCGGGGTATGTTGCTTACCGGCATGTATCCCCATCAAAGCGGGGTGCCACTGAATTGTAACTCCAATCGCCCCATCAGTTCGTTGCGTGTCGATGCCGAGTGCATCAGCGATGTCTTTCAGAAGGCAGGATATGACTGTGCTTACTTTGGTAAACTGCATTTGGATTATCCTACCCCCAATGATCCGGCACGTCCGGGGCAGTATGTTGAGAAGCAACGTCCCGTTTGGGATGCCTATACCCCGCCCGAACGACGCCATGGTTTTAACTACTGGTACTCCTACGGCACATTTGATGAGCACAAGAATCCTCATTATTGGGATACCAACGGGCAGCGTCACGACCCCAAAGAGTGGTCGCCGCTTCACGAGGCCGATAAAGTAGTGTCTTATCTTAGAAATAAGGATCATGTGCGCGATACGCGTAAACCGTTCTTTATGATGGTGAGCATGAATCCGCCTCACAGTCCTTACAGCTCGCTTGACGACTGTATGGAAGAGGATTTCAATCTGTATAAAGATGTACCTTTAAACCGTCTGCTGATTCGTCCCAATGCCGATTCGAAGAGGAAAAAGGCGGCATCGGCTCCCTACTACTTTGCCTCGGTAACCGGGGTTGACCGTGCATTCGGACAGATCCTTGCAGCACTGAAAGAGTTAGGATTGGATAAGAATACCATAGTGGTGTTTTCGTCCGATCATGGCGAGACACTTTGCAGCCAGTACACAGATGATCCGAAGAACTCTCCTTATGCTGAGTCGATGAATGTACCGTTTTTGGTTCGTTTCCCCGAACGCATTCGTCCGCGTGTAGACGATCTTCTACTCTCTACCCCCGACGTGATGCCCACGCTTCTTGGACTCTGTGGTTTGGCTCCATTGATTCCTGCCGAAGTTCAAGGGACCGACTTTTCGCCTCTGCTTCTCGATGAAAAAGCAGCTGTTGCTCGACCCACAGGTACATTGTACATTCAAAACGTCGATGGCGAGAAAGACTCCAACGGATTGGTGCAGTCTTATTTCCCTTCATCAAGAGGCATTAAAACAACACGATACACTCTTGCATTATACATCGATCGGCAGACGAAGCAATTGAAAAAGAGCCTGCTCTTCGATGATCTGGAAGATCCATACCAATTGAACAACCTACCGCTTCAGGAGCATCCCGAAGTCGTGAAACAACTTTTTGGTCAGCTGGCTGTTCTGCTCAAACAAGCAGGTGATCCTTGGTATAACGAGCGCATTCTTTCTTCCTCTATACCTTATTAAATCACTAAACGAACTAATCTATGACTCGCCTCTTTTTCCTATGCCTCTATCTTTTGGTGTCTTCTGCTGTTTTTCCCCAATTCATCGGTTTTGAAGATCAGATTCCGGAGAGTTTTACGGGCAACAGCGGAAGCAAGCTAGCGCTCTCTTCTCTTTATTACAAAGAGGGAACTCAGAGTTTGGAATGGAGCTACAAGCCGGGAGCAACGCTCGAAGTCTCTATCGAGCCGTTGCGTCTGGATAAGAAGAAAGAAGCTTCGCACGGAATTACGCTGTGGATATATAATGAGAAGTCGCAGAACGATTCCATTCGGGTAGCGTTTTTGGATAAAGAGGGCGAGGTCTCTTATGGGTTCGCTTATCAGCTCAAGGCCACCGGTTGGCGTGCTTGCTGGATATCTTTCGAGCACATGCAAGGAGGCAAACAATCCAAGGAAATCGTTGCTTATCGACTGATAGCCCCCAAGCAAAAGGGACGAATTTTCATCGATCGCCTCACTTTTCCCATGAAAGAGATGAACCTGCGCACTACCCCCGACCAGCAAATTCCCTACAACAATGCCCTCTCTTTTCGTGATTTGTGGCATTGGTGCAGGGTGTGGCAATGGGAGCAATACACCTATGAACTGCCTCTGACCGCACAGCTTAGCGAGGAACAACGCCAACAGCTGTGCCTGATCGAAAAACGTGTGAGCGAAGCCGTTGATGTGAAGAAAGCACCTAAGGAGCAGGTTGATGCGGCATATAAACTATTTCAGACCGCACAAATCAGTCGTTCGGGGTTGGGGTTTACGGGCGCTCCTCTGGTAGCACCCGATGAGCTCGATCGTACGAAAGGCGAAATTTCGTGGAATGATTTAGAAACCATGCTTTCAGGTTTTGCTTACGATGCTACTTACAATCACTCAATCCAAGCGCAGAAGAATTACTTCACGGTATTCGATTATGCCATCGATCAAGGTTTTGCTTTTGGTAGTGGCATGGGTACTAATCACCATTATGGATACCAAGTACGTAAAATATATACCACTGCTTGGCTGATGCGGAAAGCGATTTATGGACGTCCCAATCGCGATGCTATTTTGTCGGCATTGTGTTTCTGGGCTGCATTGCAGGAAACCCGTAAACCCTATCAGTACGGACGTGACGAACTACTCGACTCCTGGCACACCTTATTGATGGCAAAAACCATCTCAGCGCTGTTGATGCCCGATGAACGAGAAAGGGATAGAGCCTTGAAAGGCTTGTCTCGCTGGGTTTCGACCTCTTTGAATTATACGCCGGGCACCCTTGGTGGCATTAAGGTAGATGGTACAACGTTTCATCACGGTGGTTTCTATCCCGCTTATACCACCGGTGTGTTTGCTGTGCTCGGTCAGTTTATTGCTTTTACTAGTGGTACCGAATATGAGGTGTCTGTTTCCGGACGAAAAGCGTTGAAATCGGCCTTTTTAGCCATGCGCAACTACTGCAATCTGTACGAATGGGGCATTGGCATCAGTGGCCGCCATCCTTTTGGGGGCTCCATGAATAAAGACGATGTAGCTGCCTTTGCTTCCTTGGCGCTGGCAGGTGATTTATCGGCTAACGGCGATTCATTTGATCACGGTTTAGCCGCTGATTACCTCCGATTATTGAGCGATCATAAGACACCCCAGTCGGCCTATTTTAAAGAACAAGGCATTCTGCCTGCTAAAGCTCCGCAAGGATTCTTCGTTTACAACTACGGATCGGCCGGTATATTCCGTCGTGCCAACTGGATGGTTACTCTCAAAGGTTATAATACCGATGTGTGGGGGGCCGAGATTTATGCCAAAGACAACCGTTACGGACGCTACCAGAGCTACGGTTCGGTGCAGATTTTTGGTAAGGGTCATCCGGTATCGCGTGACGCAAGTGGATTTGTAGCGCAGGGCTGGGATTGGAATCGTTTGCCCGGAACAACTACCATTCATTTGCCGCTTGCTCTTCTTGATAGCCCATTACGAGGCACTACGATGGCTAAATCCAAAGAAAACTTCTCTGGCAGCAGCGCTTTGAACGGAGCGAACGGGGTTTTTGCCATGAAGCTCATGGAACGTGAACTAAAGAACTTTACCTCCGATTTCGTAGCCCGTAAGTCAGTATTCTGCTTCGATAATCGGATGATCTGTCTGGGTTCGGGCATTAGCAATAGCAATACTGTTTACCCAACCGAGACAACGCTCTTTCAGTGTGCCTATCGCGGTGGTGAGAAACCTGCGACCGGTCGTTATTGGTTGACCGATGGGTACGATAACTACTATCATGTAGTCGAAGGCACTGTTCGCACGCAAGTAGCCGAGCAGCAATCACTTCACGAAAAAACACGTGCACAGACCAGCGGAGTCTTTGCCTCAGCCTGGATAGACCACGGACAGGCTCCTAAGGGGAGCAGTTACGAATACATGGTGTTGATTCAGCCCGATGCTTCTCAGTTGAAGAGAGTAGAAGAGGAGCGTGGTTATCGTGTGTTGCGTAGAGATGATACCGCCCATGTGGTGTTCGACGAAACTACCCGAATCACTGCTTATGCTGCCTTCGAAGCTTATCAACCGCAAGGCGATGAACTGCTTCAATCGCTTCCAGCCGAAGTGCTGGTGATGCACCAACCCGATAAAGACTACATTCGCTTCAGCGTTTGCGATCCCAACCTGAACATACTCGAAAAGGAGTATACGACTAAAGAACCGAGTCGCCCCATTGAAAAGACAATCGTACTGAAAGGGGGCTGGAAGGTAGTGATGCCACAGGAGCAGATACGCGTTGTTCGTCGTGCCCAGCAAACCGAACTCACCGTACGCTTGCAACACGGGCAACCTATTGAATGCCTTTTGCAGGCTTTTTAACGAATGATGAGAAAAAAAGGAAATAGAAAGTCCCACAGCTTTTTCATCGAAAACGCTGTGGGACTTTCTATTTCTTTGTGTGATGAATCGGAAGAGTTACTTGTTCAGTCTCCACTCGAAACCATCTTTCGTATCTTTAATTTCAAAACCAATGGCTGTTAGCTCGTTACGGATTAGGTCTGAAGTTGCCCAGTCCTTATTTGCTTTTGCTTTCATGCGCTGTTCGAGCAGCATGTCAACTACCTTGCCATAGGCTGTTTCGCGTCCGTCCGATGAACCGGCTTCTTCTTTCACTCCCATTATTTCGAACAAGAAGAGGTTGAAAACGGCTTTCAGCTCTTCGAGGTCTTCGGCAGAGATGGTGTTGTTGCCGGCTATCACATTGTTGATGGCGCGAGCGCCTTCGAACAAGTGAGAAATAACGATTGGTGTGTTCAGATCGTCATTCATGGCTTCGTAGCATTTAGCGCGCAATCCTTTCACCTCTACGGTCGATGTGGGCGAAGGGGTAATCCTTTTCAATCCATCCATGGCCTCGGTTAGTCGTTGCAGTCCCTTTTCGGAGGCTTGCAGCGCTTCGTTGCTGAAGTCTACCGTGCTGCGGTAGTGCGCCTGAAGAATAAAGAAACGGATAGTCATTGGGCTATAGGCTTGCGTGAGCAGCGGATGCGATCCGGTAAAGAACTCTTCGAGGGTGATGAAGTTGCCGAGTGACTTACCCATCTTGGTTCCGTTCACGGTAATCATGTTGTTATGCATCCAATAGCGCACCATTTCATGTCCCTGTGAGGCAACCGACTGAGCGATCTCGCACTCGTGGTGAGGGAAGATGAGGTCCATACCGCCACCGTGAATATCGAAACTTTCGCCCAGATACTTGCGTCCCATAGCTGTACATTCGGCATGCCATCCGGGGAAACCATCGCTCCAAGGCGAAGGCCAACGCATGATGTGTTCGGGCTGTGCGCTTTTCCATAAGGCAAAGTCGGCCGGATTACGCTTCTCGCTCTGTCCGTCCAGTTCCCGAGTGGTATTCAGCATGTCGTCCAGGTTACGCCCCGAGAGTTTGCCATAGTGGTGGTCTTTGTTGTATTTCACTACGTCAAAGTACACTGAACCTTGGCTTTCGTAAGCATATCCGTTTTCCAGAATGGCTTTCACCAAAGCAATCTGTTCAATGATATGCCCCGATGCATGAGGTTCGATGCTGGGTGGCAACACATGGAGTGCAGCCATAGCTTCCCGATAGCGGTTCAGGTAAAACTGTACCACCTCCATCGGCTCTAGCTGTTCGAGGCGTGCTTTCTTGGCAATCTTATCTTCACCTTCGTCGGCATCGTGTTCCAGATGGCCTACGTCAGTTATGTTACGTACGTAGCGCACTTTATATCCCAAATGGGTAAGATATCGGAAGAGCACATCGAACGTAATCGCCGGACGGGCATGTCCCAAATGAGCATCGCCATACACGGTCGGACCACAAACATACATGCCCACATGAGGTGGATGCATCGGTACGAATAACTCTTTTTTTCTATCTAAAGTGTTGTAAATCGTCAGTTGGTGTTCCATAACGTCTCTTTTTTATTCTGGTTTAAACTACAAAGTTAGAATAAATATTTGAAAACGCTGATATCATGCTAAAAAAAGAATCAGCTTGTGACTGTGTCAATCCAATACTTCATGTTCTACCTCCTCGAGTCCTGCGGCGATCAAATCTTTCGAAATATCGAGTCCGCGTGTACTGATTTTGTGGTAGCGGGCTATCGGGATAATGATGTTGTCGATGTATTTTTGCAGGTGTTCGGCATCTACCGTTATCCGTGTGCGCTTAGTGAAAGGCATGAGGCGTGACGACTCCATGTGATCGAAGAAGTACAATTCCATGCCCAATAGGAGGGTGGCTTGGCTCGTAGTCACTACCACCACGGGTTTGTGCTCGGTAATTGCCAGCGGACGATCCTCGTATTCGCATTCCAATTGATAGCTGAACTCTGCTCCGTTAAGTTCAAAAATGAATGAGGTTTTTACCGGCTGACGGTTAATGTTGTAGGCATTGTGCGGATAAAGCACATTGCTTCTGCTCTGTTTCTGATAAAACGTGAGGTCTTCCTGAAGGATTAGTTTCACCATCTCAATCAGCTTCTCATCGATATACGGACGAACGGTTTTCTTGATTTTTGCCGGATCGGTCGATAGCTTTTGGAGAAAGCGCGAAGGTATCTTCTCGTTCGAATAAAGCTGCATCAAATGTTTCTCGGTGTAGTATGACGCAATCTCTATTGCTTTACGTTCAGCCTCAGTCATCTGCTCCATTACCTTGTTCGAAGCATGAAACGCTTGCTCCATCAATCGAATTTCATCTCCCTCCGGAGATTGTTCGGCGAGGTAAGGAGTGAGTAGAACGCCCAACACCGGATGTTCTGTTAATACGATAATAATTTCACTGGAAGGGTTCTTTTCTTTCATTTTTTGTATTTGCTTATAACGGACAAAGATAAGCAGAAAATTCGAATGGTGCGGTAGGATATGGAAAGTTAGTTGTGAATAAGGCATTTAGGCTATTGAATCTTTTTTAATAGAAGTTCTCAAGGTCTGTGTGCCCTATTACGGGGTTGCTTCTCAAAAAAATGTCAGAAGAATCGCTCAATGACTGCTGCCACTCCATCTTCTTCGTTCGACAGGGTGATATAATCGGCCGCCTGCTTTACCGCTTCTTGCGCATTGGCCATTGCCACGCCCATTCCGGCAAATTGAATCATCGACAAGTCGTTATACCCATCGCCAACGGCCACCATCTCTTCGCGAGCAATGCCTCGCTTATTCAACAATACGGCAAGCGATTGTGCCTTGTCGATGCCCAATGGTACCAACTCCAGAAAATAGGGCTCCGAGCGATATACGCTGATCTCTCCCTCCAGCGCTACAGATAACTCCTCTTCGATGGAGATAAGCTGATCGGGATCTCCCACGATGAGGCACTTGGGCAGAGGCAGACGGATATCTTTCAGAAAGTTTGCGGACGAGCGAACCTTCATTTTATTCAGAAAAGCCTCTTTGCCCACATACGGGTCGTTGGGGTGTTCGGTGACAATGTACTGCTGGTCGTAGGTGAGAATCGCCACTTGATGGCGGTTGGCACAGGCGTATAAATGTGGAATGACTCCGTTAGGCAACACATTCTCGAATAACTTCGTCCGGTTGCTCCAGTCGATGATCTCTCCTCCGTTGTAAGAGAGGATGTAGCCACCAAAGTGCTCCAGTTGCAGTTCTTCGGCAAGGGGGACGATGCCGTAGGTGGGTCGTCCCGAGGCAAGTACCAGTAATACGCCCTTTTCTTGTAACTGTATCAGCGCTTCGCGGTTGCGTGTGCTAATCTCTTTGTTAGCGTTGGTCAGTGTGCCGTCTAAGTCGAGCACAAGCATTTTATAGGAATTCATTTCTTTGTTCATTTTATTTTTAGTTTATAGTAAAGGAATAAGTAAATTATTGAAGCAGTCCCGCCCACTCCTGATCGGTGAGCGGGGGCAGGGCGGCACTCTCGGTAATAAATGTTTCGGCCAGTGTGCGTTTCTCTTCTTGCAACCTAACAATTTTCTCTTCGATGCTTCCTTGGGTGATGAAGCGGTAGGCTATCACCTGCTTCTCTTGTCCGATGCGGTGGGCGCGGGCAATGGCCTGTGCTTCGGCTGCCGGATTCCACCAAGGATCAATGATAAAGACATAATCGGCTTGTGTGAGGTTGAGGCCTACCCCGCCTGCTTTGAGCGAGATGAGGAAAGCCTGTATGTCATCTGTCTGCGCAAAGCGGTCGATTTCCTCTTTCCGGTGGGTTGTAGCACCTGTAAGCAGGGCATAAGACCATTGCCGCTGACGAAAGGCATCGGCCACGAGTTCCAGATGCTTCACGAACGAAGAGAAAATGAGCACCTTATGTCCTTCGCTCTGCAGGGTGGCAAAGGTGTCGATGATCTGCTCCAACTTTCCCGATTCGCCGATGAAATCGGGCGTAACCATCAACGGATGGCAGGCCAATTGCCGCAAGCGGGTGATGCCGTTCAGTACCAGTAGTGGCTGTTGATGGGGCAACTTCTCTTGTAGCAGTGTGTTGCGCAGACTGTTCTTCTCTTGTTGGTAAATCCGATGCTGCTCGTCGGTCATGTCACAGTAGATCACCTCCTCGGTAAGTGGAGGCAGTTCGGGCGCTACCTCTTGCTTGCTGCGTCGCAAAATGAAGGGGCTGATGAGCTGTCTCAGGCGTAGCTCCATCCGGTTGTCTTTTTGACGGATGGGAGTGATGTATCGTTTGGCGAAGCTGTTCTCGTCGCCCAGCAAGTCGGGTTGCAGAAAGTGAAACTGTGCCCAAAGATCCTTGAGTGAGTTCTCAATCGGCGTTCCGGTGAGCACCAACCGGTGGTGGGATTGAAGCCCGATGGCTGCGCGGAAGGTAAGCGAGTCGCTGTTTTTGATGTGCTGACTCTCGTCGAGTATCACATACTCGAAGCAATAGGTGCGCAGCGTGTCGATGTGGTTGCGCAGCATTCCGTAGCTGGTAAAGATGAGCTGGTAACGTCCGAAGAAGAGTTCCGGATGTCCTTTTTTGAACACGGTGGCGCTGTTGTATTCAGCCATCGAGAGTTGGGTGAAGCGTTTGGCCTCCTTTCGCCAGTTATGCAGCAGCGAGGTAGGCATAACGATCAGGGTCGACGGTTTTCGGAGTTTCACCTCTTCGCGGTTCGCTTGAGGGGTGGGGAGTGGCAGTGTCTCCTCGTAAGCTGAGTCGCCAAACAGACAAAATTGCCCCATTTCATTGAGAAGAACGGGTTGGAGAGGCGCGGCCAACTGCACTTCATCTACTGTGCTTCTCGTTCCATAAACAGCCTGCAAGAGTGCCAGCGTCTGCAACGTCTTACCTAATCCCATGTCATCGGCCAAGCAGCCGCCGAAGCCTTGTTCGTAGAGGTGCATCAGCCAGCCGAATCCCTTTTGCTGATACGGCCGAAGTTCCGCCTTGAGCCCCGGAGGAGGGGAGAACGCTTGTTGCGGATGATAGACGGGGAGTTTCACCTGTTCGCCCTCGCACAGCAGCGAGGTGGCTATGCCGATCAGCGAAGGTTTCAGTCGGTAGGCTTGTTGACGCTCTTCGCCCAGTTCCAGCAGATTCTGATACTTGCTGAACCACTCTTCGGGCAGCAGTATCAGTGAACCGTCGGGTAGGGTATAGGTTCGCTCTTCATTTAGTATGTGCTTGCGAAAATGAGAGAAAGGGATGTGATACTTGCCGATGATCACTTCAATGTGCAGTTCGAACCAATCGGGTCCATCCTCGTAATGCTGTTCAAGACGTATCTCGTCGAGGCAGTAAGGTCGATCGTTCGCTTCACCCGATAGGCGGAACTCTTGTTGCAACATCGTGCGGTGTTGAGCGATCCATGCCCTCAAGTTCTTTTCGGTTGCTGCTGCACTCAACCTGAAGTGCGACTCGTTGATTGCCTTCAATCCGGTCGCCTGCAGCAAGCTCACGGCTTTCTCTTCGGCAGCCCGGTTGCGACAGAAGTATCGAATAGTTGTCTCTTCCACTTCCTCCTTGTGTGGGAGGAAGTACTTTCGTTCGATGGGTGTTTCGGGAAGAAACGTCCGGTCGGCATAGCGGAAGATGAGGCGCAACAGCCTTTCGTCGCAAAGCCCCTCTACCGGGTATAGCATCGCTTCGAAGGGGCGTTGCTCCTCAATCACATGCAGTCCGCTCAGGGTGATGTCGTGATGTCGAGCGATGGGGATGATGATGTTGTCGATGTACTTCTGTATCTGTGTGCCGTCTACGCTGACCCGCTTTTTCTTGGTGAAGGGTATCAGGCGTGCTGCTTCCATTTGCTCAAAGGTAAACAGCTCCATTCCCATCAACAGCGTAGCGGGTGCGGTGTGGGTGAGCACCACTACCGGTTTGCGTGCCGTAAGCGACAGGGGTTGTCCGTTAAGCGTACATGTAGCCTCATAGCTGAAGGATGAACCATCGAAGTCGAACGCGAACGACGTCTTCACTGCTTCGCGATGGATAAGATAGGCGTGATGTGGATAGAGCACCTTACTTCTATCGTCTTTTTGGTAGAGTGGCAACCCCTCTTCACAGATCAGCTCCACCATCTCGTGCAGCTTCTTGTTGATGAACGGGCGCAGCACTTTTTTAATCTTTTCGGGGTCTTCGGCTAGCTTTTGAAGAAATCGTGCCACTGTTTTCTCGTGCGAATATACCTGCATCAAATACTTTTCGGTGTAGTGTGATGCGATCTCAATCGCCTTTTGCTCAGCTGCTGTCATCTGCTCTTTCTCCATGGACGAGGCGTGAAACGCTTGCTCGGTCAGTCTGATTTCATCTTTTCCCGGAATTCTTTCCATCAGATAAGGAATCAACAGTGTACCTAGTGTAGGGTGCTCTGTCAGCACAATAATAATCGTTCCTATCGTATTCGTTTGCTGTTTGCAAGTGGTCATTATCTTCTCATGCTTTAATGAAGTGCATCTGGTTGCCCTGGCTCATCTTCTTAATGATGCCTTGTTCTACGAATTTATTCAAGTCGGACAGTGCCAGATCTTTCAGCCGCCCGGTGATCCTCGTATAAACTGCTCGGCTAATAAAACCGTGTTCGTCGATGTAGTTCAGTAATCGCCGCTTCAGCTCTTCTTCGGTCAGTTGGCTCGATTTGCGGAACTTCAAGGTCTTCGAACGCTCCAGATCTCCTGTTACCTTTCCCCGAAACTCCTTTGAAGCACGAAAGCTTACCCCATTGAAGTCGATCGAACGCGCCCGAATATCCTTTTTGTCAGCTACCATCCGCGATTTTATTTTCCCCGAGAAGACGCCGAAATCCCCCAACTCTACATGATAACCTCTACCCAGGTATTCGCCTACCAAGCTAACCAGCTCCGTGAGTGCTCCCTCTATTTCGCCCGCCCGAAAGCTGCTTCGCCCGGCAAGCTCGTTAAGCAGCTCGCGCGTACTAACCTTACCGGTGTACACAATGCTTGGGTACAATACTTCTTTCTCGCCCTCTTTCGTTGTAAGAGCCGGCTTCTTTTTGAAATCATACAATGCCATAGTATGTCGATTTAAAATTATGTAATTGCTTCGCGTGCAGGTTATCTAAAATCTAAAGACAGCTCATCCGAAAGTTGACCCCTATTGTATAGGGAGATTATCTGTTTGTCTTTCAATATCTAGGTGGTCGTTATGCAGCACGACTATCATCGGGTTATAAGGCGACTATTTTCGCACTGCATAGCGACAATAGTCGTGCTGTAAAACGACCATCTAAACGCTTTAACAAAGATACATAAACTTTAGAAAAAAAACAGCGTTAGATGTAGCAAGAAATGAAGCTAATATAAGCCTTTTCTGAAGAGAGCCCCCTTGTTACTTTGTGATATTAGACAAGAGCACCGTTGTTAGGTAGGAATACTATTGAGCGCCAACATCGTTTCGATGTATTCTCGCGTATTACTCAAACGGGGCACTTTGCGCTGTCCGCCCAGTTTGCCTGTTTGGCCCAACCAGTCGTGAAAAAGCCCTTTGCGTGCCACAATTACTTCGAGCGGTTGCAGCGCAATGTCTTTCCAACGCTTGGCTTCATAATCCGAATTGACCTCTTTGAGTGTAGCATCGAGCACAGCGGCAAACTTATCAATGGAATCGGGCATTTTAGCAAATTCAATAATCCACTGATGGCGACATTTAGCCTGTTCGTCCATAAATACCGGGGCCGCCGAGTAATCGCTTACCAGTGCTCCGGTAGCAGCACAAGCTTTAGCCAGTCCTTTTTCGGCATTGTCCACAATCAACTCTTCGCCAAAGGCATTGATGAAATGTTTGGTGCGTCCGGTAATCACAAATTTATAGGGGTTCCTACTGGTGAACTTCACTGTATCCCCAATCATGTACCGCCAGAGGCCGGATGAGGTAGAGATAACGAGTGCATAGTTTTTGTTTAATTCTACCTCTTCAAGGCAGTAGGTGCGAGGGTTCTCTTTTTCCACCTCTTCGAGTGGAATGAATTCGTAGAAGATGCCGTAATCAATCATCAACAACATCGATGGGTCCGACAGATCATTCTGCGTGCCGAAGTAGCCTTCGGAGGCATTGTACGTCTCCATATAGCGCATATCGGGCTTGTGAATCACCTGCTTGTACTGCTCGCGATAGGGCGTGAAAGCAACACCGCCGTGAAAGAATACTTCGAGATTGGGCCAGACCTCTTCAAGGCTTTTTTTGCCGGTTTTCTCGAGGATGCGCTTAATAAGCACCAAGAACCACGAGGGTACGCCCGATAGGTTGGTTACATTGGCGTTGATGGTGCTGTTGGCAATGGCTTCTATCTTGCTCTCCCATTCGTCCATCAACGCGATTTTCTTGCTCGGAACACGTACCAGGTTGACCAATGGACTAACATTCTGTATTAAAATAGCCGAAAGATCGCCTACCAAGCCATGGTTAGAGCTGAGGTTGGGGCTGTGACTACCACCCAGGATAAGCCCTTTGCCCGAGAAGAAATGGCTTTCGGGATTGATGCGAAAGTAAAGGGCTACCGCATCTTTTCCTCCTTTATAGTGAATATCTTTCAATGAGTCCTTACTCACGGGCAGGAATTTACTCTTGTCGTTGGTCGTGCCCGATGATTTGGCAAACCAACAGATATCCGAAGGCCAGAGAAGATTCTGCTCACCGGCCCGCAGGCGTTCTACATAGGGTTTAACCTCTTCGTAGGTTTGTATGGGCAAACGATTCTTAAAATCGTCATAATTTCGTATTGTTTTATAATCGTATTTCTTTCCCCATTCTGTTTGAGAAGCCCTACTGAGAAGTCTCATCAATACTCGGTGCTGTATCTCGCCCGGTTGGCTGGAGTAGAGGTCTATTTCTTTAAGTCGAGAGTCGAAAACTTTGCTTATAATCTTTGTAATATCCATTGCTACTTGACTGTATAACGTTTAATCGCACAAAAGTAACCTTATTTATCTTTTTTCTCTATCTTTACGACGGAAATAATCATTAAAAGTAGGACCATTGCGCAGAAAGTATCTAAATTTCAATAAAAACAAAACCAATGAGAATCGGGATATTGACTTCGGGGGGCGATTGCCCCGGAATTAACGCTACTATACGTGGTGTGTGTAAAACGGCTATGAATTATTACGGGATGGAGGTGATAGGTATCCACAGTGGTTTTCAGGGTCTGTTAACAAAAGATGTAGAGTTGTTTACCGAGAAATCACTGTCGGGCTTGCTTAATTTGGGTGGTACCATGTTAGGCACATCGCGCGAGAAACCGTTTAAAAAAGGGGGTATGGTATCAGATGTGAACAAGCCCGAACTGATTAAAAATAACATAGAGGAGTTGGGGCTGGACTGTGTGGTTTGTATCGGAGGAAACGGTACGCAGAAAACAGCCGCTAAGTTTGCCGCCATGGGAGTTAATGTAGTCTCGGTGCCTAAAACCATCGATAATGATATTTGGGGAACCGATTTCTCTTTCGGGTTCGATTCTGCTGTGAACATTGCTACTGATGCTATTGATCGTCTGCACTCTACAGCCAGCTCGCACAAGCGAGTGATGGTTATTGAGGTGATGGGGCATAAAGCCGGATGGATAGCACTCTATTCGGGCATGGCAGGTGGAGGCGATGTTATTTTGGTTCCCGAGATTCCTCATTCGATCAAGAATATCGGAGAAACAATCATGAACAGGTTGAAGAAGGGGAAACCCTACTCGATTGTGGTGGTGGCCGAAGGCATTCATACCCGAGGAGAGAAGCACGCTGCCACTTACATTGCTCAGGAAATCGAATTTGAAACTGGAATTGAGACGCGCGAAACGGTCTTGGGTTATATACAGCGGGGTGGTTCACCTACACCGTTTGATCGCAACTTGTCGACTCGTATGGGTGGCCACGCCACAGAGCTGATAGCCAATGGACAGTTTGGTCGAATGATTGCTTTGAATGGAAATGAAATATCTTCTATTGCGCTTGAAGAGGTAGCCGGCAAGTTGAAACTGGTTACAGAAGATCATGACCTTGTTGTTCAAGGACGACGTATGGGTATCTGTTTCGGATAAAGTTTCGGGTAAAAAGAGGTGATGTTGGACTTTATTGCGATGCTGCTTAAACAGCCTCTTGCGAGTTTTCCTGTTCCGAGGTCTCATTACTTATAATTTCCTCGGAGCTGCTCTCTTCGTTGATAAGTGTGTTTTGTGCTTTTATCTCGTAGACTCTTTCAATAAACGCTGAATCACTTTTAATCTTTTTCAGTGCAATTTGAGCTGCGTTTTGTTGCGACTCTTTTTTGGAGTATCCGTTTCCTGCACCACCGGGAAGCCCTTCGATGCGTACCTCGGTTTGGAAAACAGGATTGCCCTCTTTGTCAAGAAACTGCTCAATCAGTTCAAAAGATACAACCATTTTATTCTTCTGACTCCACTCAATGAGTTTCGATTTGAAGTTAACCTCCTTACGCGACAGCTTGTCGAGGTCGATATACGGATGAATAATTCTATCTTCGAGAAACTTCTTGCAGCACTCGTACCCTTGATCCAAATATATGGCTCCAATAAACGCTTCAAAAGCATTGCCATACATGTAGCTATTGTGTGAAGAAGAGCGTGCAGAGTATTTGATGAGTTTGTCTAAACCTATTTCCACAGCCAACTGATTCAAGGTTTCGCGTTGAACTATTTTAGATCGCGTATTCGTCAAAAAACCCTCTGGCTTGCCTTCGAAATGCTTGTAAACGATATCCGCCACGATAGCGTCCAAAATGGCATCGCCTAAGAATTCAAGACGCTCATTGTTCAGTAACCGTCCTTTGTCCGTGCGAACAGTCGTCGATTTATGTAGCAAAGCTTGCTCATAGAGCTGAATGCTGCGCGGGTAAAACCCCAGGATCTGATAAAAACAAAGATAAGACTCTCTGTTCTTGACAAACAGGAGCCTTATCTTATTTATTTGGTTACGTAACACGACTTTATTCTGCGTATTTTTTGAAGATAACACAAGCATTATGACCGCCAAATCCGAATGTGTTCGAAAGGGCTACATTCACTTCACGTTTCTGAGCTTTGTTGAACGTGAAATTAAGGTTGTAATCAATATTCTCGTCGTTGTCACCTTCTTCGTGGTTGATAGTCGGGGGAACGATGTTGTTCTTGATGGCAAGGATACTTGCAATGGCTTCTACCGCACCGGCAGCACCTAGCAAATGGCCTGTCATTGATTTGCTCGAACTGATGTTCAATGCAAATGCATGATCGCCAAAAACATCTTTAATCGCCTTCGTTTCCGAAATATCTCCCACCGGAGTAGATGTTCCGTGTACGTTGATATAATCCACTTGTGATGGATCCAATTCAGCATCTTCGAGTGCGTTGCGCATCACTAACTTAGCACCCAATCCATCGGGATGAGAAGCGGTAAGGTGATGAGCATCGGCAGACATACCTACACCTGCTACTTCAGCATAGATCTTCGCGCCACGAGCTTTGGCATGTTCCAACTCTTCTAGAATCAGGCAGCCGCCACCTTCGCCCATCACAAAGCCGTCACGGCTTGCGCTAAACGGGCGTGAAGCCTTTTGGGCTTCGTCGTTGCGGGTAGACAAGGCGTGCATTGCGTTAAAACCTCCTACACCCGAAGCTGCAATGGCTGCTTCAGAACCGCCCGATACGATTACATTCGCCTTACCCAAACGGATCAGATTGAATGCATCGGCTATGGCGTTGGTCGAAGTTGCACAAGCAGAACAAGTAGCATAGTTAGGTCCGTGGAAGCCGTACATGATCGAAATCTGCCCGGCAGCGATATCCGAAATCATCTTAGGGATGAAAAACGGATTAAACTTCGGACCTTTTTCTTTGTTGAGTGCGTAATTGCTTACTTCCTCTTCAAATGTACGGATACCACCAATGCCGGCACCAAAAATGACACCGATTTTGTTGCGATCCTCATTTTCTATATCAAGACCCGAGTCTGTAACAGCTTCTTTGGCAACGGCAATGGCATACTGTGTGTACAGGTCCATCTTCCGTGCTTCTTTGCGATCCATATATTGGTTTACATCGAAGCCTTTCACTTCGCATGCGAATTGAGTCTTGAATTGTGATGCATCGAAATGAGTAATAGGTCCTGCTCCACTAACCCCATTCACAAGATTTTCCCAAAACTCGGGAACATTGTTGCCAATGGGGGTAATGGCGCCCAGACCTGTTACTACAACTCTTTTTAATTCCATATTGATGAAATTGGATTACTTAGCGTGAGCTTCGATGTAAGATACAGCGTTGCCTACAGTACCAATCTTTTCAGCTTGATCGTCTGGAATAGAAATACCAAATTCTTTTTCGAATTCCATGATAAGTTCTACCGTGTCAAGTGAATCTGCTCCCAGGTCGTTTGTGAAGCTTGCTTCGGTGGTAACTTCTGATTCTTCAACGCCTAATTTATCAACGATAATAGCTTTCACTCTTGATGCAATTTCAGACATAACTTTAAGTTTTTAATTAATAATTAGTTTTATTTCTTTAAATTTGCGGTGCAAAGGAATAAATATAAATCGTTCTGAGCAAGTAATTGCTTAAATAAATCTATTCTTTTGCACATTTTTCACTGTTTTGTGCATAGAATGGACTCATTATGAAGAAAAACATCGCAATTTTCGCTTCCGGCTCCGGAACCAATGCCGAGAATATTATTCGGTATTTCAAAGAGAATGATCTGGTTAGGGTCTCTTTGGTGCTCTCCAATAAAAGTGATGCACCGGTTTTGATCCGTGCACAAGGCCTACAGGTGCCCGTTGCTGTGTTTTCGAAAGACGCTTGGCAAACGGGGAAGGATATTTTAACCTTATTACGTCACCATCAGATTGATTTTATTGTGCTTGCCGGCTTTTTGTTGCGTGTGCCCGAGGTACTTTTGCATGCTTATCCCAATAAAATCATAAATATACATCCGGCTCTATTGCCCAATTATGGGGGTAAGGGAATGTATGGCGACCGTGTGCACGAAGCAGTAGTGGCAGCGGGAGAGAAGCAGAGTGGCATTACGATACACTACATTAATGAGCATTATGACGAGGGAAGCATTATCTTCCAAGCCCAATGTGAGGTGCTGCCACAAGACTCTCCGACTGAAGTAGCACAAAAAGTGCATGCTTTAGAGTATAAGTACTATCCTCATGTTATTGAAGAGGTGTTACTGAGGTAAACCTATAACAACTTGATGATATAAGCTTGTTCTTCTCTTCGAAGTGGATAATCTTCACGCAACTGTTCGAATAATTCGGGATGCGTTTTCAATGCATCGCTGTCTTTTTGTGGATTGTAGATCTTTAGTAGCGCCTCTTCGCGACTCTGTGCGTGAATGATACGCTCTTGAGGTTGGGGTGGGGTGATGTTGTAGTGAGCCTCGATGTTGAAGTGCTTGCAAAGTGCATCAAGTGACATCTGGGTGGCGTTGGCTTTGCCGTCGGCCGAGTAGCCGGCAATGTGGGGAGTTCCTATCATCACCTCCTCTAATAGCTGCGGATGTATATTAGGTTCATTCTCCCATACGTCGATAATCGCTTCTGAAACATTGCCCAAGTGCAACGCATTAAGCAGCGCTCTTGTTTCGACTACCTCTCCGCGCGAGGTGTTGATAAGAATTGGCTTACGTTTCAATGAGCGGAAGAAGTCCTCGTCCGCTAAATGAAACGTTTTGTATTTTCCCTCTTTATATAAAGGTACGTGAAAGGTAATCACATCGCACTCTTCAGCTATACATCCCAATGAAGCAAATGCATTTCCTCCTTCTTTTTCTGCTCTTGGCAAATCGTTTAGTAACACACGCATGCCCCATTTGCGGGCTACGGTTGCTACCTTTCTACCTACGTTGCCTACCCCTACAATGCCCATGGTCATTTCGCATAACTTCTTCCCTTTTTTCAACTTCAGCAATAGAAGGGCCGACTCTATGTATTGAGCTACCGAAGCTGAGTTGCAACCCGGCGCATTGGTCCAGGTAATACCTGCCGACTGACAGTAAGCGGTATCGATATGATCAAAGCCAATAGTTGCAGTAGCAATAAACTTCACCCGGCTACCCTCAAGCAATTCGCGGTTGCAATGCGTGCGGGTACGAATAATTAGTGCATCAGCATCGCGTATCAACTCAGAAGTAAACGCTTTGCCCGGGGCATACACCACCTCCTTGGCTATCTGTTCGGCGGCCTCTCTTATGTAGGGTATTTTGTTGTCTATAATAATTTTCATATACATCTGTTGTTTTGGAGAAGCAAAGGTAAAAAATAAAAAAGTAAGAAAGTGTTGCCTGTCTGAAAAATATTGCATAGCTTTGTTTCATTGTACATTTTAAGTAATTTAAGAATATGACATTTACCACCCTTTGTAATGGCATTTTTGAAAAATCGACTGCCGATTATCACTTAACAGACAGCGTTGATGCAACAATGAACAATCCTTACGAGGTGAAGTCCATTGAGTATTATTTGTACCTTAAAAATTGGATTGACGCTGTGCAATGGCATTTTGAGGATATCATCCGCGACCCACATATCGATCCCGTAGAGGCACTTGCCTTGAAGCGTCGGATTGATAAATCCAATCAAGATCGCACAGACCTGGTCGAGCTGATTGATAGCTACTTCTTGGATAAATACAAAACAGCTCAACCATTGCCCGGTGCCACAATTAACACTGAAAGTCCGGCTTGGGCTATCGACCGCTTATCTATCCTTGCATTGAAAATAGTACACATGCAACAAGAGGTAGATCGCACTGATACTACCCCCGAACATCACGAACAATGCTTGAAGAAGCTGAACGTACTATTGGAGCAGAAGAAAGACCTTTCTACAGCTATCGATCAGTTGCTTGCTGATATCGAGGCAGGACGCAAGTATATGAAAGTATATAAACAGATGAAAATGTATAATGACCCGGCGCTGAATCCGGTTCTTTATGCAAAAAAATGATAGATGGCCCGTATTCTTGTTATTCGTTTTTCGGCACTTGGTGATGTGGCGATGACCATTCCGGTCATTCATTCGCTAGCCGTGCAATATCCTCAACACGAAATAGTGATATTAAGTCGTGGTATGTCGCAACCTCTTTTTCAGAGGTTGCCTGCCAATGTCAGTTTCGTTAGTGCCGATTTATCGGGCAAGCACAAAGGGCTTCGTGGCTTGAATAAGCTATTTGCGGAGCTTAAAGCCATGCATTTTGATTATGTGGCCGATCTTCACGATGTGCTACGCTCTCGCTATCTTTGCTCTCGTTTCTTACTTTCAGGAATTTCTGTAGCCTCTATCCACAAAGGTCGTTTAGGAAAGAAGCGACTGACTCGTCGTCGGCACAAGGTACTTGAGATGCAAAAAAGCTCCTTTCGGCGTTATGCTGATGTGTTTTCTACCCTCGGCTGTCCCATTTTACTCAACTTTAGCTCTATTTATGGGGAAGGACAAGGCGACTTTTCTCAACTATCCTCTGTCGTTGAGCCTAAAGGTACCCACAAATGGATTGGCATAGCACCGTTTGCCAAACACTTGGGTAAGATCTATCCCTTAGCATTGCAAGAGCAAATTGTTGCTCATTTCGCTTCAGACCCTACGGTGAGGGTATTCCTTTTTGGAGGTGGAAAAGAAGAACAAGAGGTTTTTGATCGCTGGATAAAGAAGTATCCGTCTGTTACCTCGATGATCGGGAAGCTGAATTTATCGACAGAGTTGAACCTAATGAGTTACCTCGATGTAATGCTCTCCATGGATTCTGCTAATATGCATTTGGCTTCGCTAGTTAACACTCCCGTTGTGTCCATCTGGGGTGCAACACATCCGTATGCCGGTTTTATGGGATGGAAACAGCTCCCTATCAACACAGTACAGGTTGACCTGCCCTGCCGTCCTTGTTCGGTTTATGGACAGAAGTCCTGCTTTCGGGGCGACTACGCTTGCCTAATGCAGATCACGCCCGAGCAGGTGATCGAAAAGATTGAAAGAATAATTCGTTGATTGTATGAAGTCTATATTGTATTATATTGTTTTCTCTTTTTGGTTTCTCGCTTCTTTGCTCCCGTTGAGACTGTTGTATGTCTTTTCCGATCTACTCTACTACCCACTTTATTATGGTGTGCGCTATCGCCGAAAGGTAGTGCGCAACAACCTCGTCAGCTCTTTTCCTGAAAAGGATATGAAAGAGATTATTCAAATAGAGAAAGACTTCTACTCTTTTTTCTGCGATTACATGGTAGAGACGGTAAAGCTTTTCTCGATGAGCAAGAAAGAGATGCAGAAGCGCATGACGTTTGAAGGTACCGAGTTAGTAACTGATGCTTTTGATGCCGGTCGTTCTTGCTCTTGCTACCTGGGGCACTATTGCAATTGGGAGTGGGTGAGCTCGTTGCCCATTCATTTAGGGCGTCCAGAAATTTGTGGTCAAGTATATCATCCGTTAGAAAACGCAGCTTTCGATAAACTTTTCCTCCACCTGCGCAGTCGTTTTGGTGCAAAGTCTATTACCATGAACGATACCTTCCGAACTGTTATTGGTTGGAAGAAAAGCAAAATTTTGAATATTGTAGGTTATATCTCCGATCAAGTTCCGGGCTATGAAAGTGTGCACTATTTTGCTGACTTTCTTCATCATGATACACCTGTTTTCACGGGTACCGAGCGAATTTCCAAGATTGCTGATACAACGGTTGTTTATTTAGATATCAGTCGCCCCAAGCGTGGCTATTATCTTTGTCGCTTTGTGAAGATAGCCGATTCGTTGAATAATCACCCTATATTCTATGCCACAGAGCAATACTTCCGTTTGCTTGAACAGACTATTCAGCGTGCACCCCAATATTGGTTGTGGTCTCATAATCGTTGGAAGCGCACTCGCGAAGAATTTAATCAGCTCTTCTCTGAAGAAGAACGAACCAAGCGGCTAAGTCGGCCTTAACATCCTTGAACCCATTGAATGGATAAGATAAATTAGCAGTGCTTATCTATAGCATATTGAATTTTTCCTTTGAATCCAATTTTTACCATAAAGTATATAAGATAGAATTTTTCGATCTAATAAATGAAAAGACAAAAGAACTTATGAAATGTCAAGAAAAGTTGTCTCTGTGGTGATTAGCTTTGTTAGTGTTCAATTCTCTCAAATCTTAACGAGCTGATCACGTCGTTCCAATTTTTGCCATTTGGCATAAAAATGTTTTTTAAACTTGCTTTGATGTCTTCTGTCTTTACACCACTTACATTGGCAGAAAACGAATATCCTAAATAATTTGTATTTTCATAGAAAGTCGCGATAATACTTGAATATTTAGTTGGGAAATCTACTATTGAGTAATTGGCAATCAATTTATATGAGGAAATTCTGTCGTTTAATCCTGTCCCAATAAAGCTACTTACTGCAGTGCTCCAACCATTTTGCGAATTAAGAGTGTGATTCCACGATGTTCCTTTAAAATCAGAGTCTTTCCAATACTGTAGGTAGGCTTGATTTAACACATAACCCTGCTCAAAATTAATCCTAGTCTGTGTCTTTGATTTTGTTAGTTTTTTTCGTAGGATTGTATCGTTGTCGAAATACTCTATATCCCTGTTATCGTGAATGAATACCGCTAAATTAATTTTGTTTTTTAGCGTATTCCATATATCATTAACCTTGTTGTCGAAAAATATAACTGTTGTGGAATCATTTATTTGATAGTCACTTTCATATTTTTCTCCATTATAGAAAAAACAATATGATTGCTGCGTTTCAAGATTGACTTCTTTAACATGATTCTCAGACTCAACACTCAATGAGTCTTCTATAATGTTATTATAGCACGATGATAATAAGACGAGAATACTCGTCAGATAAAAAAAAGTGATTTTTCTCATAACATTTAGTTTTTGAATTAAATAACATCTATAAAGTTCTCTTGTCTTTTTTTCATGCAATTGACCAGGAGTAAAATAACCTAGCAGGATACAGCAATTCTTAAAATCTGCTTAATCGAAATAATATTTTTGTTTTTGCAATGCGAAGAGGGTGGATAAACACTATATTGAAAAAAGTTCTCAGTCTACTTAAAGGAGTAGTGGCGATTGTTACTCCACGTGCTACATCTGATGAAATTCGAGATGCTAAAACTGCTTGCCCATTTCGATATCTTTTCTCCATTTTTTCGGATAGAAAGCAATAATTGTTTAATGATTTCGAAAAACAAATACATCCTGTTAATACGGACTGATCATGTCGGTGTTCTTTGAATGCATTGGCTTCTTTCTTAACCTCATCTTTGGGAACATCAATAAATAAGTCAGCTCGCTTTCTGGCTAATTCATTCCAGTGATTTATAACATTGTTACTTGTTGTTTTCTTGATAATTAAAAAGGTTGCCTGTATTTGATTGGCAAACTTCCAGAGATGATTATGAGGATTGAAGTAATTAAACACTGCCTGTTTGCACCATTTTTTATTCTTTCCAGTAGCAATGAAGAAGACTGCCTCTTTCTGTTTAAGTTGATTGAAGTAATACTCCCAATCTTTATGCTTTAATAAGGTACATCCTGCATCTACATAAACTACTATGTCTCCCTCGTCAAGCTTTTCTAGCGTATGGTGAATAATCCAAGGTTTCCACAACCAATACCCCCCCCCTCTACTGTATTGCTTTGTGTAAGAGCTAAAATTGGCAGGTAACATTTTATCCGTATATAAAAATATTTCATCGAAAATACCAAGCGAGGTTGCTTCTCTTTTTATTCGTTCAAGAGACTCTTCGTAGTTGTGGTCTCCATATGAAATTAAAACTTTCTTCATACACATTAGTCTATTTAGCGGTTTATAAGCGTGTTCAATAAAAAAACTCACCCATTCATTCATCGAAACTCTCGAAAGTTAATGTCTTTCAAATGCAAAATGCTAATTGTGAAAGAATGCACGTGATCTTAAGCGTTTAAAGTTAGTGTATTTATGTGTATATTCAAAGGAAAAAGGAAAAAAGAGAAGTCCGGTGTACTTATACTTGACTAAGCTAGTTTTTATATTCTTAATTTTATGATAATTATAAATGAAATCATGTATAAAATCATAAATAGCAATCCGGTTTTGATAGAAAGAAGATTGGTTCTATTACTGTTATCTTTTTATTTAGTAATTTTGCAGGAAATTATTGTTAAGATAAAAATTAAAGTCATAGTTATGGTTAAGAGTAGAAAAGATAGGATAAAAAAGCAATTAGGGTTGATGTTTTCAGCGTTTATTTCTACAATATGTAATTTATCTTTAATTTATATTTGCTTCTTCATTTGTCGTATTGTTTTTTTGTTGGTTAATCTCTCTTATTACCCCGACCTAAATGCCTCTCATTTGTTCGAAATGTTTAATGGGGGGGTGATGTTTGATACTTCAGCTATTCTTTATACGAATGCACTTTATATACTGTTGATGTTGTTTCCTTTGCATTATAAAGAGCAATCCACTTATCAGAAAGTGATGAAGGGTCTGTTTATAGCAACCAATACAGTGGCAATTGCGATGAATTTGATGGATACGGTCTATTTTCAGTACACTAATCGGCGCACTACGGCTTCAGTCTTCAGTCAATTTAAGCATGAGGATAACTTAGAAAATATTATTGGCATTGAACTTTTACATAACTGGTACCTCGTTCTACTTGCCGTATTGTTGATTTTTTGTTTATATAAGCTTTACCGCAAGCCAATTAGCTCTTCTAGTGAGAATCTGTGGATTTACTATTTTAGTCGTACGGCTGTTTTGGCTGCTGTTGTGCCGTTTTGCATCTTTGGTATGCGTGGAGGAATAGGTTATGCTGTGCGTCCTATTACAGTTAGTAATGCCAATCAATATGTGAATCGACCCATTGAAACTGCGATTGTACTGAATACCCCTTTTTCTATATTCCGGACGATTGGTAAAAAACCTTTTACTAATCCCCATTATTTTGCTGATGCTGTTGAATTGGAACATATCTATACTCCGGTTCATCAACCTGCTGATAATGCAAAACTTCGTAAGATGAATGTAGTAGTGCTAATCATGGAGAGTTTTGGTAAAGAGTATATTGGTGAGCTTAATAAAGAGTTGGAGAACGGCCAATACAAAGGATATACCCCTTTCCTTGACTCCTTGATTCATCAGAGTCTGACGTTTGAATATTCATTTTCCAACGGACGCAGTAGCATCGATGGTATGCCATCTATTTTATCCGGAATACCTAAGTTTCTGGAATCTTTCTTCCTGACTCCGGCATCTCTTAACAACTTGTCGAGTATAGGTAGTGAACTAAAAAAAGAAGGATATTATACCGCATTTTTTCATGGTGCACAAAATGGTTCTATGGGCTTTGAGGCCTATGCGCGTACGGTTGGTTATACCGATTATTTCGGACGCACGGAATATAATAACGATGCTGATTTTGATGGGCGTTGGTCTATTTGGGACGAAGAATTCTTTCAATTTATGGCCGATAAGCTATCTACCTTCCCACAGCCTTTTTCTGTTGGGCTATTTAGCGCCAGTTCACATCACCCTTACGTGATCCCTGAACGTTATAAGGGAGTCTTTGCTGATGGTCCTTTAGCAATACACAAATGTGTTCGTTATACCGATAATGCGTTGCGACTCTTTTTTGAGAAAGTGTCTAAAGAACCTTGGTTCAATAATACATTGTTTGTTATTACCGCCGATCATACTAACCAGACCGATCATCCGGAGTATCAAACAGAGTTAGGCGTATATTCTGTGCCGATTATATTCTATACCCCAAATGGGGATTTGGTAGGGCATGTGAACTCTATCGCCCAGCAAACCGATATTATGCCTACTGTGCTGGGATATCTCGGTTATGAAAAACCTTATGTTGCTTTTGGGAACGATCTCGTTCATTCTCCTGTCGATAAGCGGTATGCAGTAAGCTACACCAACGGGGTGTACCAGTTTGTAAAAGGGAATTATTTTATGCAGTTTGATGGAAGTAAAACCATCGCAATATATGACTTTGTGAATGATAAGTTTCTCAAAACCAATCTAAAAGACAGTGTCCCTGAGCAAGTAGCGATGGAGCTTGAGCTGAAGGCACTAATTCAACAATACATGCAGCGCATGGAAGAGAATCGTTTAGTTGTTAATTAGCGTTGTCGCTTAGCGTTTTATTATACACGCTGAGTAAGTTTGCAGCTAACTTTGGTTCTTCAAAGAGGGCTGCATACTTTTTCCCTTCTGTAATCATTTTTTGTCTAAGATCTTGATTGGTAAGTGTTTGATTAATAGCCTCAGCTAGCTCTAATTCATTTTCCGGGTTTACATAGAGGGAGTGCGGACCTCCTGCCTCTTCGAGGCAAGAGCCGGTGGCGCCAATGGCTGGAGTTCCACTATACAATGCTTCGAGCAAAGGAATACCAAAACCCTCGAAAAAAGAAGGATAAACAAATGTCGTTGCCATTTGATAAAAAGCCGGGAGTTCGTTGAAAGGGATATTGTTAAAAAAACGCATTTGCTCTTCTAACTGATTATCCTTTAGATAGCTTTCTACTTTTTCGATGTAAGGCGTTCGCTTCCCAATGGCTATGACTTGAATCGGCTGCTCTATATGCTTTAATGCTTTGGCCAGTAGTAGTAAGTTTTTCCGCTCTTCTATGCTTCCCACATAAAGTAGATACTGTTTAGGAAGTTGATACTTCTCTCGGATAAATTCTTTCATCTCATCAGTAGCAGTCTTTTTGAACTGCTTGTCACAGCCTTGGTATACAATGTCTATTTTTTCGCCTTGAATACCGAAAAAGTGCATAATGTCTCTTTTAGTACATTCGCTTATTGCAATAATACGATTGGCCTTTAGGCAGGCACTACGAAACTTATAAGTATAAATCTGTCGGTCAATAAACCGATAATATGCTGGATATCTCAAAAAAATGAGATCATGTATTGTAACAATACTTTTGCATTTTTTAGCTTGATGAATATTGATCGGTAACTCGTTACTTAACCCATGATACAGTTGTAGATTAGTTCGTCTTATGTCATTCGTTACCCCCCAAACACGCCATATTCCGCTGAACTTTTTCCAGAAGAGAGAGACCGGATAGTGTAACTCTACTTTCTCAGATAACTGTCCTAGTAAATTGTCTTTTTTGCACTTAGGCGCATACAGTACATATTCATGGTTATTGGCATATGTCGTTAATATTTCAATCACAAACCGACTGTAATTTCCCAATCCTGTCCGATTTTGAACGGCTCTCTTAGCATCAAATCCTATTTTCATGAATAGCTATAATTATATCTTTCAGGCAAATATAAGAAGAATTAGCAATAAAAGAGTAAAGAATTACCTTTTTATTGCTAATTTCGCAGCCTATTATGTAATTCTTTTAGCCTATTATAGCGAGTTGGGAATAAGTTAAATACCGCGTAAGATGATTTTATTAAGTTTTGATATCGAAGAATTTGACGTTCCTAAGGAGCATCGAGTTCAAATCTCTTTGGAGGAGCAGATACGCATCTCTGTATATGGTACTCACCAAATATTAGACTGTTTGCAGTGCAATGACATAAAAGCCACATTTTTCTGTACGGCTAATTTTGCCATCCACGCACCAGAGATTCTTAAGCGCATTCTGGACGAAGGTCATGAACTGGCCTCTCATGGCTTCTACCACTGGACGTTTGAAGTGGGTGACTTAAAAAAATCGAAAGAAAAATTAGAAGAACTTTCTGGTGTTCAGATTCGTGGTTATCGTCAGGCCCGCATGATGCCCGTACCCGAATTAGAAATACGTAAAGCTGGGTATGAATATAACTCATCACTTAATCCTACGTTTATTCCTGGGCGCTACATGCATTTGACGGCTCCACGCACTTGTTTCATGAAAGAGCAAGTGCTTCAGATCCCGGCGTCAGTTACACCTCTCTTGCGATTTCCTTTGTTTTGGCTCTCCTGTCATAACCTTCCTGCATCGGTTTATCGTCGGCTATGCTCTTATACACTAAAACACGATGGTTATCTTACGGTTTATTTTCATCCTTGGGAGTTCTATCCGTTGAATAATCATCCTGAACTGAAAATACCTTTTATCATTCGCAACCATTCGGGCCAAGGTATGGTCAAACGGTTGAATGATTTTGTGCATTATTTCAAGCAACGCGGCAAGAAATTCATCACTTTTTCCGAGTTTACAGCTATTAAGAAACAAGAACTAAGTGGAGTAAGAGAATGAAATTAGCAATTATCTGCCCGTGTTACAACGAGTCTGAGGTACTACCTCTGTCGATTGAACGGCTTACAACCCTAATGAATGATTTGATTGAGAAACAGAAAGTTTCGCAAGATAGCTTTGTCTTGTTTGTGAATGATGGGAGTAGCGATAATACCTGGGAGTTGATCACTCACCATTTTGTCGTCAATTCTTACGTGCGTGGTATCAACCTGTCAGCAAACATGGGGCATCAACAGGCTATTATGGCCGGCATGATGTCTGTGAAAGATCGCTGTGATGCAGTAATAACGATAGATGCCGATTTGCAAGACGATCTCAATGCTGTCGAAGAGATGGTGGATCGCCACGCTGAAGGTTATGATATCGTATATGGTGTAAAGATATCGCGTAGTGCCGATCCGTTTTTTAAAAGACATGCTGCTTTGACCTTTTATAAACTCCAGCAACACTTGGGCGTCAAATCGATTTATAACCATGCTGATTTTCGTTTGCTGAGTCGATGTGCGCTGGAGCATCTGTCTCACTTCAAAGAACGCAACCTATATCTGCGTGGCATCATCCCTTTGCTCGGATATAAATCAACAACAGTCGATGACGTAATAAGTCCTCGAGTGGCTGGTCAGTCTAAATACACTCTACGTAAAATGCTCTCTTTAGCAATCGATGGTATAACCTCCTTTTCGACCAAACCCATCACATTGATTATTGGTGCAGGTTTCTTTTTTATGTTTGTTAGTCTGCTCATGATTGTTTATGTCATATATTCCTACAGTAAACACTTAACCGTTCCCGGATGGGCATCTTTGATGCTATCCATGTGGTTTATTGGCAGTGTAATTCTGCTGGCTATCGGTGTGGTAGGGAAGTATATTGGTAAAATATACATCGAAGTAAAAGATCGTCCTCTTTATCATATTGATACTTTCTTGTACGATAAAGAGGATGAAGTCAAGAACCCCAAATAATTATCTTTTTCCAATATTAATTATGAAACAAACACAACGGTTTCTTTTATTTTTTCAAAAACCTTTATTCTCTGATTATCGCACATTATTCGGACTTTGGCTTCTTTTGCCTATCACTGCAGCTCTTTTAAAGGTCAATAATAATTTTCTCATTTTCAGGTATGTCTTTTGGCATATGATTGATCAGACTTCGCTTTATTCAGCTTATCCCGAGTATTGGGATACGAACCATTACGGACCCGTATTTAGTTTAGTCATTGCACCTTTTGCACTGTTCCCACCTCGTGTCGGATTACTGTTCTGGCTCATAGCACTTTCACTTTCACTCTATTACGCCATTCGCAAGCTTCCTTTGATTAAACAGAAGCAGATATTCATCTATTGGTTCTGTGCACACGAACTTTTAACGGCACTATTCATGGCACAATTCAATATTGCCATTGCTGCCATGATTGTCGCTACTTTCTATTGTATCCAAAAAGAAAAAGAAATGTGGGCGGCATTCTATATCATGCTCGGTACGTTTGTGAAGCTTTATGGTATCGTAGGGCTTGCGTTTTTCTTCTTTTCCAAGCATAAGATTAAGTTTGTAGGTTGGCTGTTGTTATGGGCTGTTATCCTACTTGTCGCTCCGATGCTTATTAGCAGTCCCGAATTTGTTTTTTCTCAGTATGTTGAGTGGTTACAAAGTCTTTTATCCAAGAATGGCGAGAACTTAGCTTCTATCGCTCAAAACATCTCTTTTCTTGGGTTGATTCGTCGAGTTTCGCACTGTACCTCTTATTCTGATAGCTGGGTTGTTTTGAGCGGACTGATTGTATTTGCTCTGCCCTATTTACGAATCAAACAGTATAAGCACGAAGCATTTCGCTATGCCCTTCTTGCATCAGTATTGCTGTTTGTTGTTTTGTTTAGTACAGGAAGCGAATCAAGTACATATATTATTGCATTTATTGGAGTTGCTATCTGGTATGTTGCTGTACCGTGGAAGCGTTCTAAGTGGGATGTTGCACTTCTAGCTTTCGCTATGATATTAACCAGCTTCTCCCCTTCAGATCTGTTTCCAACCTATGTGCGTACAGAATTTGTACAGCCTTATGCCTTGAAAGCACTTCCTTGTGTGCTTATTTGGTTGAAATTATCTTATGAGATGTGTCGAAGAGATTATACCTCTATTTCTAACAAAACGAACTGATGTTTCATAATCAACGTAAATGGAGTGAGTTTATCAGGTACTGCATCGTTGGAACGATTGCCGCCGGAGTGCATTATGGTATTTACTACTTTCTGCAAGGTTGGATCAACGTTAACGTAGCCTATACACTAGGTTATACCATTAGTTTCGTAGGGAACTTCTTTCTAACCGCTTACCTTACGTTTCGCACAGTTCCCTCTTTTAAGAGAGCCTTCGGATTTGGAAGTAGTCATCTAGTTAACTATTTACTTCACATGTTTTTGCTTAATTGTTTTCTCTACTTAAATGTTTCGAGAGTATTGGCCCCTTTATTGGTCCTTGCAGTGGCAGTTCCTACAAACTTTTTATTGCTTCGGTGGGTGTTTAAGCCTGAGAAGAAGCCTCATAGCGATGTAAATTAGTGAATTTTGTGACATCAAATTACTTCCGTCTTTTGACTGTATTTTATATTTTGTTACCTTTGTTGCGTGAAAAAACAATCCATGATTCAATAAACTAAGATTAAATAATGATTTTTGTAAAAGGGTACGGCCAGATGTGTAATAATATTCTCCAATATGCACATATTTATGCTTGGGGACGGGAAAATGGCGTTAAGGTTATTTCTATGCGCTTCTCTTATAAATATCAATATTTCAAACTCTGTAGTTTTTGGTATCATAATTGGTTAGTTTATGCTATTGCTAAATTGCTTGTCAAAACGCGCTTAATAAAACATCTATGGCTTGAAGATGCTAAAGATATAACCACGCAAGCAATAGAACGATTGCAGCATGATAAAATTATTGCATTAAGTGGCTGGGGATTTCGTTTCCCAAAATTATTTTTTAAATATGAAGATGAAATAAAGCAGCAGTTTGCTATAAAAGATTCTATTTGTAAGCACGTATCTCAATACTTTGACTCTTGTGATAACTCAGATCTGCGTTTAGCTGTTCATATTCGAAGAGGTGATTATGCTCGCTTTTTGGGTGGTATATACTACTTTGATGATGAGGTTTATATACGAAATATTCGTGAGTTCTTCGCGCTTTTCCCTCATAAAAAGGTTTCTGTTTTCATTTGTACAAACGATAAACAACTAAACCTGACACTTTATCGAAAACAATTAGAAACATGCTCCATTCATTTATTTCATGGAACTGAAGCTGAGGATTTATGTCTTCTTTCTCAGTGCGATTATATTATTGGTGCAAAAAGCACATTCTCCTTAGTCGCTTCTTTTTATCGCCATTTACCTATTTATCATATCACAGATAAACATGCATCTTTATCATTAGATAGCTTCAAGTATTTCGAGGATCTATTTATGGATGCTTGATTCTGTTTCTTTGTTTTCCATTATTTTAGATAGCATTATAAGTTGGTAATATCCCTCTAGACAGGCTCTTATAAAGCCTTCTTTGCCGTCTCGTATACCTCCTTTGAGAAAGTATGCTTTAAAGAAGCGAAAGAGTGGACGGTAAACAAGAGCCAACACGTGATAATGTTTCTCCTTTTTTTTCTCTATTTCATTCTCAGTGTACTCATTAGTCTTGCGCACTATATCTTTTATGCTATCATTGGCTAAATGTATAAAGGCTAAGTTACTTTTGTTTTTAGATATTCTTTCTAATCTACCCTTGACAATAGGGAAGGTGTGTACATAAGGAGGCCATATTGTTCCTTCGCGGCGGAAAAAACGAAGTAAATAGTCGGGGTAATGACAATGCATAAATTTGCCCATGAAATAATTTTTTCGTGGAATATAAATACCTGCTGGACAATCAGGTTCTTTAATACGCGCATATAGATAGTTCTTTAAATCTTCAGGAATTAACTCGTCCGCATCTACTACAAGTACCCATTCTGTTGATGCGCTTTCAATAGCAAAAGTACGTGCAGGCTCTGCTGAATGATGATTTTTCTTCTCAAAAGTAACTATCTTACAGTCATATTCCTGTGCGATATTGCGTGTGCGATCTGTACTTTCCATATCACAGATTAAAATTTCATCAAATCCCTTTGCTGAATTAAGTACTTCGACCAAATGCTTTTCTGCGTTATATGTATTAATAACAACGGATATTTTAGGACTTATCATTACAGCTATCTTTTTTATTGGTATAACTCATTTTCTGCAAAAATAAATGAATTAATCGAGAACTTTAAATTAAACACAAATGATTTTGCTTTCTATTGCCATATACGTACCTTTGTGTAGATTAAACGTTGTTATATGCAAAAACCTTTAATAAGTATTATTGTTCCGGTATACAATGCTGAAAGCTCTTTGGAAAAGTGCCTCTCTTCTCTTATCAAGCAAAGTTATTCGAATATAGAGATTATAGTTGTGAACGACGGTTCTACAGATGACTCAGCTCGGATTTGCTTGTGTTTTGCTTCCTTGGATACCCGTATAAAGGTTTATAATCAAGAAAATGGCGGACGTTCAGTAGCTAGAAACAAGGGACTATCTGCTGCCAGAGGCTTATTTGTCGGATTTGTTGACAGCGATGATTGGGTAGATAATGATATGTTTGAAACACTATATAATGCACATAATCAGTCTGGAGCAGATATCGTACAATGTTCTTATTACTATCATCAGGGGGATTTGGTGAAAGAGGTGTCTCGGTCAAGCGAGCAACTTCTAAGCAAAGAGCAGGCGCTGGAACTTTTGTTTGAAGATAAAGTGATTAAAAACTTTTTGTGGAACAATCTTTTTGTTAAAGAATTATTTAACGGTATATCATTTCCTACCGGCAGAAATTTCGAAGATGTCTTTGTGACGTATCAACTATTTGCTAGAGCCAGAAGTGTTTTCTGTCTCTCTCAAGCGAAATACCACTACTGTATGAGCGCTACCAGCATTGTTCATTCTGCTTTTTCAGTAAAAGATAAATTCGACTACCTAGATGCTATAAATAATCAGTATCGATTTGCGCAAACCCTTGGCTTATGGGAGCGTTCGTCTGTACTTCTTACTCGGAAATATTTGAGTATTCTGGATGAGTGTATCAGGCATAAAGTAGGTCAGGGTTATATCAACTTACTCTCTGAGTACTTGCGTGAGAATGTCTCTTCAAAATCCCTTTTTAAATATGCTAAATACCTATTTTTTAGACGGTTTTTGTTTTTACGAGTCAGACCTCTTTATGTGTTTTTGACTAGATGATTGTTCGGTATTTAGGATTAATTCTTCGATTTGTTGAATCGTATTGTTTATATCAAACTTCTTGATTTGTCGTTGTACTCCTAGCAGCATTTTTGCTTGATACGTTGTGTCAGTAAGCATATGATATATAGCTTCTGCCATGCCCCTTTCATCGCCTACAGCCACTAAGCTTCCAGCTTTTCCGTTATCAAGAATTTCCGAAGGCCCAGTCGAGCAGTCTGTTGAAACAATTGCTTTGTCAAGAGTCATTGCTTCGATCAGCACGATCCCGAAACCTTCGAACTTCGAACTAAATACAAATAACTTGCTGTGTTTTATCCAAGGATAAGGGTTGATTTGCAATCCAAGAAAGTGTATGCGTTCAGTTAATCCTAATTTTTTGCATAAATTCTCTAAATCTTTTCTACTTTTACCTTCTCCGATAATATATAATTTCTCCGATATTGTATATTCGTTAACTAAGATTTTGTATGCTTTGATCAGTGTGGTCAAGTCTTTTTGGCTCTCTTCTAAGCGTTGAACAGCTAGAATGTAGGGGGCTTTAGCTAGAGGTGAATTTAAGGGTTCAGCAGCTTTTTTCTTGATTGACTCAAGGTCGAATGCGTTATAAATTGTGATAAATTTGCTTTTCAGTTCTGGATACATCTCTATACCTTCCTCTTTCATTTCCTCGCAAATGGTGACAATTCTGTCATAGACCTTTAATTTACGGCCTAACCGCCTTAACTTTTTCTCATTCCCATAATGGTACTGTTTAAAACTGAAATGGAAAAAGGCGATTTTAGGTATAGAAGTATCTTCTAAGAAGGAATAGAAAGTTGAATCGAAGTCTATTATAACATCACTTTCAGCAATAAGCTTGTTCAAGTTGCGTTTTTGAATAAATCTTCTAATGGGACTTAATATGGTTTCGTCGTATGTTTTTTTAACTAGATGTGATTTGCCTATATTTTTTTGCTTTCTGTACTTTATTAGAAAATGTCTTTTTACTAAATAATTAACCTCTATATCTGATGGGATGTGATGAATATAGGCCTCTTGCTCTTCCATGCAAGTGCCTATTGCTAATTTGATAGAGAATTTCTCTCTGTCAAATTGCTTTAAATATTCGATCAACATTGTATCAATTCCACCTTGGAGTAAGCGGCTGACAATAATTAGAAGCCTTTTCTTCATAAAAAAACGAGTGTATTTTTGCAAAGATAGTGACTATTCTGCAAATGCTGCCCATTAGCCGTACTAAATATGGTGTTCGTTTATTGTTTTTATGATTCTTATTTCCTTTGATTTAAAATTCAATAATCTTTTTTTGTCTGATGCAGTATTTAAGCTACCTTTGTATTTAATTATTAATATATGAGCATATTTTTCAATGCAACTATCAATCATTATACCTGCTTACAATGCGGCAAACTATTTATATCGCTGTGTTGAATCAATTTTTAATCAGAATTTGCCTTTCGAGTGCTACGAGGCAATTGTGATTAATGATGGATCTACGGATAATACTGTCGATATTTTAGACACGCTTTGCTCGAAATATTCCTTTTTACGTTATATTACAACAGATAACAGAGGACTCAGCTTAGCCCGAAACAGAGGTGTAGCTGAAGCTTCTGGTGAATTTGTGCTTTTTTTAGACTCAGACGATAGTCTATCTTCCAATGTTTTAGGAAGCATTTATCATGAGATGGGATCTAATAAGCTAGACATGATGTTAATGAATTATCTATTTCTTTCGACAGAGGATATCTCTTTAGATATACCTTTTTGGATGGATTGTAATAGCCGTACTGTTACTACCGGGAAAAACTTTCTAATGAGCGATTATTACCCTCCTATGGTTTGGGCTTATGCTTACAGACGTTCTTTTCTCGTCGAAAACAGTTTGGAAATGATTCCAATTTGGCACGAAGATGAAGAGTTTACACCCCGGGCAATTTACCTAGCTAAGCGAATTAAGTATCATCCTTTGTTGTTCTATCGTTATTATCAGAATTCAGGTTCTTATATGGTAGACTATCAGGAATCGAATGTGTTGTATCTAATTGCAGCAATGTCTTCTTTGTCGCTATTCAAGCGTACACATGTGTTCGATTCTGATGTAAGAAAATACTTTGATAACCGCATAGCTGTTACGTTGATGCAGTTGTTTAAGAACAGTATTCGACAAGGATATCAGAATCAAATTCAAATGATTGAGCAAATGAAAAAGGCTGACTTGCTTCCGCTGCATCCCAAACGGACACATTTTTATTTTTGGTTGTTTAATATCTCTCCTCCCCTTTTTGAGTTATATTACCGGGCGATTAAACGAAAACCAAAACGTAAATAAGAGCAAAAGAGTTAGTTGTATGTTAAATTCTTGTAGTGATTATAAACAAAAGTATGGAGCCAAAAAATATAGTATGTGGTATTGATGATAATTACTGCCAACACTGTGCAGTGATGTTAGTCTCTTTATTTAGTACAAATAAAGATCATTTTATAGTATATATATATTCATTGCAGATAACAGATACGCATAAGCAGAAGTTAGAAGATTTAGTGAATTCTTTTGGCAATGAAGTTGTGTTTATTGATGTTGATTCAGAATTAATTAGTTCCTTTCCAATTAAACCTACAGATTATCTTTCTTTAGCTACTTATTTACGCCTATTTATTCCACAAACTTTGCCTTCGAGTGTAAATAAAGCATTATATGCTGACTCTGATATTGTCTTTAATGGTAATATCTCTGATTTATACAATATAAACATTCAACACTATTCTTTAGCTGCCATTGAAGATGTACCAAATCATAACCCATTGCGTTTGGGCTATGATGAATCCGAATCTTATTTTAATGCTGGCCTAGTATTGCTTAATATCGATTATCTAAGAACGATTGATTTCACAAATAAAGCTTTAGATTACATTAGAAATAATTATCAGAAGATAGTTCTTCACGACCAAGATGTGATGAATGCTCTGCTACACGGAACAATTTTATTTGTTGATGTAAAGTGGAATATGTTAGATTGTTTTTTTAAAAAGAATCCATTGGTGCCGATAAGGTATGAAAAGGAATTACATATTAGTCTAGAGTCACCCAAGGTTATCCATTATTCGGGACCCTTGAAGCCGTGGCATCACGGCTGTTCGCATCCTTTGAAAAATCAGTATTTCAAATATTTGAAACGAATACCTTGGGGAAAACGTGCTTGTTCTTACTCTTATGTCTTTAAAAAGTTTAAGTTTCCTGTAAATTTCCTTATATTTTGTGGCTGTACTTTAGATCAAGCTGAATATATTTATGCAAAAATCAAAATTAGATTCTAATATAAATCAATATGATACCTAAAATAGTTCATTATTGTTGGTTGAGTAAAGACCCTTTCCCCGATGATATTAATGCATGTCTTTTGACTTGGAAAAAACATCTTCCTGATTATGAGTTTAAATTATGGGACTTTTCTAATTTTGACATCGAATCTTCTGTTTGGGTAAAAGAAGCTTATTTACTCCAAAAATATGCTTTTGCAGCAGATTACATACGGTTTTATGCATTATACAATGAAGGTGGTATCTATTTAGATTGCGACGTTGAGGTGGTAAAGCCATTTGATGACTTGTTGCATCTACCTTATTTTATCGGACGAGAAAACACCCCTTATGGCATTGAGGCAGCTACTATAGGCTTTGAAAAAGGGCATCCACTGCTTCTTGATTTATTGAACTACTATAAAGATCGGAAATTTGTCACTGATAAGTCACAGCTTGATATTTTGCCTCTTCCTGCTATTATGCTTGAATGTATTAATCGAAAATACATTCTAGAGGAAATACCTTCAATAAAAAAGTTTAATATAGATATACAAGTTATATCTATATTACCGATAGATTACTTTAGCCCCAAAACATGGGATACGAAAGAATTAAATATAACAGCAAACACCTATTCAATACATCATTTTGCGGGATCTTGGAAAAAAAAGAAATCGCTATCTAAACGGATGGCGATTTGGCGTCATCGCTTTCTTGGCTTGTTTATGCAAAAATACAGGATATAATAAGAATGTTGATGATAAAAAGAGTATTATTTTTTCACGAAGAATTTCCATGTGGTGGTGCTGAACGAGTAACACTTGACATTGGCGAACATATCTCTGCTCATGGATATGAAGTTTATGTTTTAGCCCATAGAGTCAAAAGATTGGACTATGATCATCTTACGGTAATTCAGATACCAGAAAAATGTGAAGTGAGGAGCTTGACGAATGCGAACTATATTGTGGAAGTAATAAATACATTATCCATTGATGTTTTTGTACTACCAGTCTGGCCATTATATGATGAATTAGAATATATAAAAGGAAACACAAGTTGCAAGTTAGCTTTTGCTCTTCATAGTGCTCCTTTGTGGGAGGTTATTTGTGGTTTAAATGATAAGAAAAATCGCAGTAAGAACTCTCTTCCAAGACTTCTGTTGTGGTATCTGTTAGTATATCCTAAAACAAAATGGATAAAAACATACGACGCTTCGATTATTAATGTGCATAAGAAAATATATTCTGTTGTGGATCGATATATTGTATTATGTGAGGGATATAGATCTTTCCTTGTACGTAAAATGAAACTGTATCTCACCGACTCTAAGATGTGTGTGATACATAATTCACAAGCAGTACCTTTATCTGTCAATCTTGATAAAAAAAAGCAAATCCTCTTTGTTGGGCGAATGAACTACGTTGATAAACGAATTGACAGACTGATTGACATATGGGGAATGATTTATAGAAATGTCCCCGAGTGGGAACTGATTTTAGTTGGTGATGGATCAGAGCGTGAAACTCTCGAACTGAAAGTGCAGAGGATGAAATTGGAACGTGTTCGTTTTGTTGGACACAGTGATAAGGTGAGTGATTATTATCAAGATGCTTCTATTCTGTGTCTCACTTCAACGTTTGAAGGATGGCCTCTTTGTTTGACTGAAGCGCAATCCTATGGGGTAGTGCCCATTGCTTTTGATTGCACAGCAGGAGTGCATGAGATACTTTCTCCATCGGGAGTTAATGGTTCTCTTATCACTCCTTTTAAGAAAAAAAAATATGCTCGAGCTCTGCTTGAATTAATAAATAACCCCAAACAGTTGCAAAAAATGAGGCTCAACGTAATTCGTAAATCTAAAGAGTATTCTTCTGAAGTGGCAAGAAACAAGTGGTTAGAACTTTTTAATTCGTTGTGTAGATGATGAACAAACCTTTAGTTACTATTATTGTTCCGGTGTATAACTGTGAGCAATTTCTGGATCAGTCTATTTTAAGTGTCGTAAACCAGACCTATGTCAATCTTGAGATTGTTATTATTAATGACGGAAGTACTGATAGGAGTCTTGATATTATTCACAAGTACGCCCATTTAGATCAACGTATTAGCGTAATCGATAAACCGAATGAAGGACTTGTTTTAACTCGAAAAAAAGGGCTTGAAATAGCAACTGGTAAATATATTCAATTCCTAGACAGTGATGATACTTTGATGATCGATGCTATTGAGCTTTTAGTTACGAAAGCAGAGTCGGCAAATGCAGATATTGTCGCGCTCCCTTTTTTCTTTTGTGATTCAAATAAGTTAAATAAAGCTTCCGCTCCTCTGCAATTTACTGAATTAAATGGCTTGGATTATTTGAAAGAGATACTAAACGGTAGAGCATATTGGAGTGTTTGGTCTAATTTTCAGAAACGATCATTTGTAGAAACTGTTCCGTTGGAATTATTTCCTGAATTTTATTTTGGAGAAGATGCAGTTTGGATGACGCAGCTGTTGTTACACAATCCAAAAGTGGTCTCGCTTGAGAAAGCAGTACTCAGTTATAACTGGAATCCTTTTTCTTTATCTAATTGTGGCAGTATGTTAAATGTTAGATATAAGAGTTTTAGAGATTTTCAAGTATGGATGGAATATTACCTTGAGAAAAAAGGAGTGCTTCAATTTCTTGAGAAAGAGCTTGCTCTTCAGCACTTGCAAACGACTTTTACTAGTATTCAATGGAAGCAACTGCAACATGTAACTGAAGACATGAAGAGAATCTTTAGTAATACTAAAAAGTTCCCTGAATTAAAACAATATCTTTCACGGAGACAATATAAGATGATTATTCTTTATCACATATCGACTTTTGCTGGTCGTTTGTATCTGAATAGCTGTATCAAAAAAGATAAATATTTAGGATAATTATGTTGTGTAAATCAATAATGTAAAAATGACAAAGATCATAAATAGTATTTATAAGTTCTTGACATATAGAGGGGTAATATCGCCTAAGGTAATTGTTTTAATGGATGGAGGTATTTGTTCTCAAATGAATCAATACATTCTTGGACAAATTTACGCGAAAAAGGGTTATAAAGTATTTTATGATTTGACGTTTTATGAGAAATGGGGGAGTGATCTTAATTGGCAGTTTGTACGCCATTTTGATTTGCTCCGGGCATTCCCCTATTTAGAGTTGAAAGTTGCTTCTAAAACGGCTGTCAAGGTTTATAAAAGAAAGTTTGGTTATGTGGGTAATAATACTCATGCTCGAGTGGATGATTTCTCCTTTTTAGAACGAACTTCCCCTATTTATTTAGGAGGTTATTATCATCTACCATCAAAGTGTTGGCTCGAAATGTATCGAGAACTATTTAAAGTAAATATAGAAGTTTTGGATATGTCCAATACCCATCTTTATCAAGATATTATCGCCCGAAAAGACACCATTGCTGTACATGTGCGCAGAGGTGATTTGAAAGTTGAGGTATATGCTTATGGGAAACCTGCTTCGTTGAATTATTTTCAATCTTCAGTTTCTTATTTTCTGAGACAATTATCGACTCCATATTTCTATTTCTTCTCAGACGAACCTCTTTGGGTTGCTCAAGAACTAATTCCTTTTTTAGAACTGAGTGATAACTACAAGGTTGTAGACTTGAACGGATCTGATAAAGGGTATATGGATTTGTTTTTAATTGCAGCCTGTGAACATCAGATAACAAGTAAAGGAACCCTAGGGAAGTACGGTGCATTACTTATGCATAATGTTGAAAAGCAGGTTGTTCTTTGTGATGATACGACAGAATACCCTTGGAGAACTTTATTGCATAACCCTGTTTTTCTATAATGAAATGCGTTTTGGGATTGCGTAAGATGTCGCTTCATTATACAACTTGTACAAAAGCAATACAGTAAAAGCTGTATTACCAATCAAAATCATTATTAATTTCCATTTGTTCAAAGTATGATAGATATTTTTGACTGAGCCATTTATATGGGCTAAGGATGAGTTTTAAGAACTTGTTTCGTTTGAAATCTTTTTTTCTACAACCCCAAATAGGAAAATGATGTTGTGCCTCCCAGCCGCCTTCTCCCGCATACACTTCGTTACTATTTATTAGTACGCTATTGTATGATTTTACGAGAAGCGAAAATACGCTTTGGTCGTGTATGTGTTCAATAAACCCTTTTAAATTAGGTGTTTTTGATCGTTTGTCTGTCGTCAAATCGTAATGATTCAAGTGTTGTATATCAAACCAACGATTCACTAACTCTAATGAAGTTGGTGTTTTTCTAAGAGCCTGTTTAAATTTTGCTGAAATCTTTTATAAGAAGTTTCCGTATCAGCCGGATAGTTACTTTCTTTGAAGTGACTAAACATAAAAAATGTATCAGACTGATTTAACGGAAACAGAGTGGAAATATATAACAAAAGTGTTGAACCTGCAAGAAAGAAAGCAAAAATATGATTTACGGACGATTTGGAACGCTATCTTTTATTTGGTAAAGACTGGTTGTCAGTGGCGTATGCTTCCCAAAGAATTCCCTAAATAGGAATCCGTTTATTACTATTATCGCAAATGGGCTTCTCTGGATGAATTTGACTTGCTACTTGAGCGTTTGCGTGAGAATGTCAGGGTTATTCGTGGTCAGCATCAGGAGCCAAGCGTAGGCATCGTAGATAGTCAGAGTGTGAAATGGGGAAATAATCGCTCATTAAACGGTATTGATGGCAACAAAAAAGTGAAAGGCATTAAACGTCATGTGGTTGTAGACAAAAATGGCTTTCTTATAGCAGTGATGGTAACTATCGCTAATGTCCATGATAGTAAAGCAGCTTATCTACTGATGAGAGTATTGAAAGAACTTTGTTCCGGTGTAAAAGTCATATTAGCTGATGGAGGATATCGGGGAGATTTGATTGAAAATATCAAGTGCAAGTACGGCTATATCATTCAAGTGGTGATCAGTGCTTAGAAGGAGCAAGGATTCAGGCCTATTCAGAAAAGGTGGATTGTGGAAAGAACATTCTCATGGCTTGACAATAACAGAAGACTTTGCCGAAATTATGAACTAACGTTCGATTCGGCAGAGGAAATGGTCAAAATCGCAACCATAAGATTATTATTGAAGAAAATTTAAACAGGCTCTTAGATTGGCGAATTTATTTAATCATCCAATTGATTCCCTCTTGACCTTTAAACATCTTGTCAAGAGGTTTGATCATTCCTTCAGCACTTTGTGCATACATAAATTTCACTTTATCTACTGGTAATGTTAGGAATACTGTAGATTGTGCACCTCCAATGGCGTGAATGTCGTCCATGAATGACCATAGCAATACCTCGAAAGGAAGTCCTTTAGGAAAGAGCTTTAATTTTCCTTGTTCTTCAAGCTTGACCAACATATCAGAGTCAGGATCGGCAGGATGTATTGACATGAAGATGTCATACTTGCCTGTGTATTGCTCAATGGTTTGTAGTATATAAGGCATAATGGATGACGAAGGATTGGTGCTGATAATGATTAAATTCTCTTTTTCCGATTCGTCAAACATTTCTCTGATAGTTTCGCTATCAAACTTGGCCATCTTGCGGAATTGATTTTGTTTATCTTTACTAAGCTTGTTTAAAATCTCTACGGGAGGAAGACTGACGGTATTCATTTCCTTGTTTAGCTTTTCCTGTACAAACGCGCTGTTGGTTTCTAAAAGGCTGGCATTTTGTAGTATATATCTGTATCCGGGAAGTGTAGACATATATGGAGACCAATGATGTGATTCGAATTCGGGGAGAGCAAATGCTGAAATCGAAGTTGCTTTAGTGGTTTCATAGGTATCCCATTCAAGGCTATTTACTTCATTTTCATATATTCTCCAATTCGTTTCGCCAGTATCTAAATTCCCAAGGTTGTTGTTGAAAATTGCATAACTTCCCGTCCCATCTGTAATCAACGAGGTCTTTACCCTTGAAGAATCGATGCCCTGAGCAACAAACCAATCGTAACTCAATCTTGCCCTGAGGTCGTCGGTTATAAGACCAAAAATGGCATCAGGCTGTGTTCTGTTGATTTCCAATATTAGTTTTTTCATTTTGTCTCTCATTTTATTCTGCACCTCGTTTGCACCGGTAGAGATGTATTGTGCATGAGTAGGAAACATATTGGTGTCGTAAGTATTGGTTCTTTCGAAAAAGAAATAGCTAGGCTTTTCTTCTGTAAGCAATTGCAGGCCTGTATACAATGATGGCATTGTCCCAAATGTAGCGTAAAAGTTATGAGTTACATCTTCAAAGGTCGTATTGGCGGCATTTTGCTGAACGGTTAGGAGTTGAGAAAAAGCCGTCGAGGAAAAATTAATGTCGGCATGCCGGGGTTCTCCTTCGTTTTCAGTTAACTGGAGGGTCAATGTTGATTTTCCTTTTGGTATAAAGGTCTTATCAAGACTAAACCATTCTGCGTTTGCTGTAATTTCACAATCCTCTTGAGAATTGATGTTCAGTTTTATCGTTCTTCCAATGCTTCCTGTAGAAATAAAATTTACTCCACTGTTTACCATCACTTTATGAGTGAAATGGAAGTCGTTTTGGTTTTCGCATGAAGTCGAAAACACGAAAGTGACAAAAAGTAAAAATGTAAGTTTTAGGTTTTGTACGATTTTCATTTTGTAAGTTATTTTAAATGGTGAATTCTCGCGAAATTACACAAAGCATGAAACGTTGACAAATAAATTGCAGGTGAATAAAGATCTTTTATAAAAATAATGATTAATTAAACTCTCTGTTAATTACATTGTTCCAACTGTTAAGTTGATAATATTCAATTTCGCTGGTATGAAAGATATAACATTTAATAATCTCGCACTTCAAAGAATTTCTCCTATCTTTGCGCCTTTAATCATTTATGTTCAAGAACAATGAAGGAATTCTTTCAACTTATGCGACGTTTCGTGTCGCCTTATAAAAAGTACATGATAGGAGCCGTAGGGCTCAATATACTGTCGGCGGTATTTAATGTGTTCTCATTTACACTTCTTATCCCTATCCTACAAATTCTCTTTGAAATGGATAATCAGGTGTATGAATTCATGGCGTGGGATTCTGCTGGCCTCAAAGATGTAGCCATCAATAATTTCTATTATTATGTAACAGAAATGATTAAACAGAATGGAGCGTCAATGACCTTGCTGTTCCTTGGCTTGTTTTTAGCCGGAATGACGCTGTTGAAAACATCCTGCTACTTTGGTTCTTCGGCAGTAATGATTCCGTTGCGTACGGGTGTAGTGCGCGATATTCGTATCATGGTTTACACGAAGGTGATGAGCCTTCCGCTAGGCTTTTTTTCTGAAGAACGAAAAGGAGACATCATGGCGCGTATGAGTGGCGATGTGGGCGAGGTCGAGAATTCGATCACCAGCTCGCTCGATATGTTGATTAAAAACCCTATTTTGATCTTTATCTATTTTGCTACGCTGCTGGCTACCAGCTGGGAGCTGACTCTCTTCACCCTGTTGGTACTTCCCGGTATGGGGTGGGTGATGGGTACCGTTGGTAAGAAACTGAAACGGCAGTCGCACGAAGCACAAAGCAAGTGGAGCGACACGATGTCGCAACTCGAAGAGACCTTGGGCGGACTGCGAATTATCAAAGCATTTGTGGCTGAGAAGAAGATGGTAGATCGCTTTGCTAAATGTAGTAATGAGTTTCGCGACGCAACCAATCGGGTAGCCATGCGTCAGTCGTTGGCCCATCCGATGAGTGAGTTTCTAGGCACTTTGCTCATTGTAGTGGTGCTCTGGTTTGGTGGCTCATTGATTTTGGGTAAAAACTCGACGATCGATGCGCCTGCATTTATCTTTTATATGGTGATTCTTTACAGTGTTATCAACCCCCTGAAAGAGTTCTCGAAAGCCGGATACAACATCCCTAAAGGATTGGCTTCGATGGAGCGTGTCGATAAAATACTTAAAGCAGAGAATAAGATTGTGGAGATTGCTAACCCCAAGTCACTACATGGACTTCAAGATAAGATTGAATTTAAAAACATCTCTTTCAACTACGACGGTCGTCGCGAGGTGCTTAAGAACGTGAGTTTGACTGTGCCGAAAGGAAAGACCATTGCGTTGGTTGGACAGTCCGGATCGGGTAAATCGACCCTTGTCGATCTGTTGCCCCGCTATCACGATGTGCAAGAGGGCGATATCACCATCGATGGAATTAGCATCAAAGACGTGCGCATCGCTGATCTTCGCGGTTTAATAGGAAATGTGAACCAAGAGGCTATCTTGTTTAATGATACGTTCTTCAACAACATCGCTTTCGGTGTAGAAAATGCAACGATGGAACAAGTGATCGAAGCAGCTAAGATTGCCAATGCGCACGATTTTATCATGGAGAAAGAGGAAGGTTACCATACCAATATCGGCGACCGTGGGAGTAAGCTTTCGGGAGGCCAGCGTCAGCGTATCAGCATTGCGCGTGCCATCTTGAAGAATCCACCGATCTTGATTCTTGACGAGGCAACATCGGCACTGGATACCGAATCGGAGCGTTTGGTGCAAGAGGCTTTAGAGCGCTTGATGAAAACCCGTACAACCATTGCGATTGCACACCGACTATCGACTATCAGAAATGCCGATGAGATTTGTGTGCTCTACGAAGGAGAGATTGTAGAACGTGGCAAACATGAAGAGTTGATCGAACTGAATGGATACTACAAACGACTCAACGATATGCAAGCGCTGTAAAACGCACGCTGCTAACACAGATTTTCATCCCCCACCCACTCTCTTTACCTCTTATCAAAGCGCCTAAAACCTAACAGTGAATCACTCCGGTTTTAGGCGCTTTGTATGGGTTAGATATCTATTTTTCTCGTAGAGTTTACTTGGTCGTCTTGCATGCCGACAACTAAAACTCTACGAGAAGAACACTTACCTTCTGTAAGAACGGCAAGTAATTGAAGGAAGAAGAGCAGTTAAACGCTTCTTTATCCGGTCAGAAACAATTGGATGTTATTTTCGTCCGAAGTCCGCAGGAATCTCTCCCCACTCGCGAGTCTCCCATTTCAGAATAGGTGTAGTATATTTGTTTTCTCTCAGCCATTTTTCGGCACGCTCGATGAGGATAAAGAGCTGCTCGGTCTCTGCAGTACGTGGTAGCTTGGTTTTGCATTTCTTTTGTTTCACCCAGCTGATGGCGTTCTTGCTGTCCGTGTAAATAGGCATATCAAACCCCTTCTGCTTCAGCAATGCTAGCCCGTGTACCAATGCCAAAAACTCACCGATATTGTTGGTCCCTCTCGTGGGGCCAAAGTGAAAGATCTCTTGGCGGCTGGCTACATGAACCCCCCGATATTCCATCGGACCGGGATTACCGCTACAGGCTGCGTCTACTGCCAAGCTATTGTCGATAACAGCTACCGGTAGTGAACCCGAAACAACAGTATCTCTCGCTGCTTTCTTCGCATTTTTTCCGATATAGGCATAAGGGGAGCTAGCATAAGCTCGCTCGGCTTCTTCGCGCGTATCAAAGGATTTGTATTTGGCTCCATCGAAACCTTTTGTTTGCAACAGACAGTCGTTCCATGAACTATAAATGCCCGGAGTGACGCCATCCCATACTACATAGAACTTTTGTTTAGCCATAGGTTTTGATGCTTGATTTTTATGGGCGTAAAGGTACGAATATATTTTTTGTATCGAACATTTGTTGCGCAACTGTTGTTCCATTATAGAGCGAAAAACCGCAATCATTTAATAAATAGCATTATGGAAAGATCATTTATGGATGCGTTGAAGAATCGACGCACGTATTATTCAATTACGAACCAATCACCTGTCTCTACCCAAAAAATAGAGGATATTGTTAATTTTGCGATCACGCACGTGCCGTCTGCCTTTAATTCGCAGTCGACTCGGGCGGTTTTACTGTTGGGCGAAAACCATAAGAAGCTTTGGCAAATCGTAAAAGATACATTACGTAAACTTGTACCTGCCGAAAGTTTTAAAGCAACTGAAGATAAGATTGACGGAAGTTTTGCTTGTGGATACGGCACTGTACTCTTCTTCGAAGATCAGACTGTGGTGAAAGCGCTTCAAGAGAAGTTTTCTGCTTATAAAGAGCATTTTCCTTTATGGTCGCTGGAAACTGCGGGTATGCATCAATTGTCCGTGTGGACAATGTTGGAAGATGCAGGCTTTGGAGCTTCTTTGCAGCACTACAATCCGCTGATTGATGAAGAGGTGCGTCGTACTTGGAATTTGCCCGACAGCTGGAGCCTAACTGCCGAGATGCCTTTCGGCTTGCCCGTAGCCCAGCCCGGAGCGAAGGAGTTTAAACCTTTGGCCGACCGAGTGAAAGTGTTTAAGTAATTATTCGCTCTTCACTTTTCATTCTTAATTTTCTTTTTACCTTTGCGGTAAAATGGTAATTAACTATGATTCGTATATTCCTAACCGGCTATATGGGTGCCGGCAAAACCACCTTGGGAAAAGCGCTTGCTCGCAAGCTGCAACTTTCGTTTGTCGATTTAGATTGGTACATTGAAGAACGCTTGCACAAAACGGTAGGAGAGCTGTTTGTTGAGCGTGGCGAAACTGCTTTTCGGGAATTGGAGCGAACGATGCTGCACGAAGTGGGCGAGTTTGAAAATGTTGTCATCTCGACCGGTGGCGGTGCACCGTGTTTTTTTGACAACATGGATTTTATGAACCGCAACGGAAAAACAGTTTTCCTCCATGTGCATCCCGAGATGTTGTATCACCGGTTACGAGCAGCCAAGCAGCAACGGCCTATTTTACAGAACAAAAAAGACGATGAGCTGAAAGCATTTATTGTGCAGGCACTTGAGAGCCGTGCGCACTTTTATGCACAGGCTCAATACGTGTTTGAAGGAGACGAACTCGAAGATCATCGACAGATTGATAAATCGGTCGAACGTTTATGCAAATTGATCGCTCTATAGCCCTGTAGATGCTCTGCAGGGCATTACGTAAAAAAAGCCCTCTTATTGATTGTAAGCTACAGATTTATACGTACTTTTGCTCCTTTATTATTATTCACTATAAACAGAACTGGATACAGAAAATGAGAAAATGGCGTATTGAAGATTCTGAGGAACTCTACAACATTACTGGGTGGGGTACTTCGTACTTTGGTATTAATGACAAAGGACATGTGGTAGTTACACCGCGTAGAGATGGTGTAGGTGTCGATTTAAAAGAACTGGTGGATGAGTTGCAACTGCGTGATGTGTCGGCTCCCATGTTGGTTCGTTTTCCAGATATTTTGGATAACCGTATTGAAAAAACGGCATCTTGTTTTAAGCAAGCATCCGAAGAGTATGGTTATAAAGCACAAAACTTTATTGTCTATCCCATCAAGGTGAATCAGATGCGCCCGGTGGTTGAGGAGATCATCAGCCATGGTAAAAAGTTTAACTTGGGGCTCGAAGCAGGCTCTAAACCCGAACTGCATGCGGTGATTGCCATTAATACCGACTCTGACTCATTGATTATCTGTAACGGATACAAAGATGAGAACTACGTGGAGTTGGCGCTACTAGCCCAGAAGATGGGTAAGCGCATTTTCCTTGTTGTAGAAAAGATGAACGAGCTGAAGCTGATTGCCAAGATGGCCAAACAGCTTAATGTACGCCCCAATTTAGGTATCCGCATTAAACTGGCCTCTTCGGGCAGTGGTAAGTGGGAAGAGTCCGGGGGCGATGCTAGCAAGTTTGGCTTGACTTCGAGCGAGCTGCTCGAAGCACTCGACTATTTGGAGAGAAAAGACCTGAAGGACTGCCTGAAGTTAATTCATTTCCATATCGGTAGCCAGGTAACCAAAATACGACGCATCAAAACAGCGCTTCGCGAAGCGTCTCAGTTCTACGTACAGCTCCACATGATGGGCTTTAAAGTTGAATTTGTAGACATTGGTGGCGGTCTTGGAGTCGATTACGACGGTACCCGTTCGGCCAATAGCGAAAGCAGTGTGAACTACTCCATTCAAGAGTATGTAAACGACTCCATCTCGACCTTGGTTGATGCCAGCGACAAGAATGGCATTCCGCATCCCAACATCATTACCGAAAGCGGACGCGCACTGACGGCACATCATTCGGTACTCATCTTCGAAGTGCTGGAGACAGCGACCTCGCCCGAGTGGAAAGATGACGAAGAGGTTACACCCGACGATCACGAGCTGGTGCGGGAACTCTATGGCATTTGGGATAAGTTGAATCAGAACAAGATGCTCGAGGCTTGGCACGATGCGCAACAAATTCGTGAAGAGGTGCTTGACCTGTTTAGTCACGGTATTGTTGACTTGAAAACACGTGGACAGATTGAACGCTTGTATTGGTCGATTACGCGCGAGATTAATCAGATTGCCGGAGGCTTGAAACACGTTCCCGATGAATTTCGCGGACTATCTAAGCTCTTGGCCGATAAGTACTTCTGTAACTTCTCGCTGTTTCAGTCGTTGCCCGACTCTTGGGCCATTGATCAGATATTCCCCATCATACCCATTCAGCGTTTGGACGAAAAACCCGATCGCTCGGCTACGTTGCAGGATATCACGTGCGACTCGGACGGAAAGATTGCCAACTTCATTTCGACCAAAAACGTGGCACACTACCTGCCTGTACACGCTTTGAAGGGCAAAGAGCCTTACTATATGGGCGTATTCCTTGTGGGTGCTTACCAAGAGATTTTGGGTGATATGCACAATCTCTTTGGCGACACCAATGCCGTGCATGTATCGGTTAACGAGAAAGGACACAGCATTGACCAGATTATCGATGGAGAAACCGTTGCCGAAGTGCTTGAATACGTGCAGTATAATCCCAAGAAACTGGTTCGTACCCTTGAAACATGGGTAACCAAATCGGTTAAAGACGGCAAAATAACAGTGGAAGAGGGTAAGGAGTTCCTTTCGAACTACCGCTCGGGACTTTATGGATATACGTATTTAGAATAAATCTCACCACAGCGCATCATAGGGTTCCACAGAGTCTTTCTTTCATCTCAACAAAGAAACTCTGTGGAACTTCGTGTTACTTAGCGGCACACAATAAACACCTATAGTATATGAAAGAAAAACTAACAGTAATTAAAGTCGGTGGCAAGATAGTAGAAGAAGAGGCCACCCTAAACCAGTTGTTGAATGATTTTGCTGCCATTGAAGGGCACAAGGTGCTGGTGCACGGTGGTGGTCGATCGGCTACCCGCCTGGCTACCCGGTTGGGCATCGAAAGCCAGATGGTTAATGGACGTCGCATCACCGATGCCGAAACATTGAGCGTAGTCACCATGGTGTATGGTGGATTGGTGAATAAGAACATTGTAGCAGGCTTGCAAGCCCGAGGGGTCAATGCGCTTGGGCTGACGGGTGCAGATATGAACGTGATCCGTTCGGTCAAACGTCCTGTCAAAGAGATCGATTACGGCTTTGTAGGCGATGTGAAACAGGTAGACGCCTCGTTGCTCTCAGACTTAATCAAGAAAGGGGTGGTTCCGGTCATGGCCCCGTTGACACACGATGGCGAAGGACACTTGCTCAACACCAATGCCGACACTATAGCCGGCGAAACAGCCAAAGCACTCGCGGCATTGTTTGATGTAACCTTGGTTTTTTGTTTTGAGAAGAAGGGTGTGTTGCGCAATGAAAACGATGAAGATAGTGTGATCTCGAGTATCAGTCCGGCCGAATTTCAGCAATACGTAGCCGAAGGGGTGATTCAAGGGGGCATGATTCCGAAATTAGAGAACGCTTTTGAGTCTATTCGTGCAGGCGTGAGTGAAGTTGTAATCACCTTAGCCTCAGCCATAAATGATAATGGTGGAACCCGGATCAAAAAATAATTCAGAAAAAGAGTCGAATAACTGTAACTTTTCAGTTACTTACCCGTCATTATTATAGAGATGCAAGAAATCAGTTTTCGAAACGACATATTGCCTTTGAAAGATAAACTCTTTCGACTGGCACTCCGAATTACCCTTGATAGGGCCGAAGCAGAGGATGTTGTGCAGGATACCATGATACGGGTCTGGAATAAACGAGAAGAGTGGTCGCAATTGGTGTCGATCGAAGCGTATTGCCTCACGATAGCCAAAAATCTGGCCATCGATCGAAGTCAGAAGAAAGATGCTCAAGTTGTAGAGCTGACCCCAGCCATGGAAGAGGAGACCGATGTTTCGGGACCTTATGATCAATTGGTGAATCAGGAACGAATGAGCATCATCCATCGCTTAGTGAATGAACTGCCTGAGAAACAACGGCTGATCATGCAACTGAGGGATATAGAAGGAGAAACTTACAACGAGATAGCGAACGTGTTGCACCTGACAGAGGAACAAGTAAAAGTAAACCTTTTCAGAGCACGACAAAAAGTGAAACAACGGTATATTGAATTAGACGAATATGGATTATAAGTATATTGAACAGCTTTTAGAGCAATATTGGCAATGCGAAACTTCCCTTGAGGAAGAGTCGAAATTGCGTAGCTTCTTCTCTCAAGAAGAAGTGCCTGCTCATTTGCTCCGTTACAAAGACTTGTTTGTTTATCAGCAAGTTCAACAGGAGATAGGCTTGAGCGAAGACTTTGATGCCCGTCTATTGGCTCAGGTAGAAGTACCTATAGTAAAAGCCAAGCGATTGACGTTAACTGGGCGGTTCATGCCTTTATTCAAAGCTGCTGCGGTGGTTGCCGTAATGGTGTCATTGGGCAATGTAGTACAGCACAGTTTCTTTGCCGGTGAACCGTTGGATTATAATTACGATACATACACAGACACATACGATGACCCGGAAGTAGCTTACAAGCAAGTTTCATCGGCATTGATGATGTTGTCTGAAGGTCTCAATAAATCAAAAGATCAACAGATTGTCGACAGTATGTCGCCAATAAAGAAGGTCGAAATGATGAAAGAATAAATGAAGAGCGTTCTTTTACTGTGCTGGATGGCATTGTTTACGGTGTCTGTAATGGCACAAGATTTTGCTTCCCGTTTTTTGACTGAACACAAAGGTGATAGTAACATCTCTTGTGTCACCATTAGTCCGAAGATGATGGAGGAAATCATTAAAAGCGATGCAGAGAAGGATGATGAAGTGCTAGACATTATTTCCAACCTCAAGAGTATGCAGCTGCTTACCGCCACGGTGAATGGGCAGAGCTACTACAACGAAGCGTTGAAGATAGTCGAAAAAAACAGCGGAAGGTTTGAATCGGTCCTCTCTTTTAGCGATAAATCGGGCAATTGCCAGATTATGATACGCAAAAAGAAAAAGATGATCATTGAAGTGGTGATGCTTGTGCACGAAAAGAATCATTTTTCAGTAGTTAACTTTACGGGTAAAATGGACCCTGAGTTTATTGCTAAACTAGCTGCTTCGGTGAAACAGAGAGGCTCTTAATAAAAAGATATTTCATTTGCTTTAAACATATAATATAGTTAGACTGCTTAATTAAAACAACTTTGACGAGAGGCTGTGAAGTTTCAAATCTACCAAACAAATTTTCGTAAAAGACTAACTAAATAAATGGGCTACCGCGCGATGCAGTAGCCCATTTATTGTTTTACCCGGTTGTGGAGTGCATCACTTTTACGAGTGAGCCCTTAGTAGTTTTTGATGGAACCAACGCCTCCTTTGCTGAACTCTTTAGCGGCAGGGTTTCCTTTGTATCGTATACTGCCTACCCCTTTTACTGAAGCCTTCAACGTTTGCGTAGCGTAGCAAGTGATATCGCCTACCCCTTTCGAAGAGGCATCTACAGTGGCTGCTTTAAGCTCGTCGGCTTCGATGTCGCCTACTCCTTTCGAAGATAAGTTCGCCGTTTGAGCCACCCCTTTCACTTCGACATCGCCTACGCCCATGGAATTGATGGTTAGCTCATCGCAATTTAAGTTCAGTATATCAATATCGCCTACACCTTTGGCGGTTACGCTCAACTGAGGTGTTTTAAACAGGCCTTCAATCTTAATATCGCCCACTCCTTTAAATTCGATGTTGGTAAGTTCGGGCGAGCTGATGTTTATCTTGAGCTTGCTGTTCTTTACTTTGTTATGCTTATCCATCGTTAGTATCAGGGTGTTGCCCTTTACAACGACTTGTACCAAGTTAATCATGTTATCGGGGCCGTATATAGTTACGGAAGTGCTGTTATCGACCGATTGCGTATAGAAGATATCGCCTACCGTGGCGGCATCTATCTGGGTAAAGTTATGTACTTTGTAGTCTCTTGTGATAAAGTTCTTGCTGGGTTTGATTGTTTCACCTATCACTGTGCAGGCATTGAGCAACAAGGCAACCAAAAGGAATAGCGGTAAGCATTTGAAATTAGGTTTCATATTCTTTATTTTTTAGAGGTTTCTGTCTGTTAGACGGTGGAGCGTTTCAAAAAGTTGCATCCCTTGGCTTATTATTTGCGTGTTTGATCGATTATTTGTTTATTTGCAGGCAAATACGATGGATAAAATAATTGAAGATAAGGAGCTCGGACGGCTGATAGTTCGTGAACACTCGCGTGCGAAACGTTTGGTGTTTCGCTCGAAGAGCGATGCGATATATGTATCCGTACCTCCGGGAGTATCTGTGAGGGAGGTAGAGAAAGCCATTGAAGAGCTGCGAAGCAAACTGGTGGCAACGAAGCAGAAGTTGACTCGCCCCCTTATTGATTTGAATTATAAAATTGAGACGGAGTTCTTTACGCTTTCACTGATTAGCGGTACACACGATAAGTTCTTGTCGCACTCGAAATTGGGAGAGATGCAGGTAGTCTGTCCGAGTCATGCTAATTTTACCGATGAGAAGCTACAAACATGGTTACAGAAGGTAATCGAAGAGGCACTTCGCCAAAATGCAAAAGTCATTTTGCCTCCGCGCCTTTACTTGTTGTCGCAACAGCATAAGCTTCCTTATAAAAGTGTTAAGATTAACTCCAGTCGTGGCAGATGGGGGAGTTGCTCGGCCTCCAAGGCGATTAACCTTTCGTACTTCTTGGTACTACTGCCCAAACACCTGATTGACTATGTGTTGCTGCATGAGCTTTGCCACACGAGAGAAATGAATCACGGAGACCGCTTCTGGAAACTGCTCAATGAGCTGACAGATGGTAAAGCCATGGCTTTAAGGCAAGAGCTTAAGAACCACAAAGCAGCGGCAGAAGGGCAATAGCAATGCTGAGTGAGCAATAGCAACAGTGAGTGAGAAGATCAACGACCCTCCAACACAATATCTCCTACTGCACCCTTAACAAAGGTATACGTACCCCCTTTTTCACTTAAGTCGAAGGTAGACATTTTTTCGGTCAGGTTATCGACAATCATTAGTGCGCTCTGATCGGCAAAGCGACCTACCTCCATACGTATAGGCTCCCGGGTAACCTGCTGATTTATAATCAAGCTATCATTCACAAAAAGCGAGAGGGAGTCGCCTACAAACCCTTTTGACAATTCGATCGTATAGGTCTCCGCATAATGCCTCTTGGCCTGTTTGTCTTGGCTCAACTGCATACTAATGTAAACGAAAAGTATTACCACGAAAATAACGGCGAAAGCAAGAATGCCATTGCCTACCATAAATTGTTTGTTGGTGTTCAAGTGATGTGTCATAGCTCTGTATTTCCTAATAGATTAAACGTCATGCGGTGATGGGGCGAAGCACCGTGCTGAGCAATAGCAGCACGGTGTTTCTTTGTGGGATATCCTTTATTGTGATTCCAATCATACAGGGGGAGGGCTTGGTGAAGACCTGCCATATAATCGTCTCTGTAAGTCTTTGCCAGAATAGAAGCTGCGGCAATGGACAAGTACTTGCCATCGCCCTTGACAACGGTGGTATGCGGAATGTCGGGATAGGGTTTAAACCGATTACCGTCAATCAGCAGATGCTCCGGGCGTAGCTTTAACTGATCGACCGCCCGATGCATGGCTAAGAAAGAGGCATTGAGAATGTTTACCTCATCGATCTCCTGAGCGGTGACGATGCCCACTGCCCAACAGAGTGCCTCTTGTTCGATAATCCGGCGCAAGACATACCGCTGCTGCTCATTGAGCTGTTTGGAGTCGTTGAGCAGTTCGTTTTTAAACGTTTTGGGTAGTATCACGGCTGCTGCAAAGACGGAGCCTGCCAAGCACCCGCGCCCTGCTTCGTCACAACCGGCTTCGATCAAGTCGGCATTTAAATAAGGTAATAACATACTGAATCTGTTTTTTATCTGCGCAAAGATACGGTTTTTAATTTTAAAATAGACTCCACGTTACGGTTAGTCCCGCCATAACAATGGCAACCATGCTCATGAGCTTAATCAGGATGTTGAGGCTCGGTCCCGAGGTATCTTTAAACGGATCGCCAACAGTGTCGCCCACTACGGTTGCTTTGTGCACATCGCCACCTTTGCCCCCATGGTTGCCCTCTTCTACGTACTTCTTGGCATTGTCCCACGCACCTCCCGCGTTGGCCATAAAAATGGCAAGTACGAAACCACTGCTTAAACCGCCCACAAGAAGACCCAGCACGCCGGTTACGCCGAAAATTAAACCCGTGAGGATGGGAGCCAGGATGGCTATGAGCGAGGGAAGTATCATTTCGCGCTGTGCACCTTTGGTCGATATGGCCACGCAGCGTTCGTAATCGGGTTCGGCTTCGCCCGTAAGAATCCCTTTTATTTCACGAAATTGGCGTCGCACCTCGTCGACCATGTGCCCCGCGGCACGCCCCACTGCATTCATCGTGAGTCCGCAGAAGAGGAAAGCCATCATGGAACCCAGAAACATGCCCGAAAGCACTTTCGGATTCATTAAGGTTACATCATAGTAGTTCATGAAGTCAATGAAGGTGGCATCGTTGGTAGACATCATATCGCCGTTGGGCATGGTCAGTTCGGTAGTACCCATGCGCGTAAGGCCAATGCGAACCTCTTCGATGTACGAAGCAAGCAGCGCAAGCCCCGTGAGTGCAGCCGAGCCAATGGCAAAACCTTTACCGGTAGCGGCCGTGGTATTGCCCAGCGAATCGAGCGCATCGGTGCGTTTGCGTACCTCTTCGCCCAGACCCGACATCTGAGCATTACCACCGGCATTGTCGGCAATAGGGCCATAAGCGTCGGTAGCCAGCGTGATGCCCAGTGTCGAAAGCATGCCCACCGCAGCAATGCCAATGCCGTAAAGCCCCATGCCGGTATTGTCGAAGTCGAAACCCGACGCAAACAAGTAAGAGGCAATGATGCCCATCACCACAGCAACCACCGGAATGGCTGTCGAAACCATGCCCAAACCGATGCCCGAGATGATGACAGTAGCCGGACCGGTTTTGCCGCTCTCGCTGAGCTTCTGTGTGGGACGGTAAGATTGAGAGGTGTAATATTCGGTGGAACGACCGATAACAATGCCCACTAACAAACCCGATACGACCGAGCAGGAGATCCACATCCAGTTGTCGAGCCCCAGCAGCCATAAGATGAAGAAGGTGGCTACGACAATAAGCACAGAACTCAGGTTCGTTCCGAAGGCCAGCGAGCCGAGTAGGTCTTTCATCTTTGCATTTTCTTTGGTACGTACGGCAAATATGCCAATAATAGAGAGCAGAATGCCCACGGCAGCAATCAGCATCGGAGCGATAACCGCTTTAAATTGCATGGCTGTATCGCCTGTATGGATAAAAGCCGCTGCGCCCAAAGCTGCAGTGGCGAGAATGGAGCCGCAATACGATTCGTACAAATCGGCTCCCATGCCGGCTACATCGCCTACGTTATCGCCTACGTTGTCGGCAATGGTGGCGGGGTTGCGCGGATCATCTTCGGGAATGCCGGCTTCAACCTTTCCTACCAGGTCGGCGCCCACATCGGCTGCTTTAGTATAAATACCTCCACCCACACGCGCAAAGAGGGCTTGTGTTGAAGCACCCATGCCGAAGGTTAGCATGGTGGTGGTGATGAGGCAGAGCTTGTGCGTAGGAGTGAGCACATCTACGGGGATGGCCCAGTTCAGCAGCAGATACCAGAAAGAGATGTCGATAAGGCCAAGCCCTACCACCACAAGCCCCATCACGGCACCACTTCGGAAGGCGATGCGCAACCCGGCATTAAGCGAGGTGCGAGCGGCATGTGCCGTGCGGGCCGAAGCCTGCGTTGCTGTTTTCATGCCCAGAAAGCCCGATAGCCCGGAGAAGAACCCACCGGTGAGGAAGGCGATGGGTACCCACCCATTTTGCAGATCGAAGCCATAGGCCATAATCGAGAATAAAATCACTAACCCAAGAAACACCAAACTAACAACTTTATACTGCTGTTTGAGATAAGACATGGCGCCTTTGCGCACGGCATCAGCAATCTTAATCATTTGGGGAGTACCTTCGCTCTCTTTCATCATTTGCTTATGGAAATAATAAGCAAAGCAGAGGGCTAACAAAGAGGCTGAGGGAATCAGCCAGAAAAGTGAGCTGTCCATAGAATAAATTTTAGTAGGTTTACGAAGCTCTAAAAGTATTGAATCTAAACGAGATAGCCAAAAAATGAGAAAGAAAAATAGCGGTATCTGCTGCTTTTGCAACTTGGTTGCATCGTTCATTGCTTATCTTTGCACATAGAAACATAAACGTTGCACAACGAAATATTAAAACAAAAGAAGAATGGGATGTAATTGTAGCCATCGGCACGAAGATAACCGCTTGAAAACAGGGTGGGTGCACTATCGTACTTACCTGCCGGCACTCATCAGCTTTATGATGATTGTGACCGGCGCATTGTTTAACCATTTCGGGCTGTTCCAAACCAACGGCGTAGCCCTCTTGTGGTATGCCATAGCTTACGTGCTTGTAGGGTTTCCGGTACTTAAAGAGGCCGTGCAAAGCTTGCTACAGCTCGATTTTTTCAACGAGTTTACGCTGATGAGCATAGCTACCATCGGCGCTTTCTCTATTGGCGAGTATCCCGAAGGTGTGGCAGTGATGTTGTTTTACTACATCGGAGAGCTGTTTCAAGCACGTGCCGTAGGAAAAGCCAAACGAAACATACGCGATCTGCTCGATGTACGCCCCGAGACGGCAACCGTATGGCACAACGGACTATTCGAGAAAAGACACCCTCAACAAGTTAAGGTAGGCGAGGTAGTCGAAGTCAAAGTAGGCGAACGTATACCGCTAGACGGACAGCTACTGAACGAACAAGCCTTCTTCAATACAGCCGCCCTTACCGGAGAGAGTGTGCCCCGAACTATTCGCCAAGGCGAAGAGGTGTTGGCAGGGATGATCGCTACCGATCGCGTTGTGCGCATACAGGTGGATAAACCTTACGATCAAAGCGCACTGGCACGCATTCTTACCATGGTCGAAGAGGCTGCCGAACGCAAGGCTCCGGCCGAACTCTTTATGCGAAAGTTTGCCCGCATCTATACGCCCATCGTTACCGGTTTGGCGGTGCTCATCGTGCTCCTACCGTTCCTTTGGTCGCTGCTGACTCCCGGTTTTACCTTTGTATGGGATGATTGGTTTTACCGCAGTTTGGTCTTTCTCGTCATCTCTTGCCCGTGCGCATTGGTGGTGAGCATTCCGTTGGGTTACTTTGGGGGCATCGGTGCGGCTTCGCGTGCAGGTATCCTGTTTAAAGGGAGCAACTACTTGGATGCTATTACGCAAGTTAACACCGTTGTGTTCGATAAGACAGGCACGCTGACCCAAGGCATATTCGAAGTGCAACACTTGGAGAGTTTGAATCCGGATGGCGAGTGGGAGCTGTTGCAGCTTATCGCTTCGGCCGAGCAACAGAGCAATCACCCGATAGCGCAAGCCATCGCCCGTTACGGTAAAACACGAGGAGTACCCCTGTTGCAAGTAACCGACACGATCGAAATAGCTGGACATGGACTACGTGTGTTGATGGAAGGAAGAGAGATACTTGTTGGGAATTCGTTATTGCTCGCGCGGCAGGGTATTCCCTTCCCCGAGCAACTGTCGGAGGTTTCTGAAACCATTGTAGTTTGTGCTGTGGATGGTAGCTATGCGGGATACTTATCGCTGAGTGATAGCCCAAAAGCCGATGCCGCACAAGCCATACGCGACTTGCAAGCCTTAAATATTACTAATATACAGATCTTATCGGGCGATAAACAAGCAATCGTTTCTACCTTAGCATCAGAACTGGGTGTGAAACAAGCATATGGCGACCTCTTGCCCGAAGGAAAGGTAAATCACATCGAAAAACTCAAAGAGGATCCGAATAATCGCATTGCCTTTGTAGGCGATGGCATCAACGACGCCCCCGTATTGGCTCTGAGTCATATCGGTATAGCGATGGGTGGTTTAGGTAGCGATGCTGCCATCGAAACGGCCGATGTAGTGCTGCAAACCGATCACCCCTCGCGCATGGCTACTGCCATCCGGATTGGGCTGGCTACCCGGAAAATTGTATGGCAGAACATTGGATTGGCTTTTGGTGTTAAACTTATTGTACTGTTGCTTGGTGCCGGAGGATTGGCTACCTTGTGGGAAGCCGTATTTGCCGATGTGGGTGTAGCCCTGCTGGCTATACTGAATGCCATACGTATTCAGCACAAGAAGTTTTAAATGAAATAAAGAGTGATGATCATGGAAGCGTGCAGCTATTTGACGAAGTTAAGTCAGCGAGAGATTAAACCAACCGCCCTGCGGTTATTGATACTGAAAGCGATGATGCAGTTTGAGCAGGCGTTCTCCTTGCTCGATCTGGAAACCTATCTGGATACGGTAGATAAATCGACCCTCTCGCGCACCATCACCCTCTTCTTGAAACACCACCTCATTCACTCCATCGACGACGGTTCGGGCTCCTTAAAATATGCCGTTTGCGGCAATGAGTGCAACTGCGATATAGACGACCTGCACGTACACTTTTACTGCACCTCCTGTCAGCGCACCCTCTGCTTGAAAGGGATTCACATCCCGGCCGTTACGCTGCCTCGGCACTTCTCTCTCGAAAGCATTAATTATGTGATGAAGGGGCTGTGCGATCATTGCTCGAAGGGTTGAATGCGTTTTTATCAAGAATTTATAAAAAAACGGGTGAAGAGATTGTCCTCACCCGTAAAACTTAGCCAATTATTCTTCTACACGGTGCTAAAACATCTTCCGCACTCTTTCAATGCCGGCTACCAGTATGTCTATCTCTGCTTTGGTATTATACAAAGCAAAGGAGGCACGAACGGTGCCTTCGATACCGAGACGCTGCATTAAGGGTTGTGCGCAGTGGTGCCCGGTGCGAACGGCAATACCCAGACGATCGAGCAGTGTGCCCATGTCGAAATGGTGAATGTCGCCTACCAAGAAGGAGATTACGCTGCTTTTGTGTGCTGCCTCGCCAAAGATGCGTATATCGGGAATCTCACTCAAACGCTGCATGGCGTAAGCCGTTAGCTCGTGCTCATGGGCAGCAATGTTTTCAATCCCGATAGCGTTGACATAGTCAAGGGCTTTGGCCAATGCAGTGGTGCCAATATAGTCGGGTGTTCCGGCTTCGAACTTAAAGGGAAGCTCGTTGAAGGTTGTTTTTTCAAACGAAACGTGTTGAATCATCTCTCCTCCGCCTTGATAGGGAGGGAGGCGGTCGAGCCACTCCTCCTTACCATAGAGTACACCGATGCCTGTAGGCCCATATATTTTGTGGCTGGAGAAAGCGAAAAAATCTGCATCCAGATCCTGAACATCCACCTTGATGTGTGGCACTGATTGTGCACCGTCTATCAACACGGGAACACCGTGTGCATGGGCGGTAGCAATCATCTCTTTGACTGGATTAACGGTGCCCAGTACATTGGAGACATGCATAATGCTCACGATTTTGGTGCGTTCGGAGAAGAGTTTTTCGTATTCATCGAGCAGCAGTTCGCCACGATCGTTCATGGGTATCACCTTGATGGCGATTCCTTTGCGTGCTGCCAACAATTGCCACGGAACGATGTTGCTGTGGTGTTCCATCACTGAGAGAATCACTTCGTCACCCTCTTCCATAAACTCTTGTCCGAAGCTGGATACAAGCAGGTTGATGGCCTCTGTGGTACCTCGGGTAAAGATTACTTCGTTGGTGCTCTTAGCGTTGATGAATTCGCGTACGGTTCGGCGAGAACTTTCATGCAACTCAGTAGCTTGCTGTGAGAGGTAGTGTACGCCACGGTGCACATTGGCGTTGACCGAATAGTATTCATCGACAATCGAATCGACCACCAGTCGGGGTTTTTGTGTTGTAGCACCGTTATCTAAATAAACCAAAGGCTTCCCATAAACCTCTCGGGAGAGGATGGGGAAGTCTTCGCGTATCTTTTGAATATCCATAGTTGTACGTTTTATTTGCATATGGCGCACCCTTGGCACTTGTTCAGCTCGCCACGGAAGCGTTTTTCGACCAATAAGTGCAGACGATCTTTAAGGGCATCCAGACGAATGGTATCAATGACTTCATTAACGAAGGCAAACATGAGCATCAAGCGCGCCTCTTTCTCTGGGATACCGCGCGAACGCATATAGAACAGGGCTTTCTCGTCGAGCTGACCAATGGTGGCACCGTGCGAACACTTTACATCGTCGGCATAAATCTCGAGTTGAGGCTGGGTATACATGCGAGCTTCGCGCGTGGCACACAGGTTGCGGTTGGTTTGTTGCGCGCTGGTTTTTTGCGCACCGGGGCGAACAAGTACCAAACCGGTAAAAGCACCTACAGCCTGATCATCGAGTACATATTTGAAGAGCTCCTTGCTGGTGCAGTTGGGAACAGCGTGGTCAATAGCCGTGTGGTTATCCACATGCTGATTCTTATCTTCGATAGCCATGCCGCAGAGGTTAATCTCGGCACCTTCACCAAGAAGAGTTACCAAGGTCGTGTTGCGGGTAACTCCGTTGTGCAGGGTCATGCTATTGAGCAAGACGTTGCTGTTGGCTTCCTGTTTCACGTAAAGGTTGCTGAAGCGTACAGTGCTAGTGTGTGTCTCTTCCAGTTCGTAGAGGTCGAAGGTGGAGTTGGCTCCGGCAAAAACCTCAATGACTTGCGTTGACAAAAAGCTTACGTTATCCATGGCATGGTCGCAAACAAGCAAACGCGCTTGTGCCCCCTCTTCAAGGATAATCAACACACGGCGGTTCATCATGAAGTCAACATCGGCACGAAGCACATTGACCAACTGAATGGGTTTATCAATCACTACATTTTTGGGTACATACATCAGCACGCCATCTTGCACAAAGGTGGTGTTGAAGGCCGTTATACCATCTTTCTCGGTATCGGCCAACTGGCCGTAGTACTTTTTTACCAACTCGGGATGCTTCGCAGCCATCTCTTTCAAGCTGCCAAAGAGTACACCTTCGGGCAGGTGGGTCGTAGATTGCTCCTGTGTATAGAACAGATCGTTTACGACAAAAAACAGCGTAGTGTTCATGTTGGGCACATCACACTTAAATGCTTCGTAAGGGTTGGCAGGGATGGTTAGGCGGTTCAAGTTCAACCCATAATTGGGTTCGAAGTACTTGCCGGCGTCTGTATATTTATAATTCTCCAGCTTGCGAGTGGGAAAACCCTGTGTCTTGAAGTCGGCAAAAGCCTTGGCTCTTGGTGCATTCAAGACCTCTGCGCTATGTCGGCAAATCATTTCCTCTGTTTGAGAGAAGAGGTCTATGTATTGTTTTTCTATGCTCATGGCTATTCTCCTAATTCTTTCTTGATCCAATCGTATCCTTTTTCTTCCAACTCGAATGCCAATTCTGGTCCGGCTGTTTTTACGATACGGCCATTATATAGTACGTGTACGATATCCGGTTTGATGTATTCGAGCAAACGCTGATAGTGTGTAATGACGATGGTGCTTGTTTCGGGAGTCTTCAACTTGTTCACCCCTTCGGCCACTATGCGCAGTGCATCAATATCAAGACCCGAATCGGTTTCGTCTAGAATGCTTAATCGCGGTTCGAGCATGGCCATCTGGAAGATTTCATTCCGCTTTTTCTCGCCACCCGAGAAGCCTTCGTTTACCGATCTGTTGGCCAGTTTGCTGTCCAGCTCGACTACCGCACGCTTCTCACGCATCAGTTTTAAGAACTCACTGGCAGTGAGGGCAGGTAGTCCCTGGTACTTACGGCGTTCGTTCACGGCCGCACGCATGAAGTTAACCATACTTACGCCGGGAATCTCAACCGGATACTGGAAGCTCAGGAAAATCCCTTCGTGGCTGCGGTCTTCGGGCGATTGCTCCAACAGATTCTTTCCGTAAAACGTAACGCTTCCTTGGGTTACCTCAAAAGCCGGATTGCCCACCAATACCGAAGAGAGTGTGCTTTTTCCCGATCCGTTGGGTCCCATAATGGCGTGTATCTCGCCCGGTTTCACAGTCAAGTTGATGCCTCTTAATATCTCTTTGCCGTTGATGCTGGCATGTAAATCTTTTATTTCTAACATGATTATTGTTTTTGATTTTTTATAATTCTTTCTTATCCTACGCTTCCCTCTAATGAAATGGCCAGTAACTTTTGTGCTTCGACGGCAAACTCCATGGGTAGCTTGTTGAGTACCTCTTTGGCGTATCCGTTAACAATGAGTCCGATGGCATCTTCGGTTGGAATACCGCGTTGGTTGCAATAGAATATTTGATCTTCACTGATTTTAGAGGTGGTGGCTTCGTGCTCTATCACTGCCGTTTCGTTGTGGACATCCATATAGGGAAAGGTGTGTGCACCACTTTTACTGCCCAGCAGCAACGAATCGCATTGGCTATAATTGCGTGCATTGTCGGCTTTCTCGACCACTTTTACCAAGCCGCGATAAGAGTTTTCGCTTACTCCCGCAGAGATGCCTTTGCTAACGATGGTGCTACTTGTATTCTTTCCCAAGTGAATCATCTTGGTGCCGGTGTCGGCCTGTTGATGGTGATTGGTTACCGCTACCGAATAGAACTCAGCTGTTGAACCATCGCCTGTCAGAATACACGAAGGATACTTCCACGTGATGGCCGATCCGGTTTCTACCTGTGTCCACGAAAGCTTACTGTCTACTCCTTTGCAGTTACCACGTTTGGTTACGAAATTGTATACGCCGCCCCGTCCTTCGGCATCACCCGGATACCAGTTTTGCACGGTAGAGTATTTTACTTCGGCACGGTCATGTACTATGATTTCTACAATAGCAGCATGAAGCTGATTCTCATCGCGCATAGGAGCTGTGCAACCTTCGAGATAGGATACGTACGAATCATCGTCAGCAATGATCAGTGTGCGTTCAAACTGTCCGGTATTAACGGCATTGATGCGGAAGTAGGTCGATAACTCCATGGGACAACGAGTGCCTTTGGGGATGTAGACAAAAGATCCGTCAGAGAATACAGCCGAATTTAGCGCAGCGAAGAAATTGTCACGATAGCCCACTACTGAGCCCATATACTTTTTCACCAAGTCGGGATACTCGCGCACAGCTTCGCTAAATGAGCAAAAGATAATGCCTTTCTCCATCAACGTCTCTTTGAAGGTTGTTTTGACCGACACGGAGTCCATCACGGCGTCAACAGCCATACCGCTCAACATCATCTGCTCTTCGAGCGAGATGCCAAGCTTATTGAATGTCTTTATAAGTTCAGGATCTACCTCGTCCAAGCTCTTGGGGCCTGCCTTTTTTTTAGTAGGGTCGGCATAATAAGAGATCGATTGGTAATCAAATTCAGGAATGCGGAGGTGCGCCCAAGTAGGCATCTTCAGCGTTAACCAATGGCGGTACGCTTTCAGTCTAAACTCTAACAACCATTCCGGCTCTTCTTTCTTCGAAGAGATGAGGCGTACTACATCTTCATTCAATCCGATAGGGATGATTTCAGTTTCTACATCGGTGGTAAAACCATATTTGTACTTCTCCTGAGTGAAGTCTTTTACGTATTTATTGGGTTCTTCTTGTTGCATTATGTATTGAGTATATATTGTTGTGTAACTTTTTTTGCGGTGGGGAAAAATATCCCCGCAAATGTTTCCATCGGATAGTATAACAATGAGGCACTCTTCTTTGTTTGATTGATAAGTTTATTATCCGTATCGATGAACTCGATGACACCGATAACCAAACTCACTAATAACAAGTATTTAAGTGCGCCCAATCCGCTACCTAACCAGCGATTGAGCCATCCCAGCGAGACTGCTTCAACTGCTTTTGTGAGTACAGATGCCACCAGTGTAAACAGCAACGGAACAGCAAGCCATATCACGATAAAGGATAGTATCTGCGCCAGTGTCATAGAGTCTGTTATCGTTGGGCAGAGCCTTTCGGCCAATGGTGTGTACAGTGCCCTAGCCGCCAACAGCCCTGCTATAAGTCCAAGAATGGATGCTAACTGTCGGATGAATCCTTTCATAAAACCCATCACCACACCGGTGCCTACTGCGATAAGAATAATGACATCAATCATTGGCATTTATGCTGATAAATAAAAACGGAGACACGGAGTTGTATTCACTCTGTGCCTCCGTCTTCATTTCATTGATACAAATTATAATGTTTGTTTCACTTCGATTTCTTCGTAAGTTTCAATTAAGTCACCTACCTTGATGTCGTGATAGTTAGTTAAGCTCACACCACATTCGTAGTTCGTAGCCACCTCTTTCACGTCGTCTTTGAAACGTTTCAGTGCGTTAATGCTTCCCGAGAAGATAACGATACCGTCGCGGATAAGGCGTGCCTTGTCGCTGCGTTTCGCTTTTCCTTCTTTGACCATTGCACCGGCAACTGTACCTACTTTCGTGATGTTAAATACCTCACGTACTTCGATAGTAGCGGTAATTACCTCCTTCACTACAGGGGCCAACATACCTTCCATGGCCGATTTCACCTCTTCGATGGCGGCATAGATCACAGAGTACATGCGAATATCGACACCCTCTTGCTCGGCAAATCTGCGTGCCGAAGTGGATGGACGAACCTGGAAGCCGATGATGATTGCATCTGAAGCAGCAGCCAATGTTACGTCTGATTCTGAAATCTGACCCACAGCCTTGTGAATTACATTTACCTGAATCTGCTCAGTCGACAACTTGATCAATGCATCACTCAAGGCTTCGATAGAACCGTCTACGTCACCCTTCACGATGATGTTCAGTTCCTGGAAGTTACCCAGAGCGATACGGCGACCAACCTCATCCAGTGTCAAGAGTTTCTGAGTTCTCAAACCCTGTTCGCGTTGCAACTGCTCACGCTTGTTGGCAATCTCGCGAGCTTCTTGCTCTGTTTCAATTACGTGGAACATGTCACCTGCTTGCGGAGCACCATTCAATCCCAGAATAAGTACTGGTTCTGAAGGCCCTGCCTCTTGGATACGTTGGTTGCGTTCGTTGAACATAGCCTTCACGCGGCCATAGTTGGTTCCAGCCAACACGATATCTCCTGACTTCAATGTACCGTTGGATACAAGGATAGTAGCTACAAAACCACGTCCCTTGTCAAGTGTAGACTCGATAACCGAACCAACTGCACGACGATTGGGGTTAGCTTTCAGATCCAGCATTTCTGCTTCGAGTAGTACTTTTTCCATCAGTTCCTTCATTCCGATACCCTTCTTAGCCGAAACATCTTGTGACTGGTACTTACCACCCCACTCTTCGACAAGATAGTTCATTTGTGCCAGTGTCTCTTTAATCTTTTCGGGATTAGCATGTGGTTTATCCACCTTATTGATTGCAAATACAATCGGAACACCTGCGGCCACAGCATGGTTGATGGCCTCTTTGGTTTGTGGCATCACGTCGTCGTCAGCAGCTACAATAATGATAGCGATATCCGTTACCTTTGCACCACGAGCACGCATAGCGGTAAACGCCTCATGACCGGGAGTGTCAAGGAAAGTAATGTCACGTCCGTCTTCCAACGTTACGTGATAAGCACCAATGTGCTGGGTGATACCACCAGCTTCACCGGCAATAACATTTGCTTTACGAATGTAGTCAAGCAACGAGGTCTTACCGTGGTCAACGTGTCCCATCACTGTCACAATCGGAGCGCGTGGTCTCAAGTCTTCTTCCGGATCTTCTTCTTCCACAATCGCCTGAGCTACTTCAGCACTTACGTATTCGGTCTTGTATCCGAACTCTTCAGCCACTAAATTTATAGTCTCGGCATCTAAGCGTTGGTTGATAGATACCATCATACCAATACTCATACAGGTTCCGATGACTTGATTAACCGATACATTCATCATGCTGGCCAACTCATTGGCTGTAACGAACTCGGTTAGTTTCAGGATTCTGCTTTCTGCCATTTCCAGATCGTCAAGCTCTTGTTGGCGGTTGTATACCGACTCGCGCTTCTCTCTACGATATTTGGATGTTTTATTCTTACCCTTGGTCGTTAAACGAGCTAGAGTCTCTTTCACTTGTTTAGCTACGTCTACGTCGCTAACCTCAGCTTTTACAATGGGTTTTTTGAAACGGCTGTTAGTGGTACCGGCACCGGCACCGGTGCTACGGCTGCGGTTTGGTCCGCCACCTTGTCCGGGACCTCTGTTTGCACCACCTTGTCCGGGGTGTCCGCCGCTGGCAGCTCTTTCACTGTTGGGACGGGGTGGGGTAAAGTTGGAGGCTACGTTGTTAACGTCTACCTTCTCCTTATTAATACGATTGCGCTTCTTCTTTGCTGCATCGGCACTCTCTTTCGGGGCTGTCTTTGCCAGCTTGCTGTCATCCTTGCGAATTTCTTTGATGATGGCTTCTTTCATCTGTTTCTTTTGATCCAGACGCACCTTATCTTTCTCTTCGCGTTCTTTCCGTTTTTCTTCTTTCGATTTCTTTTTCGGGCGGGTAGACTGGTTTAATGCAGCCAGATCAATCTGTCCGATAACGTTGATTTTGGAGACAAATTCGGGTTGACGAATCTTGAAGACACCGTCTTCTTTATCCGACTCGGTCGTAGCTTCCGCAGCTTGATCTGCCACTACGGGCTTCTCTTCGACCTTCTTTTCGATTTCTTTTTCTGGAGCAACTTCCACTTTCGGCTCTTCTTTCTTTACTGGGTTGATTATTTTTTCTTCCACCACCGGTTTAGCCTCTACAGTTACAGGTTTCGGTTTCTTAACCGTTTCTGTTTTTGGAGCCGGAGTGGGGATTACTGTTTCTTCTTTTGCAACCACCGGTTGAGCCGCTTCTTCCGCCTTTTTCTCTTCTTTGATAGCTGGAGCAGTGGTTTGTTGTGGTTTGGGTTCGCTTACCGGTTCTATTTTCCGGCTTAGATTGTCTAAATCTATTTTCCCGACAGGTTTAAACTTCGGGCGCGCGTCTTCGGGAACTACTGTCTTGAAGATTTCTTCTGCCTTAGGCTTTTCGGCCTGTTTGTCGTAACCGTCGATAGCGACTGACTTGTTGCGATCCTTATTTTGACGTTCTTGTATAAAACGTTCTGACTCAAGTCTAAGGTTCTTGTCAGTGCTGAACTCTTTTACGAGCATTGCATACTCTTCTTCTGTAATTTTAGTATTAGGGTTCGCCTCAATCGTGTGTCCCTTTTTTTGTAAGAACTCGACTACCGTCGCTATTCCCACATTTAAATCTCTTGTAACTTTGTTTAACCTTATCGTCATACTTTTTAATAATTTGATAATGTGCCAATGGCAATTGTGCCAAATGGCTGCGCAGTGAATTCATTCATAAGTTCATAGTGTACTAACTATACCGCACAACCTTCATTGGCATCTTGGCATATTAGTACATCATCGCCTTATTCATTGTCTTCAAACTCCGATTTCAAAATGCGTAATACCTCGTCCACCGTCTCTTCTTCTAAATCCGTTTTCTCGATCAACATTTCGCGAGGTGCGGTCAATACGGCTTTCGCTGTATCAATACCAATAGCTTTGATGGCGTCGATGACCCAACTGTCGATTTCGTCTTTGAATTCGTCCAGATAGATATCTTCGTCCTGCACCGCTTCATCTAATTCACGGAACACGTCAATGGTGTACTCAGTTAACATACTGGCCAGTTTGATGTTCAAACCGCCTTTACCAATAGCTAGCGAAACCTCTTCCGGTTTAAGGAATACCTCAGCCTTACGTTCCTCTTCATTCAAGCGGATAGAAGAAACTTTGGCAGGGCTAAGGGCACGCTGAATAAACAAAGAGATGTTTGATGTATAGTTAATCACATCAATATTCTCGTTGCGAAGTTCACGAACGATGCCGTGAATACGGCTACCCTTCATACCTACACAGGCACCTACGGGGTCGATACGGTCGTCATAAGATTCAACCGCAATCTTGGCACGTTCGCCGGGGATGCGGGCAATCTTCTTAATGGTGATAAGTCCGTCGTTAATCTCGGGTACTTCCATCTCGAACAGTCGTTGCAAAAAGACGGGAGATGTACGCGAGAGGATAATTTTCGGGTTGTTGTTCTTGTTGTCTACGCGAGCTACAACAGCACGTGCGGTTTCTCCCTTACGGTAAAAATCGGCCGGAATCTGTTCCGTTTTGGGTAGCAACAGTTCATTACCTTCGTCATCAATGAGCAGCATCTCTTTCTTCCAAATTTGATATACTTCTGCATTGATAATGGTGCCTATCTTATCACTGTATTTATTGTAAAGACTATCTTTTTCTAGTTCAAGAATCTTCGAAGCCAATGTTTGGCGAAGGTTCAGGATGGCGCGGCGTCCGAATTTGGCGAATATTACCTCGTCAGTAACCTCTTCGCCTATTTCGTAGGAAGCATCAATTTTGCGTGCTTCCGTTAGCGAAACCTGCATGTTGGGATTCGTCAAATCCTCATCGGCTACTACTTCACGGTTACGCCATATCTCGAAGTCACCCTTGTCGGGGTTAACGATTACGTCGTAATTCTCATCGGTGCCAAACATTTTCGTGATAACACTACGGAACGACTCCTCGAGTACGCTTACCATCGTTGTCCTATCGATATTTTTCAGTTCCTTAAATTCCGAAAATGTATCAATCAAGCTGATTGTTTCTTCTTTCTTGGCCATATTATTTAAAACTAATTAAGTATTTAGTGTATTTTATATCTTCATAACGGAAGGTTTCGTCCTCTTCCGCCAGTTTTGGACGTTTGGCTCCTTCTACTTTGACTTTCTTTTCTACGTTGACTACAAATGTTTCTTCGTTGGCCTCTTTTAGCGTACCGGTTAGTTTACGCCCCGACTTGGTGAGTACCTCCACATCTTTGCCAATGTGATTGTAATATTGTTGTACCACCTTGAAGGGCTGTCCGATACCTGCCGAACCCACTTCCAATTCATAATCTTCTTCTTCACGGTTTAGTCCCGATTCAATGTAGCGGCTCAGCTCCACACAATCTTCAATCCAAACGCCTTCTGCGTGGTCTATCTCAACCACAATCTTGTCGTCAGGGCTAACGATTACCTCTACCAAGAAGTACTCTTTTCCTTCCAGCCACTCTTCAACAAGCTGACAAACAATTCTCTTTTCTATCATTGATTCACTATTAAGAACAAAAAAAGGAGCTTATATTGCCCCTCCACCTTTCATCTGTCTCGGGTGCAAAGATACAAATAATCTGTTCGACTACAAAATATTAGGGGAAAAAAGAGTCTAAACAGTTGGTTTATGAAGGTGTCAATTGTTATTTTATGCAAAAAGCACTGCGAACCCTGCTTTTCTTAAAACCATTTAATCTTTCTAACGATTACAAAAGCCAATGCCGATAGCAAAATCGAACTAATTACGATTAGGCTAAAGGAGTGGGGTACATCATCCAGGTGCACGTCAACGTTCATCCCGTAAAAGCTCGCAATGAGGGTAGGCACCATCAAAATGATGGAGATGCTTGTCATGCGTTTCATGATCGTATTCACGTTGTTCGAAATGATTGAGGCAAAAGCATCCATCGTTCCAGTGAGAATGTCGCTGTATATATTGACGGTGTGGTAAGCTTGTCGCAGCTCAGTGATAACGTCCTCAACCAAGTCTTTATCCAAGTAGTTTTTGTCCTGAAAAATGCTCGTCAGCTTTCCAATCATAATCTCGTTCCCACGAATGGAGGTGTTGAAGTAAACCAATGATTTTTGCAGTCGCATCAGTCGTAGCAGGTCTTCATTGCGGATGCTTCGTTCCAACTCTTTCTCAGCAGCACTCACGTCGTTGTTGATCTGCTTCAAGTATTTCAAAAACCATACGGCCGAAGAGTAAATGATACGAAAGATCAAGTCGAGCTTGTTACGCACCACCAATCCTTTACGGCGTGAATAGTCTATAAAGTCGGGGATCATCTCCGTTTGATAGTAGCAAACGGAAACAACCACCTCTTCGCTGGTGATGATGCCAATCGGGACAGTGGTAAATGGGATGTTGCTTTGATTGTTTTGCACCGGAATGCGCAAAATGGTCAACAACCATTTGCCTTCCGTTTCCGTTCGCGGACGTTCGTCCGTGTCGGCTATATCTGCTAAAAAAGATTCGGGAATATCGAGTTCTTGCGTAAGAAATTTAAAATCGCTCTCGTCGGGGCACTCTACGTTTACCCAACAGTTTGGAAGCCATTGAGGTTTTTCCACAAAACCAGCTTCACAATAAAGATATGTTCTCATCTTAATTGCCTCCTTTCGTTTGTTTAATCCGAACAGAGGGCTTTGATGCTGCGTCTCTGTTCGCTTTAGTTAATACTGCTGTATGTTCGCGGGTTAGGATCGTCCATATAGTTGTTTTTTATTTTTAAAGCGCGACAAAGATATATAAATCATTTGTAACAGCGCGTGTTGACGACTGTTTTTTGTATCTTTGCATCCGGAAAAATGAAAGTACAAAAGAAGTAATAATTTAAATTAAAATTTAGAATATGAGCAAGAAAGCCCTTTTGATGATCCTCGATGGATGGGGAATCGGTGATCAAGGTAAAGCAGACGTAATCTTTAATACTCCCACCCCTTATTGGGATTATTTGGTAAGCACATATCCTCATTCTCAGCTTCGTGCAAGCGGTGAAGATGTTGGCCTTCCCAACGGGCAAATGGGTAACTCGGAAGTGGGTCACCTCAATATTGGTGCCGGACGCGTGGTTTATCAAGATTTGGTGAAAATCAACAAAGCGTGTCGTGAGAATACGATTATGCAAAATCCGGAAGTGATTGCTGCCTATTCTTATGCTAAAGAAAACGGAAAAAACATTCACTTCATGGGGCTAACCTCAGATGGAGGTGTACATAGCTCGCTCGATCATCTGTACAAACTTTGCGATATTGCCAAAGAGTATGGCATTGCCAACGCCTTTGTACACTGTTTCATGGACGGCCGTGATACCGACCCCAAGAGCGGTAAAGGCTTCATTGAGCAATTAGATGCCGAGTGCAAGAAGACGGGTGTGAAGATTGCTTCCATCATCGGACGCTACTATGCAATGGATCGCGACAAGCGTTGGGAACGCGTAAAAGAGGCGTATGATCTATTGGTAAACGGTGTAGGCGTGAAAGCCGACAACATGGCCGAAGCCGTGCAAGCATCTTATGACAACGGTGTAACAGACGAGTTCATCAAGCCTATTGTTAATGCAAGCGTAGATGGGACTATCAAGGAAGGCGATGTCGTTATTTTCTTCAATTATCGCAATGACCGTGCCAAAGAACTCACGACTGTGCTTACTCAGCAAGATATGCCCGAAGCAGGTATGCATATCGTTCCGGGCTTGCAGTTTTACTGCATGACTCCTTATGATGCATCATTCAAGGGTGTACGCGTTTTCTTCGATAAAGACAATGTGCAAAACACTTTGGGCGAATACCTTTCGGTTCAAAAGAAAACTCAATTGCACATGGCCGAGACAGAGAAATATGCACACGTCACTTTCTTCTTCAATGGCGGACGCGAAACACCGTTCGACGGCGAAGAGCGCATTCTGGTAGCATCGCCCAAGGTGGCTACTTATGATCTGCAGCCCGAAATGAGTGCCTACGAGGTAAAAGACAAGCTAGTCGATGCCATCAAACAAGATAAATTTGACTTCATCGTGGTGAACTATGCCAACTGTGACATGGTAGGTCATACTGGCGATTACGATGCTATTCAAAAGGCTATTGTAGCCGTTGATGCTTGCGTGAAAGAGACTGTCGAAGCGGCCAAAGCAATTGGTTACGAAGTGATTATTATTGCCGATCACGGTAACGCCGACAATGCAGTCAATGAAGATGGCTCGGTGAATACAGCTCACTCGTTGAACCCGGTTCCTTGTGTCTATGTCACTGAAAAGAAGAATGTTAAAATCGCGAATGGTATTCTGGCCGATGTAGCTCCTACCATGTTATACATCATGAATATGGAAGCTCCCAAAGAAATGACAGGAAAAGTATTGATCGATGATTCAAATAGATGATGTTATCATAAGCCTCGACGTTTTTCGGGAGAAGTTTCTTTGTGACTTGGATGCTTGTAAAGGCGCATGTTGCATTGAAGGTGATGCCGGAGCACCGGTCGAGCTTAGTGAGATTGAGAAATTAGAAGAGGTGCTTCCCATTGTATGGGATGCACTTTCGCCCGAAGCACAAGCTGTGATCGAGAAACAAGGCGTAGTGTATCCCGATCGGGATGGAGAGATGGTCACTTCTATCGTCGATGGAAAAGACTGTGTTTTTACTTGTTATGACGAGCGAGGTTATTGCTATTGTGCCATAGAAAAAGCTTATCGCGAAGGTAAAACCGATTTCTATAAACCCATATCTTGTCATCTTTATCCCATTCGTGTTGATGGTTGCGGCCCCTATAAAGCAGTTAACTACCACCGCTGGAGTGTGTGTCAAGCTGCAGTACTACTAGGAAGGAAAGAAGATGTTGCTGTATATCAGTTTCTCAAAGAGCCCCTCATACGTAAGTTTGGTGAGGCGTGGTATCGTGAGCTCGAGGAGACAGCCGATGAGTTGAAGCAACAGAACTTGCTCTAATGACATTATCGACTTGAACAAGTTCAAGTAATTTATTTGCGTATAACAAAAAGCGTCGGTTAACATGAAGTTGACCGACGCTTTTTGTTATATTGCAGTATACGCTGTTACCTACTAGTTATGCGTCAATATTTGCATACGTTGCATTTGCTTCAATAAACGCACGGCGAGGGCCTACATCTTCACCCATCAACATGGAGAATACATGGTCGACCTCAGCAGCGTTGTCTATGGTAATCTGCTTCAATATACGGTTCTCGGGGTTCATGGTCGTGTCCCACAGTTGCTGGGCATTCATCTCTCCCAAACCTTTATAGCGTTGTATGTGAACTGCATTTTCCGAGCCTCCGCCATAAGTGTTGATAAACTTTTCACGTTGTAGCTCTGTCCAGCAATACTCCTCATTTTTTCCTTTTTTACAGAGATAGAGTGGGGGCGTAGCAATGTATAAATAGCCATTCTGGATCAATTGCGGCATATAACGGAAGAAGAATGTCATGATCAGTGTGTCGATGTGAGAGCCATCGACGTCGGCATCCGTCATGATGATGATCTTCTGGTAGCGCAGCTTACTCATATTGGCTTCCTTGCTATCTTCTTCTGTTCCGATCGTGATCCCTAAAGCGGTGTAGATGTTGCGGATTTCTTCGCTTTCAAGCGCTTTGTGATACATAGCCTTCTCTACGTTCAAGATCTTTCCACGCAAAGGTAAGATGGCTTGGAAGGCACGGTTGCGTCCTTGTTTGGCTGTACCCCCTGCCGAATCTCCCTCGACGAGGAATAATTCGCATTTGGTTGGATCCTTGTCCGAGCAGTCGGCCAGTTTACCCGGTAGCCCGCCACCCGACATCGGTGATTTGCGTTGTACCATCTCGCGTGCCTTACGAGCAGCATGGCGAGCTGTTGCAGCCAATATCACCTTGTCTACAATCAGTTTAGCCTCTTTCGGGTGTTCCTCTAGGTAATTAGATAGCGCTTCTCCCACCGCTTGGTCTACCGCACCCATCACTTCGTTGTTACCCAACTTGGTTTTGGTCTGTCCTTCAAACTGCGGCTCCTGTACTTTAATAGAGATTACAGCCGTAAGTCCTTCGCGAAAGTCATCGCCGGATATCTCTACCTTTACCTTATCGAGCATTTTACTGTCCTCGGCATATTTCTTCAGTGTACGCGTTAGCGCACGGCGGAAACCTGCTAAGTGTGTACCTCCCTCGATGGTGTTGATGTTGTTCACATACGAGTGGATGTTTTCCGAAAACGAGGTGTTGTACATGATCGCTATCTCGATAGGCGTACCCTGTTTCTCCGTATTCAGGTAAATAACATCGTTGATAAGATGCTCGCGTGCAGAGTCTACAAAGCGAACAAATTCTTTCAATCCCTCTACCGAATGGAAGACCTCTTGTTTGAAGCTGCCATCCTCGTTAACCGCCCTGCGATCGGTCAATGTAATGGTAAGGCCGGCATTTAGGTAAGCTAACTCGCGCATGCGGGTTGCCAAAATGTCGTACTTGTAAACGGTGTCTATAAAGATTGAATCATCGGGCCAAAACTGCTGTCTGGTTCCTGTATGGGTTGCGGTACCAAACTCTTTTACCGGATAGAGTGATTTGCCACATTTATATTCTTGTTGATAAAGTATTCCGTTACGGGCTACTTGTGAGGTCATGTGTTTAGAGAGTGCATTCACGCAAGACATACCTACGCCGTGCAACCCTCCGGAAACCTTGTACGATCCCTTGTCGAACTTACCTCCTGCATGAAGTACCGTCATAGCTACCTCTAGAGCCGATTTCTGCTCCTTCTCATGAAAGTCGACCGGGATACCACGGCCGTTATCTTGCACGGTAATCGAATTGTCCTCGTTGATGGTTACCTCGATGTGGTCGCAATATCCGGCCAATGCCTCATCGATGGAGTTGTCTACGATTTCATATACTAAGTGATGAAGTCCTTTTGTACTGATGTCTCCAATGTACATCGCGGGACGCTTTCGTACAGCTTCCAAGCCTTCAAGTACCTGGATACTGTCAGCTGAATACGACCCGTTGTCTTGAGTGAATAGATCTACGCTCATAATTACCTTTCCTAAGTTATAATAACAGAGCAAAAGTAGTGAAAATAATTGGGTTAAAGAAGAAAAACAGCGTAAAATCGAAGAATAAATTACATCGAAGATCGGATTGTGTATAACCACAAAAGACCGAACGTTAAAGTTCAGTCTTCGTGCTATATAGAGTTTTGCTAAATTCTATTTTGTTAGGCCAGTTTGTTGATGTAGATAGCTAGCTTAGATTTCAAGTTGCTAGCTTTGTTCTTGTGAATAATATTCACCTTAGCTAACTTATCAACCATCTTGCTGATACTTGGATACATAGCAATTGCTTCTGCTTTGTCAGTTGTTGAGCGGAGCTTTCTAACAGCGTTTCTCATGGTCTTGCCATAATATCTGTTATGAATTCTTCTCGTCTCTTCTTGTCTGATTCTCTTGAGTGATGATTTATGATTTGCCATCTCGACTAATCTGTTTTAATTCGTTATTTTTTTTACTTGTAGCCCATAGGGGAGTCGAACCCCTCTTTCAAGAATGAAAATCTTACGTCCTAACCGATAGACGAATGGGCCATCATTTGGTGAAGCATTTCTGCTTCTTTGTTTTCGAGCGTTTGTTTCTCGATTGCGGATGCAAAAGTAGGGACTTTTTTTGAATTAGCAAAATATTATAGCAAAATATTTTCGAAAAGTTTGGTGGCATGCGACGGTTTAGTTCTTTTTCTATTGATTATCAGAGCCATAAATAGGGGAACTTTTTTTAATTTTAGCCAAACTTTTTTTTAAAGAAGTGCGATATAGTGTTGCTTTCGGCTTTTTTTGTAGCTTTGTTCCTAAATTGAAACGGATATAAGTATGTTGCAAAAAACAATTGGGATCGTTCTTCATACCCTAAAATACAATGATACGTCTAATATCATAGAAATGTATACCGAGCTATTCGGTCGTGCTTCCTTTTTGGTGTCAGTTCCACGTTCGCGCAAAGCAGCAGTAAAGTCTGTATTGTTCCAGCCACTCTCTATTATCGAATTTGAAGCCGATTTCAGGGCTAATACCACACTCTATAAGATAAAGGATGCAAAATCTTACTACCCTTTCTCTTCGGTGCCTTATGATCCCTATAAATCGGCCATCGCACTGTTCTTAGCAGAGTTTCTTTACCGAGCTATTCGCGAAGAGGCCGAGAATCGTCCACTGTTTGCTTACCTATTGCATTCAATTTCGTGGTTGGATGAGTCTCAGGAGGGGTTTGCCAACTTTCATCTGGTTTTTCTGATGCGTTTTTCGCGCTTCCTAGGCTTGTATCCCAATCTGGACGATTACCATGAGGCCGACTATTTTGATATGCTCAATGCAGGCTTTGTCTCCGTTCGCCCGCAATTACACTCCTCCTTTATCGAGCCTGATGAGGCAGAACGATTGATCGCGCTCATGCGAATGAATTATGACACGATGCATCTTTTTGCCATGAATCGGGTCGAGCGAGCGCGTTGTCTGGTCATTTTGAATGAGTACTATCGGCTGCATCTGCCCGATTTTCCGATACTCAAATCGCTTGCGGTGCTGCAAGAGCTTTTCGATTAAAATAAAAGAAGAGGATTTCCCCCCTTCTTTCTGTCTAATTCTTTTTTCAGAGTCACTGCGTAATTCTAATCCAATACTCCTCAAACAGCCGATCCTGTCCAGGTACTTTAAAGCGAAGCTGAAGAAGGTTATCGCTCAACAATTTGAATTTGATTTCGTTTTTAGATGCTTTTTTAAAAGGAGGCGTTGCAGAGAACTGCATGCTTTCAACATAAACACTGTCGGACAGTATTTCGTAGTTGCCCGAAACCAAGATGGAAGATTTCCGGTTTTCACCCATGCTTACTTGTAGGTTGGTAAAGGTCTTCTCGGGTGTGATGATTTTCATGATCGAGCCACCTGAAATACCTGTGCCTGATTTTACCGCAATTTGCCAGATCCCTTGTAAGGCATTCTCTTTGGTGTTGTCTGATTGAGCAAATAAGGTGAAAGCAGTCAATAAAACGAAGGCTAATAAAATCGTTGCTTTTTTCATTTTAGATTATTTTAAAAGGTTATATAGATAAATACAATTCATAAAACAACACTGCATCTTTTCAGAAAATTCGGTGAGTTTTCGAAAAGATGCAGCGTTGTTTGTATTGGGACAAAGCAGTGACCTTGCTTTATCCCAATAACTCTTTTACCTTGGCCGAGATAGCACGTCCTTCAGCCAGTCCGGCCAGTTGTTTTGAAGCAACGCCCATCACCTTACCCATCTCTTTGCCACTTGTCGCACCTGTTTCGGCAATAATCGCTTTAATGGCTGCTTCCAACTCTTCTGCACTCATCTGCTTGGGAAGATAGGCTTCCATGATCTTGACCTGCGCCAGTTCGTCTTCGGCCAAATCCTGACGTTGCTGACCAGTGTAGATTTCGGCAGCATCTTTTCCTTGCTTAACCAGTTTCTGAATGATCTTTAGTGCTGCTTCGTCAGTCAGCGTATCGTTGGCTCCCGGAGCTGTTTTAGCTTCGATGAAGAATTTCTTGATGTTTCTTAGTGTCTCGAGAGCCACTTTGTCTTTCGCTCTCATTGCGTTTTTAATGTCTTCGCTGACTTTTTCAAATAAATCCATACGATTATTTTTTATAAATGGCTGTTTAAAAAGTAATGATACCGCTATTGTCTATCGGTTCTTCTGCTGCGATCTCCTCTTCGAGCACTGCTTTGGCTCTAATACGGGTAAGCGTGGCTTTATCGCGCAAGAAAGTAGGAGAATTCTCTACCATGGCGATGATATCGTCATGGTCTAGGTCTTCGGGGTTAAAGAGGTAGATGTGGCGGCGTTTGTGAATGGTCTTGCTGCCTATGCTGCTAGCACTTTCGCCATACGCTTTGCGTATACGGTCTTTGTTGCGCTCCTTCTCTTCTTCGAGTAGTAGCTGGCGCTCTTCTTCTTCTTGGCTACGCTTCTCAAGTACACTATCCATGCCGGGAACATCTTCCACCCCAAATCCGGTGGCAAGTACCGTTATCTTCACTTTCGAATCCAAGGTGTTGTCCATGGCTACACCCCAAATCACCTCAACCCCTTCGCGGAATTTGCTCATGAACTCATGAATCTCGTTCATCTCTTCCATCATCAGTTCTGATTTTTCGCAGAACGATACGTTGAGCATCACTTTCTTGGCGTTGAATATGTCATTGTTGTTGAGCAGCGGAGAGTGCAGAGCGTCGTCCATGGCTTTGGTTACTCGGGTTTCGCCTTCGCCGAAGCCGGTACTCATGATGGCTACCCCCCCATCTTTTAGGATGGTTTTCACATCGGCAAAGTCTAGGTTCACCGTACCTCGCATGGTGATGATTTCGGCAATACTCTTGGCGGCTATCGAGAGGGTATCGTCTGCCTTACCAAATGCATTCATAAAGGTAAGATCGGCATAGATTTCTCTCAGACGCTCGTTGTTGATTACCAATAGGGCATCAACGTGTTGTGCAATGCGCTCTACGCCGTCTAACGCCTGAATGATTTTCTTTTCGCCTTCGAATATGAAGGGAATGGTTACGATACCTACTGTGAGGATGTCCATCTCTTTAGCTATACGAGCAATAACGGGAGCAGCTCCGGTTCCTGTTCCACCACCCATCCCGGCCGTGATAAAAACCATCTTGGTGCCGTCGTTAAGCAACGCAGTGATGTCTTCAATGCTCTCTTCTGCTGCATCGCGCGCACGCTCGGGACGATTACCGGCTCCTAGACCCTGAGTGATGCTACGCCCCAGTTGCAGCTTAACGGGTACGGGCGATTCGGCCAGTGCTTGGTTATCTGTATTGCAGAGAACGAATGTTACGTCATGTATGCCTTCCCGGTACATGTGGTTTACGGCGTTACCACCACCACCACCTACACCAATTACTTTGATGATTTTCGGAGAATCCGTCGGGAAATCGAATTGTACTATCTCGTCCATATCTTGATTGAATTATGAATTACGAATGATGAATTATTTCATATCCTCGTCAGAGAATATTTCGTTTGAAAGTTTGTCGAAGGTTGTTTTAATCCAGCTAGGCTTGTTTCGTTTAGCCTCCTGCTTGATACGCTTCTCCTCCTCTTTCTTCTTTTTCTCCTCCTCTCTGCGGCGTCTATCTTCTTCGTCTTTTTTCTTTTTAAGTGCTCTGGCCTCTTCTTCCTGCTTCTTCAACTCTTCATCTCCGTCAAAGATTCCACCTACGCTTGCCGTTTCAAATTCGGGTGTATATGTGGGCTGAGGCGTTGGTAACGATTCGATTAGGCAGCAATTCTCTGTTCCTTCAAATAGCAAACCGAATAAGGTGTTTTGACTCCCGTCTTTTTTCTGCAATGCATCAGGCATGTGTATGGAGTTTCGGATGGTTCGGGCCGTGCGTATCTTATCTATTTTGCAGCGCTTACGAAAGAGCTCCTCCAGATTCTTTAAGTTCGATGCTCCACCCGTAATCACTACACCCGAAAGTAACTTGTCATCGTATCCCGAGAGTTGCAGCTGATTCCATACGTTGGCAATGATCTCCTCAAGACGCGCTTCGATGATGTTGTTCAGTGGCAACAGCTCAATGGTTCGGCTATCGTCTGCTAAGGTGCAGGTAGCTGCCTCCTCGCTATTCTCCTCTTCGTAGAGCGCATTGCCATATTTTACCTTCAACCATTCGGCCTCTTCTTCTTCCATATGCAGTGCAGTAATGTCACGTGTAATGCTATTACCACCCAGTGGCAATACGGTGAGGAAGCGAAGCATGTTGTTTTTATAAATGGAGATTGTCGTTGTATCGGCCCCAAAGTCAACCAGAGCACAACCCGAGCGGCGCTCGCTTTCCGTCAGCACAGCGTTAGCTGTCACTAGCGGTGCAATGAGCAGATCGGCTATCTCTATTTTGGCTTGAGCGAAACAGCGTTCCAAGTTTTTCTTGATCGAAGAGCGGGCCACGATGTTTAAGAAGCGACCCTCAATATGGCTTCCGGCCACGCCCACCGGATCGGCTTGTGCGTTGTTTCCTATTTTGTATTCTTGGGGTGCAACATCCAGCACATCCATATCGATGAGCGGAATCTCTAGATTCTCGTCGCCGATAGAATCGACCAGTTCTTGAGAGATGATCACCTCTTCGCTCAAGTTACGGCTCACTACGTTGCGTACAGTGCGGAGTGATTGCCCGCCGATGCCCACATATACCTTGGCGACTGAGTTCTTCAGTTCGCCTTCCAGTTTGTTAATGATGGACGTCAGGCTTTGTGCTGTCTTATCCAGATTATAGATAACCCCTTTTCGAATAAACGAAGAAGAGTCTTCTTTGGCATAAGCCAACACCTGCATGCTTCCGTCACTGTTCTTTCTGCCGGCTATACCGGTAACCTTTGATGAACCCAGTTCAATAGCGGCGATAAATTCTGTTGTTGCCATATATTAATAATGTACTCCTATGCCAATGTGTTGATATAAGCATTGACTGGCGCTTTAATTGGTTAATAATGTTAGTTTCTACACGTTTTTCATCTGCATACTAGTCTGTTTTTTCTTCCCATTTTGTGCAAATAATCTGGTTGCCAAATTCGAGACTGATACGCGAATATTTGTTCCAACCCACCCGATTCAATGCTTTTTCATAAAACATTTTCAAACGTTGGAGCTTCTCTTCAATGTTTTCGAGTTTCCCTAAATAGATGATGTGATTGCCTACCCGAGGCACCAGTTCAACATCCCCGCCGGGCAATACATGAATCTGTTCTATTTGGGCATCCCAGAATTTATTGTTCTGCAAAAATACACCAAACTTATATAAATCCCTCATTGCAAATGACTTTTCTACAGTTCCGGTTGCAATTACTCGATGAGCAATACATTTAGCCCCCTGAGGCATGATGGTTCCTTTATTGTCAATATAATAGTTTTCTCCCTTGTCATTCATTACCCGCAAGATGGGGACGCGTTGGTGCACCTCAATGCGAAGCTTTCCGCTGGGTGTCTTATAGCACTCGGAGCGGTCAATAAGCGGATGCTTGTTCAGCTCCTTTTCGAGTGTTTTCGTATGGATGCGCTTTACTTTTTCGCCTACGGGGTATAGTTCTTTTTGTTGCAAGAGAGCGGTGACTTCCTTTTTAGTAACGAAACCCGCATTTGCTGTGTCTTTGATCACTAACTCCATATCGTGGCAAACCTGGTCGGCAGGCTTACGATTAAATAGTGTTACTGCTACAACGAGGTAGCAGATCACAACCAACAGGACGATGAACAGAAAGACTCTCTTTACCATATTCTTTATCGGGTTTTGAGCAATTCATAGATGTCCGAAGCGTAGTTGTCTATGTCTCCGGCTCCCAGCGTCATCAATACTTCGATCTCTTTATTTCTCAACAGCTCCGGTAGTTCCTCTTTTCGGCACATACTCTTCACCATGTCGGGTCGTAGATTGTCATAGATCAACTGGCTGGTTACGCCTTCGATTGGTTCTTCTCGCGCCGGATAGATATCGGTCAAGATCACCTCGTCGAGCAGCGAAAGGCTTTCGGCAAACTCCTTGTAGAAATCGCGTGTGCGGCTATACAGATGGGGCTGAAAGATGGCGGTAATCTTTTTGTCTTGATACAGTTCGCGCATCGACATGACGCTCTGTTTGATCTCCGATGGATGATGAGCATAGTCACTTAGAAAGACAATGCGGTCGTTCTTTATCTTAAAGTCGAACCGACGGTCAACCCCCCGAAAGCTTGCCATGCCTTGCTTAATCTCTTCAGCACTCACACCGTTCAGGTGGGCAAGAGCCATGGCAGCCACACCGTTTTCAATATTGATACTCACCGGCACACCCAATAAGATATCATTGATGCGGATATCCGGAGCCACAAAATCGATGATGATCTCGCCGTTGCCAATGCGAATGTTTTCCGCATGAAAATCGCCTTCACTGCGCGAGTAGGTATACACCTTCACACCCGGTTGTACTTGGGGCTGCAGTGAAACATCCTTTCGGATAATCAATGCTCCGCCCGGCTGAATCAATGTAGTGTAGTGTTCAAAACTCTTTAAATAAGCCTCCTCGGTTCCATAGATATCCAGATGGTCGGGGTCCGACGAAGTAATGACAGACATATAAGGAGAGAGCCAATGAAAAGAGCGGTCAAACTCATCGGCCTCGATTACCGTATAAGGACTGGTCGACGAAAGCAACAAGTTGGTATCGTAGTTCTTCAAAATACCCCCCAAGAAGGCGGTACAGCCCACATGAGACTGGTATATCAAGTGTGCTGTAATAGCTGATGTGGTTGTCTTTCCGTGTGTTCCTGCCACACAAAGCGCCTTGCTTGAGTGTGTAATGGTACCCAATACTTGTGCTCGCTTCTGTATTTCGAAACCGTGATCGCGAAAGTAAGTGAGTTCGGCATGTGCTTGCGGAACAGCCGGTGTGAGCACCACCAGTGTGGTCTCTTTCTCTTTACATGCTTCGGGTATGAGGTCAAGGTTCTCTTCGTAGTGTATCTGCGCCCCCTCTTCAATTAACTGCCCCGTCAGTGCGCTCGGTGTCCGATCATATCCGGCTACGAGTTTACCTTTCGACAAGAAATAGCGCACTAAAGCACTCATTCCTATCCCTCCTGCGCCTACAAAGTAAACCGATTTTATGTTTTCTATATTCATTGTTGTGCTAATTTTATAACTTCTTTTGCGATGATAGTAGCCGAGTTAGGCAATGCCAACCGAGCAATGTTCTCACTTAATTTTTGGAGTAAGGATTCGTCCAAAACCGTAGCTATTGCCTGCGGCACTAACTTCTCCTCTGCCTCTGTATCTTTTAGATAGATGGCCGCTTGCTTATTCACCAATGCTAGTGCGTTTTTGGTTTGATGATCTTCGGCCACATTGGGCGAAGGGATGAGCATAACCGGCTTGTGCAGTAAACAGAATTCAGAGATAGATCCGGCGCCTGCACGCGAAACCACTAAATCGGCTGCGGCATAAGCATCGGCCATGTTAGGCACGAAATCGGTCATGTAGAGGTTCGGGATAGGACCCCGTGCTTGTGTCTCCTCTTCTACGGCCTCTAGCACGCGTTCCATGTAGCCCTTTCCTGTTTGCCAGATGAACTGCACGGTTGGATGGTTACGTATCAGTTGTAGGTCGGCCAGAAGTGCGTTGTTGATGGTGCGTGCACCAAGACTGCCTCCCAATATTAAAATGGTTTTCAGTTCAGGTTGCAGACTGAAATGTTTCCGGGCCTCTTCCTTGTCTACAGAGTGAGTCAATAACTCCTGTCGAACCGGATTCCCGGTCATCATAATCTTGTTGGCAGGAAAGAATTTCTCCATACCTTCGTATGCTACACAAATCTTATTCGCCTCTTTAGCCAGCCATTTGTTGGTGACACCGGCGTATGAATTCTGCTCTTGAATCAAGGTGGGAATGCCCATCATGCCGGCAGTTTTTAATGTAGGACCACTTGCATAGCCGCCTACCCCTACCACTACCTGCGGGCGAAACTTCTTGATGATGCTTCGTGCCTTCCATTGGCTACGCACCAGCTTTAGCAACACGCTGAAGTTCTTCCACAACCGTTTGCGGTTAAACCCTTCTATGGGCAAGCCGATAATTTCATATCCGGCATCGGGCACGCGCTGCATTTCCATTCTCCCTTCGGCACCCACAAAGAGAATCTGCGCTTCGGGATGTAGCTCCTTGATGGCATTGGCAATGGAAATGGCTGGGAAGATATGTCCTCCGGTACCGCCGCCGCTGATGATGATTTTAAGTTCCATGCTTTATACTAAAATTAGATATGACGAATTACGAATGACGGTGGGGAGAACTTTCGTCCTCGAACCGGGCATCGCTATTTAAAATGTGAGCTGTTGGTTCAGTAGCGCTTTGTGCTTCCGAGTTTCCAGCTTCTATTTGCAACAGGAGTTGAGCATCGCGCTGTTTCTGCTCTTCCAAGTGAGCGACATATCGGCTCACACTCAGTATCATACCAATGTATGCACAGTTAATCAACGTACTCGTTCCTCCTTTGCTGATGAGTGGTAATGGTTGTCCCGTTACCGGGAATAACCCCACAGACACCATCATATTCAATATCGCTTGCGACACCAGCATCAGGGCAATACCCATGACCAGAAACGCAGGAAATGTTCGCGCGCACTTTTGAGCTATTCGCCCGGCTCGCACCAATAGCCAGATGTAGAGACACACCACGAAGGCGCCTCCCACCAGCCCCAGCTCTTCGATGATAATCGCAAATATAAAGTCCGAGAACGCCTGACTTAGAAAGTCGCGCTGAACGGAGTTTCCGGGTCCTTTGCCGAAGGGTTGGCTCGTAGCAATAGCGATGTGTGCATGAGCTATCTGAGCATCTTTATCAATGTCAAACTTAGCCGCAGGAACCTCTTCTTTGCTTGTAAAGTTCGTAATTCGACTTTTCCACGTGTCAAAACGGTGAAGAAAAGGGATGTCTGAATCATCCGGAATGGCTAGTAATAGCGTGATAGCCAGTGCGCCTGCCATGACCAGTGAACCGAGTAATAGTAATAACTTTCGGGCAGATACTCTGCCGATAAACATCATAAGAAACACTACACCAAACAACAACATAGCCGTTGAAAGGTTTTCGGGGGCAATCAGTGCACAAATCGCAAAAGTGATCATGAGGATGTACTTAAATGCCTTCGGATTGGCGCCCTCTTCATCCTGTTTCTTCGATAGTATAAACGATACAGCGATGATAACCGCCATTTTGGCCAATTCGGAAGGTTGGAACTGCAAGCCCATGAACGACATCCAACGGGCAGCACCATTCACACGGTCGCCCGTAATCACACCCATCAAGGTCACAAACGCCAGCAAAACGATGGATATAGGCAGTAGAAATACGGGGAGAACCTGAAACCATTTGTAAGGGATGTTGTGCATCAACACCACTACCACAACCCCCACCATCAATATGATAGAGTGCTGTGTAATGGGCCCCCAGTGGTCGCCACTCTTGTAAGTCAGCGTACTGGCTGCCGAGAACACCTCGACAATCGAGATGAGGCAGAGGAAAAGAAAGATAATCCAAATTACCTTATCTCCTTTGAATATGTTCTTTATTAAATCCACTTTTTTAATCGCTTATTAAAATGATAACTCAGAGAGCACGTACGCACGCTTTAAACTGATTGCCACGGTCTTCGTAGCTCTTGAAGAGATCGAACGAAGCGCAACAGGGGCTTAGCAATACGGTTTCCCCCTTTTTGGCCAGTCGGTAAGCTGCATCTACGGCGTCTTTCATTCCAGTCTGAATATCCACAACAGGAAGTCCCATTTTATCGAAAAATGCGTGCAACTCCTCGTTGTGCAGCCCCAGGTAGACTAAACCCGAGCACTTTTCGCGAACTAACGCCTCTATCTCCGTATAATCATTTCCTTTGTCTTTCCCACCGATGATGAGCACTGTTTTCGTTGTCATGCTTTGCAACGCATACCAACACGAGTTTACGTTGGTCGCTTTGGAGTCGTTGATAAAATCAATGCCTCGCACACGTGCCACTTTTTCCAGTCGGTGTTCTACCCCCTTAAAGTCACTCAAAGCCTTGCGCAGGTCTTCCTTCGTTATACCTGCGAGGTTGGCCGATATACCTGCTGCCAGCGAGTTGTATAAGTTATGTGTGCCGGTTAGTGCCAGTTTCTCTTGCTCCATATTAAAGGCGATGGGTTTGGTGATTCTAACCTCATGGTCCTCTACATACGCTACAGCGTTCTCTTCTTTGGTAGCTGCAAAAGGATAGAGTTGAGCCTTTAGTCCATGCTTAGCCAGCTCCTGTCGAATGATGGGGTCATCGTTCCAGAAAATAAACGCATCGTCCTGTGTCTGATTCTGCGTAATGCGAAATTTAGCATTAATATAACTTTGCATGCAATGGTCGTAACGATCTAGATGATCGGGCGTGATGTTCATCAACACCGCAATATTGGCACGAAACTCGTACATATTATCGAGTTGAAACGAACTAAGCTCAAGGATGTAATAATCGTGATCGTCTTCAGCTACTTGCAAAGCAAGACTTTTCCCAATATTTCCTGCCAGCCCTACGTTGAGCCCTGCACTCTTGAAAATGTGATAAATCAGCGAGGAGGTTGTTGTCTTTCCGTTCGAACCGGTGATGCAAATCATCTTGGCATGTGTATAGCGTCCGGCGAACTCAATCTCCGAGATGATCGGTATACCCTGTTCTTTCAGTTTCAGAATCAGTGGAGCATCATTGGGGATGCCCGGACTTTTGATTACCTCGTCGGCATTCAATATCAGCGCTTCCGTATGGTGTCCCTCTTCCCAGTCTATCTGGTGTTTGTCGAGAAGTTGCTTGTAGGGCTCCTTTATGGCCGACATATCCGAAACGAACGTTTCGAACCCTTTAGCCTTCGCTAATACGGCTGCACCTGCACCGCTCTCGCCTGCTCCTAATATGACAATTCTTTTCATCTTTTTATCTAATCTTCAGTGTAATAATTGTTATGGCTGCCAGTACGATGGTCACAATCCAGAAGCGGACCGTGATTTTTGATTCATGAAACAGCTTGTCGGGTTTGCTAAATTTCACTGCACATCCGGGCTCAATAAGGTTCATCGAGGTGCGGAAGTGGTCGTGGATTGGTGTTCGTTTAAACAAACGCTGTTTAACTCCTTTCCGTTTTCCTATTTTATAATATAATCGCTGCAAGATAACCGACAGGTTCTCTACCAAAAACACGCCACACAGGATGGGGATTAACAGCTCTTTGTGGATAATGATAGCAAACACGGCAATGATACCCCCAATGGTTAAACTACCCGTATCGCCCATGAATACCTGTGCTGGAAAGGCGTTATACCACAAAAAGCCAATCAGCGCCCCGATAAAAGCACAAATAAAGATAACCAACTCTTCCGATCCGGGTATATACATGATGTTGAGGTAACCGGCGAACTCAATGTGGCTCGATACGTAGGCCAGTATGCCTAGTGTCAAGCCGATAATGGCCGAATTCCCGGCTGCCATTCCATCCATCCCATCGTTCAGGTTGGCCCCGTTAGATACAGCTGCTACCACGAAGATGGTGACAATCACAAAGAGGATCCATCCGGCAGTTTGGGCATGTTCGCCCATGAACCCCATCAATTCGGCATAGTCAAGGTTGTTGCTTTTAAAGAACGGAATGGTGGTTTGAGTCGATTTCAAATCCTTCGTACCGTGTATCACCTCCATCTCTTGCTGTGGGGTCATGATTTCAATGTTTTCTCGAATCACCACTTGCGGGCTCAGGTAGAGTGTTAACCCAATAATCAGTCCCAAGCCTACCTGCGCGATGATTTTGAATTTACCATGTAATCCCTCTTTGTCTCGCTTAAAAATTTTAATATAATCATCGGCAAATCCCAGTGCCCCCAGCCATACCGTTGTAATCAGCATCAAGATCATGTAGACGTTGCTTAACTTCCCCAACAACAAGCAGGGTATGAGGATGGCCACAATGATAATGACCCCGCCCATACTGGGTACACCCACTTTGCTTACACCAAACGGATCGATGCTTGCATCTCGTTGTGTCTCTGTAATTTGTTTCCGCTTCAATAAATTGATAAATTTATCTCCCCAGATGCTCGAAATAAGCAGCGACAAGATGATTGCCATCAGTGCTCGAAACGAAGTATATCCGAATACTCCTGCTCCGGGAACATCATACTTTTGTAGCCATTCAAATAGGTAATATAACATGTCTCTATGGTTAAATCATCAATTAAAAATATTCTTTAGCTCCTCTTTGTCATCAAAGTGGTGTTTTACCCCTTTCACGTCTTGGTAGTTCTCGTGCCCTTTTCCGGCAACGAGTATCACATCTCCCTTTTCGGCCAGCATGCACGCTGTGCGAATGGCTTCTCGGCGATCGACAATGCAGAGCGTTTTTTTCATCTCACTCGCATCCAGTCCTGCCACCATGTCGTTGATAATTTCTTGCGGCTCCTCAAAGCGTGGATTGTCCGAAGTGATAATGACACGGTTGCTTCCACGAACAGCCTCTTTGGCCATGATGGGGCGTTTGCCCTTATCGCGATTTCCTCCGGCACCGACTACGGTGATTACTTTTCCTTTTCCCTCGAGCACGCCATGAATGGCATTCAGTACGTTGATTAAAGCGTCGGGCGTATGGGCATAGTCTACAATGGCAGTATACCCTTGCGGTGAACGAACGGTTTCAAAGCGCCCGGCTACGGGGTGCAACGTGCTTAGTGCAATCAGTACCTCTTCCTCTTGTTTGCCCAGTAATACAGCTGCACCGAATACGGCAAGCAGGTTCGAAGCATTAAATCGTCCGATGAACTGCACGGCCAACTCGCGGTTGTTGAAGTCGAGCAACATGCCCTCAAAGTGCGATTCGAGTACACGTCCCTTGAAATCGCTCAGGTTACGTAGCGAGTAGGTGTACACCTTCGAGCGGGTGTTCTGCGTCATGACCAAGCCATTTTTGTCGTCAATGTTCGTCAAGCTGAATGCCTTCTTAGGCAGGTCGTCAAAAAACTTCTTTTTTGCTTTTAAGTAGTTCTCTACCGTTTGATGGTAATCCAGGTGATCGCGGGTGAGGTTGGTAAAGATACCTCCGGCAAACGTCAATCCGCTAATTCGTTTTTGAGCGATGGCGTGGGAGCTCACCTCCATGAAAGCATACTCGCAACCGGCCTCTACCATTTGGGAGAGCAGTCGGTTCAGGGTGATGGGGTCGGGGGTGGTATGCTCAGTTGGAACGGGTTTATCATCAATGTAATTGCACACGGTCGAGAGTAGCCCTACTTTATGCCCCAAGTAGCGGAAGGTGTCATATAATAAGGTGGCGATGGTTGTCTTTCCGTTGGTGCCGGTTACGCCTACCAGTTTGATTTTCGAAGTGGGGTTGTTATAAAAGGTAGTGGCAATTTTGCCTGCAGCCTCTTCGCTGTCGGTGACTACGATATACGTTACACCCGCTACCAACTCTGCCGGAATCTCTTCGCACAGTATAGCTGTGGCTCCTTTTTCGATGGCGGTGGCTATGTAGGCATGTCCGTCGGTCTGGGTACCGCGAACGGCCATAAACAGATGCCCGGGCTCTACCAGCCGGGAGTCAATGTTCACTCCTGTAATTTCAATCTCTGAAGCTCCGACTATCTCTGTTGCCCGAACCGCTCCTAATAGTTCCTTTATCTTCATCACCTCTCTTATTTGATTCATATCCTTGTTTCAATTTCCCAATGTCAGCCCTATGGTTTGTCCTTTCTTAACCAAGGCTCCATTGGCTATCGATTGACTTTTCACTTTCCCTACGCCTGCCAAACTTACTTTTAACCCCATGCTCTCGAGCAGGTATACCGCATCTCTTGCTCCCATACCGATTACGCTTGGCACATTGTTGCGTTTTACCTCTCTGCTTTCGAGTATCACTGATTTGGGTGCGGCATGCGTGCTACCCCAAGCCTCTTTGCCCTCTTTAAGTGCAAGTTGCGTTTGGTTTTGTATCTTAAGTTCATCCAGCACCCGTTTGGTTTGAATCATCTCTCCGGCCTTTACATCGGGGATGACTACGCTGTTCGTATCGATGGCATGAGCGAGGTCTAAGCGCAAATCCTTCGCATATACCCGCTCGGCTATTTTGCCGAATACACTACCTGCCATTAAGCCACCCGATGCAGGGAGTCCCGGTTTCTGTATGGAGACAATGCAGCTGTATTTGGGTGCTTCTGAAGGGAAATAACCACAGAAGCTAACCAAGTAGTTGACTTGTCCCGTTTTGTATCCGGCAGCACCTTGCGATACTTGTGCCGTACCTGTTTTGCCCGAAACAGCAAACTGCTTGCTTCCTGCCGGTTTGGCCAATCCCTCCGATACCACTTTTCGTAGAATCTCCTGAATTTGCGACAACGTGCGGTCCGAACATATTTTGGGGTTAATCACCTCTGTTGGGTATTCCTGTACCACCTCACCGTCTTTCATCGCAGCGCGTACAAACTTGGGACGCACCATCACGCCATTGTTGGCTATGGCATTGTAAAACGTCAAAATATTCATTGGCGGTACTTGTGTTTCATACCCGATACTCATCCAAGGCAAGGTAGTCTTGGCAAAGTAACGCTGTTTGGGTCCACGTATGTTGGGTGCTCCCTCTCCGGCTATCTGCAAGTGAAGCGGTTTATCAAGGCTCATGCGTTTCAGTCCGTCAACAAACTTTCCCGGATTGTCTCCGTAGTGCTTATCGATGATCGAAGAGACACCGATATTGGATGATACCATCATGATTTGTGTCACCGTCAGGTATTGATACCCTCCGCGATGCCAGTTGTGGTCTTTCATGGGGCGTCCGCGCATCATCTTTACCCCATTCCCGGTGTCCACTCCATCGTTAGGTGTAATTTTCCCATCCTCCAGTGCTACCATGATCGAGGCTGTCTTAAAGGTAGACCCCGGCTCCATCATGTCGCTGATGGCATTGTTTCGTATTTCATGATATTCTCCATCGCTTCCTTTTGTCATGTTGACAATGGCTTTTACCTCACCGGTGGCTACCTCCATCAATACAGCAACACCTACAGTGGCGTTAATCTCTTTCAGCTTGTCTACCAGTGCTTTTTCGCAAATATCCTGCATGCCCACGTCGATGGTTGTGATGATGTCGGATCCGTCTACAGGCGGTATATCGACAACGTTGAGGTACTTATTCATCACCTTTTGTCGGTGTGTTACCCCGTCACGTCCTTTTAAAATGGTGTCGAACGCCAACTCAATGCCATTCTTGGCTCCCTGCGCTGTGTCGGCATACAAGTCGCCCAGTGTGCGAGTAGCCAACGATCCAAAAGGTTTCTTGCGCTGGTTATAGGCTAGCTCAATGAATCCTCCTTTGTACTTGTTGAGTTTGAACACCGGTAATCGTTTCGCCTCCTTGTACTGGATGTACGAGATGCGTTTCGGGTAAATCAAGTAGTTGCGGCTTCCGCTTCTGCGTCCTTTCTGCAAATGCGCCTTAAATTGCGCTGCACTCTTCTCGGGGAATATCTGGTGCAATCCTTCGCATATTTCGTTCATGTGGCTCACCAGCAGGCTATCTTTCAGCTCCCCACCGGCTTTGAAGTCCATATAAATGCGGTATTCGGGCAGCGAACTTGCCATCAGTTTGCCGTCAGCCGAAATAATGTTTCCTCGGTTGGGCTTCACCATTACGTTCTCCTTGATGAAGCGATCGGCCACATCCAACCAATATTGTCGTTCGGCAAACATGGTAATGCCTGCTTTCACCACAATGGCCACTCCGACCAGCCCCATCAAGAGGATGACGAAAAAGTAGCGAGTCATTATGTTTTTTTTGTTTACAGCCATTAGTTGTCGTTTTCTATTTCATACGGAGGGTTGGTCGATGTTTGCAAGTCACTCTCTTGGGTCGATATATACTCTTCGATACGCGACTGCCGGCTCTTTTCCATGAGTTCGGAGCTGCGGGTCAATGCATCGTACTTGATGTCGGTCAGTTCCTTTTTCAAGCGGTCTATCTCTATCTGTTGTTGTTGGCTGGCGTAGCGGTTGTGTACGTAGAAGATGATGAATACCATGATCAGTACCAACAGTTTGGTTTGGCGTCGGAAAAAATCAGTAGCCAGAATGTCACCTCCCACGATGTTCTTCAAAGAGTTAGCCCTTTTTCTCTTGCTGTCTCCTTCTTTATTCTCTTGCTTTTTAGCTCTTGCCTCTTCCATAATGTTCAATTACTTCTTCTCTGCTATTCTTAATTTGGCACTTCTCGATCTGGGGTTTTTCTCCACCTCCTCTTCGCTTGGCACAATCACTCGGTTGTTGATCAGCCGATAGGGTGTGAGTACGTTCCCAAAAAAGTCTTGCACTGTTTTACCCTCCACGTTGCCCGCTTTCATGATGTTCTTTACCATTCGGTCTTCCAGTGAGTGATAGGTGATTACGACCAGTCGACCGCCCGGTTTCAACGCTTCAGTTGCTGCCAACAGCATCTCTTTCAATGCTTCCATCTCTTGGTTTACTTCGATGCGGAGTGCCTGAAAAACCTTGGCCAACTCTTTCTTCTCGCGTTCACGCCCGAAGAGTGGCTTGATGAGTTCCAGAAACTCACCGATCATTTTTATCTGTTTGCCCGAGCGCGCTTTTACAATGACCGAAGCTAGCTTGCGGCTGTTTTTGAGTTCGCCATAGAGGTAGAACAGATCTGCCAACCGTTCCTCTTCGTAGGTATTGATGACATCGGCTGCCGTTGCACCGGCACGCTTGTTCATGCGCATGTCCAATGCACCGTCAAATCGGAACGAGAAACCCCGTTCGCTATCATCAAAGTGATGCGATGATACGCCCAAATCGGCCAGTATAGCGTCTACGCCTGCTATGTCGTGGTAGCGTAGGAAATTGGTCAAATAGCGAAAATTGCTACGCACAAAGGTGAAGTGTGCATCGTTGACAATGTTTCGTTCGGCATCCAAATCTTGGTCAAAGCCAAGCAGTCGTCCGCCGTTGCCCAGTCTGGATAGTATTTCGCGCGAATGTCCTCCACCACCAAAAGTGAGGTCAACATACGTGCCGTCGGGGCGGATGTTCATTCCATCAACGCTCTCCTTCAGTAGTACAGGTGTATGATATGTCGATTCTTTTTTTTCCATTTTTCTTGTTTCACCTTAATTATATAGGCTACTGAGTGCAAATTTACAAAATTCTAAAAAACTATGACCTCTCTTTTGGTGAAATGTGAAATAAAGTTTTCAACAGGTTGTTAAAAGAATGGCTGCTTGCAGGCCGTTGTAGGCTGTTGCTCGCTGTTAACCAGCGGTTATTCGCTTTTTGTAGGCGGTTCTCGCTGTTAGCAGGCGGTTACTCCTCCTTGCTCTCGTTGTTTTTCTGCCCTTTGCTTTTCTCCTTTGCACTGCTCTTTCTCCCCTCCTGCAATTGGAAGCTAAAGAAGTTCGTGTTTCGTACCTTTTTCAGGAAAGCCGGTGCTGCTTTGAAGCAGATGCGAGCTACCCATACTTTATCCGCTGTGCATTCTTCGGGCTTTTCTACCCCTTCGCTGGTTACGGTGGGGTAGAAGTTACCCAGTCCGTTGATACTAACCGTTCGTCCCTCGCGCAGATGATCTGCGATAATATCGGATAGCTGTACTAACACCGATATCGCATCTCCGTTCTGCAACGAACTTCTCTCGGCCAACTGTTCGGCAAGGCGCACGTTGTTTATCGGCTTCTTTTGCACCGCTCTTGTACAGGCGTAATACCGTTCTTTGGTCACACCCTGACTCTTGTCTACTTTTCTGGTAACTACGTAATTAATAGGCATATTGTTTTCTATCTATTTGGTTACTATCTGTTTATGATCTATACTCAATGCTTCTTGTGTATGGATTGTGCTTGTTCTTTTATCAAAACACCCGGATGTTGTGTATCAGAACATCCGGATGTTTTGGTACACAACATGGGGATGTATTGATGCAAAACATGGGGATGTTCTGTATCTATAACATGAAGCAAAGATATGCGAAAGATGGGAGATATACAAGCAAGAAAGGGGTAGTTTTGAAGGTTAGGAAATATTATTTTAACTGCCACACTCATCGCCCTGTCTTTCAGACGGAGTTTTCTTTTGGGTGTCATTGTCGGTCGAAGCGCAAACTCACTTAAGAACAAACAATTACACAAACCGATGAAAGATTAACATATTTCGGTTTTGCAGTTTAAGATTCGGAGGTAATTATTACCTTTGTGGATTAGGAATGTAAAACCACGCAAAACAAGATGTAATATATGGCGAAATTATCATATAACGATGCAACAAAGCAATTAGAGCTGATAGCCTCGACCACTACGGCAGAAGAGTTTGTTTATGACCTGCTGAGAATCTTTGGGGGTGTAACCGATACGAGCATCAACCGCATAAAGGAGGGCAAGGGAAATATGGCAAAAGATGGTGTAACTGTCTTGGCTAAATTTGGCAAGCCCCAACGGGTAATAGCCTATCGCCCTGCAATAGTTGACATGCTGGGCGAGGAGCTCGAAATACTAAAATCGGACAAAAAGGTTTTGCAGAGCAAGGCTCGGTTATTGGTGGTTTCAGACGGCCGGCGCGTGATGGCTTATGACCCTAAGGAAGAGGAACTGTATGATAATCATATTGCTACGCTGTGGAAAGATTTTGATTTCTTTATGCCGCTTTCGGGTGTAGAGAAGTTTCAGAACATCGAGGAGAACGAAGCGGATGTAAAGGCTTCGTACATTATGGCGAAGATTTACGATGACATTCGCCGCTATAATGACATCACGAGCGAAGAGCAGGTACATAGTTTGAATGTGTTTCTTACTCGATTGTTGTTTTGTTTTTTTGCTGAGGATACCGGGATTTTCGAAGAAGATCTTTTCACAGGCTCGGTACAAAGATATACGCAGGCAGATGGGTCTGATTTGAAAGATTACATCGAAGGAGCTTTTGATATCATGAGTATTCAGAGCCCCATTGTAAGGGATAATATGCCGAAGGCCATTCGTCAATTTCCGTATGTGAATGGTGGATTGTTCAAGGAGCACTTTCCTATGCCCCGGTTGAGCCGTAGGACGAGGGATTTGATATTGAAGTGCGGAGGTTACAAGTGGCAGGAGATTAATCCCGATATTTTTGGTTCGATGATTCAGGCGGTTATTCGTCCTGAAGATAGGGCCGGCCTTGGACTACACTACACCTCTGTACCTAATATATTGAAAGTTATCCGTCCGCTGTTTCTTGATGCACTTTATGAAGAGTTTGTTGATTGTAAGGATAGTATAAAGAAGTTAGACTTGTTGTTGATTCGGCTGTCGAAGATTAAGTTTTTTGACCCGGCGTGTGGTAGTGGTAACTTTTTGATTATCGCATACAAGGAGTTGCGAAAGTTGGAGCTTCAGATTTGGCAGCAGATGAGGATACTGCAACGAACCGATGTTTTGCCATTTACTAATATCAGCTTGACTCAATTCTATGGTATCGAGATAGATGAGTTTGCACAAGAAACTGCCACGTTGTCGTTGTGGCTAGCCGAGCACCAGATGAACAAGGTGTTTTATGATAAGTTTGGCACGCGCCCCGATGCGTTGCCCTTGCGTGCGAGCGGTCATATCGTGCACGGCAATGCCTGCCGTTTGGATTGGAACGCTGTCTGCCCTCACGCAGCCGATGAGGAGGTTTATGTGATGGGTAATCCGCCGTATTTGGGGAGTTCTAAGTTGGATAAAGAGCAGCAAGACGATAGAGCTTATGCAATCGGTCAAATACAAAATTACAAGAAGATTGATTACATTGGTATCTGGTTAATTAAGGGAACGAACTACATCAAATCTTCTATCTCGAAATGTGCATTTGTTAGCACTAATTCAATTTGCCAAGGCGAGATGGTTGAACCATTATGGACTCCCATATTTTCAAAAGATGTTGTTATCGACTTTGCTTACACTTCTTTCAAATGGGGTAATAATGCAAAGTATAACGCAGGCGTTACTTGTGTTATCATTGGATTAGCCAATAATGTAAAGCAAAAGAGGACGCTTATTACAGGCGAAATAAAACGAGAAGTTGTCAATATTAATCCATATCTAACAGAAGGGAGTAGTCTTATTGTTAGCAAACATAATACGAGCATATCTTTACTGCCAAAAATTATTATGGGATGCAAACCTACTGATGGAGGCAATTTGCTTCTTACATTATCAGAAAAAGAGGGTTTGGTTGCCGAACATCCTCAATCAGAAAAATACGTAAAGAAATTATTCAGTGCTGCCGACTATATTAATGGACTAATTAGATTTTGTCTTTGGATATCCGATGAAGATAGAGATAATGCAGAATCATTACCGTTTATCCGAGATAGAATAAAAAGGACAGCGGAAATGAGATTAAAAAGCCCAGATGAAGGGGCGCGTAATTTAGCAAATAAACCTCACCAATTTAGAGAGTTTAATGCTTGCGATACGAATACATTAATAATTCCATCTACATCTTCTGCAAATAGAAATTATATCCCTATGGGGTATGCTGATGGTAATACAGTTGTAACAAATGCTATGTACTCTGTATTTAATGCTCCGCTATGGGTTTTTGGAGTCGTTACTTCTGTGATGAGTATGTTGTGGATGAAAACAATAGGGGGAAGATTAAAAACAGATTATCGCTATACGAATCTTTGCTATAACTCTTTTCCATTCCCGAAAATCTCGGAGCAGCAACGCAAAGAGTTAGAAGAGTATGCCGAAGAGGTGCTGCTTGTGCGTGAGGAGTTTACCGAGCTGACCCTCGCACAAATGTACGACCCCGACAAGATGCCTCAACGATTACGCGATGCCCATCGAGCCTTAGATCTCACTGTGGAGCGTTGCTACCGCCCCGCACCCTTCACTAGCGACGAAGAACGCCTCGAACACCTTTTCAAACTCTACGAAAAAATGACTAAAACGAAATAAGCATTAGAAATACGGAATCAGTTCCGACAGTTAAAGTAATTGAATATGGAAAACCTTGTCGATATAACATACAACCAAACAGGTGCTTCGTCGAACACCGACGAAATGGGAATGCGTGAAATGCAACGAAAAGCATACGCCGCACGCCACCACCAATATATCCTCTTGAAAGCTCCACCTGCTTCGGGAAAATCTCGTGCATTGATGTTTCTCGCCTTAGACAAAACCGAAAAACAGGGGCTGAGAAAGGCAATCGTAGCAGTGCCCGAAAAAACCATCGGCAAGTCGTTCACTAATACAGAACTCAAAAAACACGGTTTCTTTACCGATTGGCGTGTATCGTCCTACTACAATCTATGCGATGCCGACAACGAAAAAGAGAAGACAAAGCGGTTTAAAGAGTTTCTCGACGACCCAACAGCAAAAAACTTAGTCTGCACCCACTCAACCCTGCGCAATGCCCTAACGCAAATTGATAACTCAAAGCTCAACAACTGCCTGCTGGCAATAGATGAGTTTCACCACGTTTCGGCAGATGCCAACAATATGCTCGGCGAGAACCTGCGCCGAATCATGGTCGAAACATCGGCACATGTGGTGGCAATGACAGGCTCCTACTTTCGTGGCGATGCCGTGCCGATACTCAGTGCCGAAGACGAAACTAATTTTTACTCCGTAACCTACAATTACTATCAACAACTCAACGGATACAAGCACCTAAAAAGCTTGGGCATAGGTTACGCATTCTACACCGGAAGATACCTTGACGCACTGCACGAAGCTTTAGACACCACCAAAAAGACGCTCATTCACATACCGTCGGTCAATTCAAGAGCATCAACAGGGGATAAATACGACGAGGTTGACCGCATCATTAAGACCATTGGCGAGGTCATCGAAACGGACTACGAAAGGCGTACAATGAAAGTGAGAACTCCCGATGGACGTGTGTTGATCGTTGCAGACTTGGTCGAAGATGACTCCAAAGATCGCCAGCGCCTGCAATCCTATCTGCAACGGATGAACAAGCGTGAGGATATGGATATTATCATTGCCCTGGGAACAGCTAAAGAAGGTTTCGACTGGGAGTGGTGTGAGCGTTGCCTGACTATCGGTGTGCGTGGATCGCTTACCGAAGTGGTGCAAATCATCGGGCGATGCACGCGTGATTGCGAGGGTAAAGAACGTGCCGAATTTCTAAATCTCATCGCCTGCCCGGATGCTACGCAACAAAATGTAGAGGTAGCAGTGAATGATATGCTTAAAGCCATATCGGCATCGCTGCTGATGGAGCAGGTCTTAGCTCCGCAATGGAATTTCAAAACAACAAAAGACGATACCGAAGGCGACAACCCTTATACGATTGTGGTCGAAGGGCTCAAACCGCTCTCTTCAGAGCGTACCAAACACATCGTCGAAAGCGATATGAATGAGCTGATTGCCACACTCTACAATAGCAATATGATTCAGAATGCAATAGGAGATGGTATTGCCCCCGAAGTGGTGACACAGGTACTGATGCCGAAAGTGATACAAGAGAAGTACCCCGACCTTTCGCACGATGAAGTGGAGGAGGTACGTCAACGCTTAGTGCTCGAAACCAACACTAAAGGGTCCGAAATGGAGGTGCGTAGTGACGGCAGTCGCTTTATGAAAATTGGCGCTTCCTTTGTCAATATTGACGAGTTGAACATCAATCTTATAGACAGTGTGAATCCATTTCAACGGGCCTATGAAATACTCTCCAAGTCGGTAACTGCGGAGATTTTGAAGACTATTCAAACGGTTATCGAAGAGAAGAGAATCGACATGGATGTTGCCGAAGCAGTTACGCTCTACAAAAACCATGTTACGAGATACATAGCCGAACATGGTGGCAGGATGCCCGAAACTACAGATAGCGATCCATTTGTAAAACGTTTGGCTCAAGCAATAGCTTTTATTGCTCGCAAAAAACAAGAATTCATAACACAGAAAAATAAGGAGCAATAATGAACTGGGAGCAAGAGTTAGAAGGAATATTTGAAGACCCGATTTTCGCCGATGTGAAGCCTGTACAAGTGCAGCCTACGTCAGCCGACCGCCTTGTTGCTTCGTTTGAAGAGGTAAATGCCTTCTATGAAATGCACAAACGTTTGCCTGAAATGAATGGGGACACCAATGAAAAACGTCTTGCACGCAGATTTGAAGGAATCATTTGCGATATAAAGAAACAGCAACGTTGTTTACCTTACGACCGTTTTGGACTCATCAAAACACAGGAGGTAGATGTTGATGCCGAATTGAGAGCTCTTTTCGATAGTCCGCTACTCGCAATGACAAAAGAGAGTGAAGCACTTTTTGATGTGCCGGAACATTTGAAGAAGGAGGTCGAAAAATCTGCTCCCGACTTTGTGGCTCAACGCGAAAAGTGCAGCGATTTTGAACTTTATGAATCACGCTTCAAACAGGTTCATAACGAGTTGAATAACGGAAAGCGAAGTCTTATTCGCTTTCAAGAATCACACATTAAAGAGGGTACCTATTTTTTAGTGGGCGGTGTCTTGGTCTTGCTTGATAAGATACTTGGGACGAAAAAAGATAAAAATCACAAAATAGACGGACGTACCTATTGTGTATTTGAAAACGGAACAGAGTCAAATCTTCTTTTGAGGTCATTGGCAAAGGCACTCTATTTGGACGGATATACCGTTCAAGAGAGTAAAGAAACGGATGAGAATTGCCTCAAAGAGAGCTTTCGCATAACCGATGAAGATGTGGCTACCGGATATATCTATGTTTTAGCGTCTAAGTCGACAAATCCTGCAATTACCCAATACAAAGAGCTATATAAGATAGGATTTACCACAGGCTCGGTGGAAGAACGAATAGCAAACGCCTCGCAGGAGAGCACCTATCTATTGGATGATGTTGAAGTTGCTGCATCGTGGAAAACGTACAACCTGAACGTCAGCTATTTTGAGAATATGTTGCACAAACTATTCGGACAGGCACAGTTGCAAGTCAAAATTCATCATCACAGCGGAGTAGTCATCGTTCCCAAGGAGTGGTTTATTGTTCCATTGCCGATCATTCAAAAAGCAATTGACTATATTATTAGAGGGATTCCTGTCAGCTATAATGCAAAAGAACAGGCTTTGGAAGAACATCGCCCTGAACGATTTGTCTCAAAAATTGATACATCAAAACTTAAAGTTCTGGTATTGAATATCAAAGAGGTGTATTTTAGTGAGATAATCAAAGGGTCAAAGACTGAAGAGTACCGAAAAGTAAAGCCTACAACTATCAATAAATACACCTATATAGACCCAAAAGATGGGAAAAGATGGCTTAAACCATACGATGCTATTAAATTTTATGTCGGTTATCATAAAGATCGAGACAGTGCATTGATTAAGGTTAAAGGAGTTGAATTTGATAGAGATAATAATACTGTGATATACACATTGGGAGAAATAATTGAACAGAATGTTATGCGATAAAGAGGAGGGTGGCATGGCGCATGCAGGAAGATACGACGGTGAATGGCCTTTGTAATTGCAAGAAAGGATTTCTCCGAATTCTCTTGATTTAAAACAGGTAAATAACTAGATTTGCATTAAATAAAGATATAAGAGATATGACAACGAGAATTGAAATAAAGAACTTTAAGTCGGTTAAGCACGTAGTTTTGA
>JAGOOC010000034.1:26206-28279 GCA_017992695.1 Bacteroides sp. | reverse complement strand
GGGAGTGTAATTTAAACTCTGTCTGGTTTCTATTTTGTTCAATTCTCTACAAATATAATTTTTTCTTTCTGGATTTACAAATGCTTCTTTAGGTAATTTTCGGATGTGTGCAAGGGCGGTGAGGAACGAGCCGTTTATATACCCTTGCTCACATCCGGGAATTGCCTTTTCTTTGCGTTTGAAAAGCGAAAAAGGAAAGATGAGTTATAGCGTTAAAGGCATTCTTTCTCCAAACTTAATTCTTAACTGTCCGGCCGTCAGTGCCCAATTCTGAAGGGGTTGAGTCCATTTTTTGGAGATGTTGATAACAGCCAGATAGATTAACTTCATCAAGGCCATGTCATTGGGAAAGACACCCTTTGTTTTGGTTACTTTCCTGACTTGACGATGAAACCCTTCTATGGGATTGGTCGTGTATATAAGCCGTCTAATATGTTCATCATAACCAAAATAGGCAGATAGTTTATCCCAATTCCGTCTCCAGGACTCTAGGACTACCGGGTACTTTTGACCCCATTTCTCTTGTAATTTATCCAAATGAAGTTCCGCCAAATCCAGATTGGGAGCTTGATAGACTGTTTTCAAGTCAGCCATAAACTCCTTCTGATTTTTGGAAGCAATATATTTCAATGAGTTACGGATTTGATGAACAATGCAACTTTGAATAATGACTTGGGGAAAGATGGTACTGATTGCCTGGGAAAAACCCGTGAGATTGTCAATACAAGCTATCAGAATATCGTTCAAACCCCGTGCTTTGAGGTCTGTTAAGACACTCAACCAAAAGTTTGCACCTTCATTTTCGGATACATACATGCCTATGAGTTCTTTGCGTCCATCCTTATTGATAGCTAATACATTATAAACAGCGCGACTTTCCGTACGCCCTCCGTCTTTTACTTTATAATGCATGGCATCAAGCCAGACAATAGTATACATGGAGTCTAACGGGCGACTTTGCCACTCTTTGACCTTGGGAACGATACGCTCGATGATTTCACTCAGCGTATTGTGAGAGATAGTAACATCATACATCTCCTCAATGTGAGAAGAAATATCTCGTAGACTCATCCCCATACCATACAAACCAATGATCTTAGAAGACATATTGTCTGCCAAGATCGTCTCCCGTTTTTTTAATATTTCAGGGCTGAAACTACTATGACGATCCTGAGGAGTCGCAATCTCGATCTCACCGGCCATGATCTTAACGCGTTTACTACCCCAACCATTACGTTTATTGCCCGAAAGACGCTCATCTGCATCCAAATGAGAGGACATCTCTCCATCTAAAGCAGCCTCTAAAAACTCCTGTAACAAGGGGCCAAAAGCACCATCTTTACCCGTGAGAGATTCTCCACTGCGCAATTGAGCTAAAGCCTTATCACGCATAATACGATACGATTCACTGTTTCTATCCATAATACAAAGCTAATTCTTTTTGGACAGAGTTCAAATTACAGACTCAATAAGGATTGAATTTCATGTCTAATGCCATGTAGTATTCATTAGGTCCTTGTCCTTGCACTTTTTTAGAATTGCTGATAAAGTCGCCATTACCCGAAAAAGTGAATATAACTTGGTCTCTGGTGCAAATGGCATACATATCCATTTCCTTATTGTATATGACTTTCGTATACTTGTGCAATAACGATGAATCATTAGTCGCCAAAGGCACAATTTCAATTTTATCAATAAACGAAGAGGCATCTTTAGAGATGTTATGTACGTCAACCGGTATCCGTTCAATACCAGATGCTGCTTTTTGTTTATCGAGCGAACATGAATAAACCATTACTAACAATAAAAAAACACTTACTTTATTCATAGTATAACCATTTTTTTAATCTCCATATCTTTTATGTTCAGCGTTTCAAATCGCATAGAACTCAATATTAGATGAGAAAATATTATCAACAGTCAATCGCAAATATAAGAAGAGAAGTTGAACTAATCGATAAGAAACTCATAGTATTTTATTGGTTTTGATAGAACACCTGTATTCTTCACGCAAAATACACGCACCTTGTTATCAAAACATGGGGATGTTGTGATCTAAAACATGGGGATGTT
>JAGOOC010000034.1:0-26106 GCA_017992695.1 Bacteroides sp. | reverse complement strand
TGAACTAATCGATAAGAAACTCATAGTATTTTATTGGTTTTGATAGAACACCTGTATTCTTCACGCAAAATACACGCACCTTGTTATCAAAACATGGGGATGTTGTGATCTAAAACATGGGGATGTTCTTTATAAGAACATGGGGATGTTGTGGTATACAACATCCCCATGTTTTAAATATAGGCTATGGGGCTTTCATCTACAAGAAAGGGTAGTTTATGAGTCTAGGAGGTGGTACTTTACAGCTATCCGTAGTGATGCTTCTGCATTCATCATCTAAATTGATTTCATTATTCGATGCCTTTCTTTTCGCAGAAAACAAAAAAAACATATCTTTGCACCGAAAATTTGGTGAGACGGAAGGATGAAACACTCCAACCGGCTTGAAAAGGGAACTCAGTGTAATCCTGAGACTGTACCCGCAGCTGTAATCTTCATAAGCGTATTTCAATCTACTCAATATCCACTGTCTGCTTAAAGATGGGAAGGAACATGTAAATACGAAGAGAGTCAGAAAACCTGCCAGATGTTTCAATGTATTTTTTTATGCTTCGGGTGTAGGCAATAAAGAAAAAGATAGCAAAACACGTAAAGGGTTATGTGGCTTGCTTCTTATTCCGTTACCACACTTTATTTATTTATCTAATTTTACTGTAAAGAAAATGAAGAATTATTTGTTCGGCCTGTTTTTATTGACAGGCTTGGTTGCATGTGACAACACAGAAGGTGTGAAAGAGTTGGTAGACTCAGCGAAAAGAGTGGAAATGATCGTGGTAAACGAAGGACAGTTTACCAAAGGAAGTGCTTCGCTAACGGCCATCTACGAGGATGGAATTGTGGAAAATGAGGTTTTTCGGAAGGTAAATGGTAGGCCGCTGGGCGATGTAGCGCAGTCCATCAGCTACATCAATGGACTGTATTATGTGGTGCTCAACAACTCGAAAAAGGTTGAAGTAATAGAGCCCCATACGTTCAAATCGGTGGCTACTATCAATTACGATCAACAAGGGTCGCCTCGTTACATCACTCCCTTGAGCGACTCTGAAGCATTGGTATCGGACTTGGGAAGGCAAGTGGTGCGTATCAACACTAAGAAATTCGAGGTGCTGGAATACATTTCATTGAATAGTTCGATTGAGCAAATGGTAACGCTCGGTGGGAAAGTGTTCGGATGCTCGGGCAGAGACATTGTAGTATTTGATACGAACAAAATCACTCAAGAAGGGATGCGCAAGGTAAGCGGCTTGGAGGGCAGCTTGTTTAAAACGGCTAAACTGGTGGTAGACAAGAGTAATAAGATATGGGTAATGGCTCAAGGACAAGGAAAGGGGCTTTTGCACTGCATAGACCCTGAACAAGAGGCGGTGATATACACCTATGAATTCCCAATCATAGCTTCGAGCAATACCGAGAACTATGTAGAGGGCTGCATCACGGGAATCGCATCGTTTCCACGCATAGACACCGATCGCACCAAATCAAAGCTCTATTTTGATTTAAGGGTTTTATCAAACAAAAAAAACGTACAGGTGATTTACTTGTTCGACATGGATACAAAAGAGTTTAAACCTTATAGCAATTTGTTGGGCATGGGCATGATGTACGGAATGGGAGTTTCGCCGGATGGAGACATCATCTTGTGCGACTGCCTTGACTACTCGGCTCAACGAGGTTACATCCGCCAATACAAACGTAATGATGAAGACATCATAAGCCGACGAGTGGGCATTTATCCAACGATGGTTCATTTCACGGAATATGACAAGTAAAGCAGTAGGGCTCTTCGTGCTGGGAGTACTCCTGATGACTGAGGTGGAAGCACAGCAGTATAGGGAGATAGACCGCACGCTGGACACTGTGTTTGTTAAAGCACGCCGGGTGGAACGCAGCAAAGAGGTAAACATCGGCACGCGGGTAAGCAAGCTGGATGAGGGCTTGTTGCTCGATAACCAAACGAAGTCGCTGAGTGAAGTGCTGGCCGACCATTCTACAATCTACATAAAGAGCCTCGGACAGGGGGCTCTTTCTACTTCCTCGTTTCGAGGAACAAGCTCTTCGCATACGCAAGTGAACTGGAACGGGATCAACATCAACCCGGCCATGTCGAGTTCGTTTGATTTTTCGCAAATCCCGGCGTTCTTTACCGATGGGGTATCACTCTACCACGGTAGCAGCCACCTTAAAGGCGGAAGTGGCGGACTGGGAGGAAGCATCAATCTAAGCAACCAACCCGCATGGAATGACCCTTCGCATGGAAGGGTATTTGTGGAAACGGGTTCGAATGATACGTACACGGGTGCAGCTATGGTGCGATGGGGGAACAGAGCGATACAGAGTCAGACGCGGCTCTTTTACCAGCAGTCGGACAATGATTTTCGCTACTTGAACAAAGTGCTCCAAAAAGAGGCGTTTTACGAAAGACGCAAAGAGGCGCAGTACAAACAGGCAGGCGTGATGCAGGAGCTGTATTATAAAATAGATGATGCACAACAGCTGTCGGGTAACTTTTGGTATCAATATGGAGACAGAAGGTTGCCACAACCCATCATTGTGAACGTGGTTCAGCACGAGAAACAACAGGATACGAACTTTAGAAGTTACTTGGGCTATGACTACGACAAAGGGAAGCATCGGTTCATCGGCAAAATAGCCTATTTGCGCAACTCACTGAGGTGGAACAAGTGGTATGATTCGGATTTCGGGTCGGATGCCAGCGTGAATAGGGCGCAGTCGGTGCAGGTGAAAACTGATTATACGTACCTACCCTCATCGCGCTTACGGATAAACGGGCAGCTGAACTATACGTATGATTGCATAAATGCGACTAACTATACCGGTGGAGCGGTGGGACGACACGTGATACTGGCACAAGGCAATGTATTGTGGAACCTCTCGTCGGTCTTAGCCATCAACGGGCAGGTCATGGGAGAACAAAGCAACCAAGCTTTCGCTCCCACTTTTTCGGCAGCCATTATGGCCAGGCTCATCCCGGAGCGCCTCACTTTGAAGGGTAATATCGCTTCGAATTATAAGAATCCAAGCCTCAATGACCTCTATTGGCAGCCGGGTGGAAATCGGGAGCTGAAGCCTGAGAAAGGTTTATCGTACGACATCACACTTTCGGGGCAACTGCCTATAACGGAGGAGCTGGACTGGGAAACGGAGGTGACGTACTATCGAATGAACGTAGACAACTGGATTATGTGGTTGCCCGGCGAGAACTGGTTTTGGCAACCAAGGAACGTGCAGAAGGTATTGTCGCAAGGGATAGAGTTGCAAACGGCTTGCAACTATACAAGGGGTGACGTACAGGTGCGATTGGCCTTAAATTACACGTATTCGAACGCTAAGAATCGAGAAAGGCGTTTCGAGGAGGATGCCACTTACGGCAAACAACTGCCTTACATCCCTTTGCACAAGGCAAACACACGGTTGACTGCAAGCTACAAGCAAGCTTTTGTGCATTACACGCTGAATTATACCGGGGTGCGCTATACCAGTGAGGATGAGTCGTATAAAACCAATGCGTATACCATTCAGAACATTGAAGCAGGATATCATTTGGCAGTAAAAGGCAGTTGCCGAATTACGCCAAAAATAAGCATAAGCAATCTGTTTGACGCATACTACGAATCGACCCAATACTACCCCATGCCGCTACGCAGTTTCATGGCTTCGGTCATGGTTAGTTTTTAAACAGTTTCTCGATTTCGTCTTCTTTGATTGTGCTTAGCACTGTTTTTCCATCGGGTGTGTAGTTGGGGGCGGCACAGGCAAAGAGGTCGTCGACCAAGCGGTTCATCTCTTCGTTGCTGAGCACCTGACCGTAAACAATGGCTGTGGCACGGGCCAGTGTAAGGGCGAGGATGTGTTGTATTTCATCTTTCACATCGTTGCCTTTCTCCATAGCCGTGTGCAGCATGCTGCGCACCAGTTCTACGGGGTTGAGCCCTTCGACGCCCGAAGGGATGCCGTTGATGGCATAGCTGCCACCGCCCAGGTTACTGAGATCGAAACCTACTGCTGCAAGCTCGTTCATTATGCTTTCGAGCACAGCGGCCTCGGAGGCAGGAAGCTGCAGAATTTCGGGAAAAAGAACGCCTTGCGACACGCCTTGTTTCTGAGAAAGCTGAATCGTATACCGATCATACAATACCCGAATATGGGCACGGTGCTGGTCGATAAGCATCAACCCCGACTTTACGGAGGTGAGAATGAAGCGTCCTTTGAATTGCAGGTGCTGGCCGCTCTTCTCGACCACCGGCTCGCCGGTATAGAGTGTTGTAGCAGCAGGTGCTTCGGGTTCGGTCGTAGTTTCGAATGAGGCTTGGAAGGTAGTTTCGAAAAGAGGCTCCTCGGGCTGTTCGGGTTGGAGTCGATTGAGCTTGCTGGCTTTCTCGAGTCCGCCATAAAGGTCTTCCCAATCGACTTTGGAGCGCGAATAGCTGCTTCCACCACTGCTACTCATGCTATCGCCATCACCACGATAAGCATCTGAAGAGGGCTTAAAAGGATTGAAATCGGAATTATAATGCACCGTGGGAGGCGGGGGTAACCCCTCTTGTTCGAATGAGGGGATGTAGGGCATGTCTTCGGTATCAAAATCGATAGAGGGCACAGCATTGAACTTGCCCAACGACTCTTTGATAGAGGCAGATAGAATTTGCCAGATGGCTTGCTCGTTCTCGAACTTGATTTCGGTCTTGGTGGGGTGAATGTTGACATCAATATTGCCGGGATCGACCTCGAAATAGAGGAAATAAGAGAGTTGCTCTCCCGTAGGGATGAGGTGCTCGTAGGCATCCATCACGGCTTTATGGAAATAGGGATGGCGCATGTAGCGACCGTTGACAAAGAAATATTGATGTGCTCCTTTCTTGCGAGCCGTTTCGGGTTTGGCCACAAAGCCCGAGACCTGCACCATGGTGGTGTTGACCTCGACGGTGAGCAGTTGCTGATTCAACTTCTTGCCAAAGATAGCCAGAATGCGTTGGCGCAGGTTGGCCGGTTGCAGGTTGAACAGTTCGGAGTCGTTGCTGTAGAGCGAAAAGGCTACTTCGGGGTGTACCAAGGCAATGCGTTCAAACTCAGTGAGGATGTTGCTGAGTTCGGTGGAGTTGGCTTTGAGGAACTTGCGACGGGCAGGGATGTTGAAAAAAAGGTTGTTGATGCTGAAATTGCTTCCGCGCGGACAAGAGACCGCCTCCTGACTCTCGACGTGAGAGCCGGCTATAACAATCTTTGTGCCCAGTTCTTCGTTTTCGGGACGTGTTTTGAGTTCGACTTGTGCCACAGCAGCAATGGAGGCTAGCGCTTCGCCACGGAACCCCATGGTGCGCAGGGCAAAGAGATCGGCTGCCTCGCGTATCTTGGAGGTGGCATGGCGCTCGAACGACAGACGGGCGTCGGTAGCAGACATTCCTTTTCCGTCGTCAATGACTTGAATAGCAGTTTTACCGGCATCGGTAACTAATACGTGTATGCTACGTGCATCAGCATCAATTGCATTCTCAACTAACTCTTTAATAACTGATGCGGGGCGTTGAATCACCTCTCCGGCTGCAATTTGGTTGGCAACCGAATCGGGCAACAAATGAATGATATCGCTCATAAGTAATGGTGTTTAAAAGCTCCAGTTTCCCGTCTGGAGATAGTGCCAAAGGAAGATAAGCAGCGCAATGATGATCAAGATAATCCCGAAGTGGACAGGTCGGCGACCACCCTCCTTGCGCCGACGCAGATGGGTGGTTCCTTCGACAAACTTGCCACGGATATCTTCGGGAGAGAATTCCTTTTCGGGTAGCATACCCAATTCTCGTTTGGCATCCTCTTCCATCTTGGTTAGCTTCTCCTTCCGCTCGTTGACATAAATGTATTGATGATTGAAACGACGGGGTTTCTTCATATTACTAAACATTCCCATATGCTACTGCTGTTTTCTTTGGTTTATTAATTCTCGTTTGGACGAAGGTACTGGTTTTCGGCTGGATTTGCGTAATGTTTCGTTGGCTTTCTTCGCTTTCCATTCAAAGATATCTTCTTTGCTAAGCGGACGAAGATAGTCGAGCCAGACAAATGTAGGCAGTTTCTTCTTATCAGATGGAATCTGATCCATAGGGTAAAGTACACCGTTGGACTTGGGGCTCATTACCATTTTCTGCATCTTGCGATCTTTAAGATACATATTGAGCAGGCTGGTTTCGGAGGTATTCATGCCAATCATCGTACTGTCTTTCTCATCGACGGGGTAGAAAATCACTAATACGTTGGCTACGACATCGACCTTACGCATCTCGCCATTCTCGAAAAAGGCTTTGATCTCTTTGCCGGAAACCTGATTGTAGTGGATGGAGTCTTTCATCTCGACGGTGAGTGCCTGGTTGATAATGTGTGCCCAATCGATGGTGCTGTCATTCATATACACTCTGATCTCCTCGCCAAGCAGCTGCTGACCTTCGTTCCAAAGAACGGGGTCGCGATACAAGGTTATGCAGGAGTCTTTGGAGTTGTAAACCAGCGAATCGCAAATGCCTTGAACATCGGTGCGAAACATGCGTACTTTATGGTAAGCCCTCATTTCGCGAAACATGGAGTCAGTATCGAGGGCGTAGGTAACCATCATCAGCGTATCGGCGTGTATAAAAAGGCTGTCGCCTTGCGAATAATCAACGGCTACGGCACGCTTGGTGGCAAAGGCACTGTCGGTGCGTTCGTTGTAATAACAATAGTCACCGGTGAGCATATTCTTGTTCACGGTGTCGTTCATCACTACATTCTCAAAGGCCTCGCCATAGCCAGCGGTGCGGTCATAATAGAGACTGTCGCCGACTAGTTTTTTCCCTTCGTTGGTGAGCACAGAGCGTTTCAACAATTCGGCTTGCCCGGAGGTGGTGTTGTAGAAACCGAGTTTGGAGTAAATGTGGTTGGCATCGCTCACAATCTCGGAAGGGCCAAGAATGGTGGCAAGTTTGGTAGCGGTATTGTACTTCAACGTATCCGACGCGAGGATGAATTTAGGGTTCACCAGTTTGACATCGTGATTGAATACCGATGTTTTGGTGGCAGGGCTGTATTCGCCCCAGTCGGAAGTAAGTACATTCTCCTCGTCCATCAGGGTGCCGCCTTCGAAGTAGTAGCCCAAGTCATAGATGCGGTCGTAATTCAAGCTATCAGTAAGCAGCGTGGTGTTGCGGTTGATCATCTTCACGTTTTCGCGTAGTTGCGCAATCTGCGTCATACCGTCGTAATAGAGGTAGTCGCTATAGATAAACAGCGTGTCGCCTTGCTCCATGCGCACATTGCTGAACGCCTCGAACGAGTTGGTTTTCTCAAAAATGAGCGCACTGTCACAATACATATACATGCTATCGTGACGCATCTTGACCGATCCGATCAGCACTTGCACATCGGGGCGTGCAGCTTTATCGGCTTGGCCTCTATCGGCATGCAGCAGGTCAACTTTAGTCTTTTTATTGGTTTTTTTACCACCGGGTTTTTGATCCTTGGCAGCCAAAAGACATACGGCAAACAGGCACAGACAACTCACAAGGAGAAATCTATGCCTGTTTGGAAAACTTTTTTTCTTTTTCTTCTTCAGCATATAAATGATAAAGCTGTTGTTATAATCACTCCTTTACCCAACCCGGATACTTGAAGTCGCACTTCTTCCAGGTGTCGTTGATGCGCACATAGGTGTGCTTCTGTTTGTTTAGAATCCACTTCTGCAGCATTTCATCGCGACGTTGGTCTACTACAATATCTTTCAGGTTTTGATAATCCTCAGAGATGGTAGCCTTGTGTCCGTTGATACGGTTTTTTAACTTCACAATGGCACACACCTCTTTGGCATCTTTCTGATTCACCATGGTGAATGCCTTGGAAATTTCGCCTATGTTCATCTGATCAACAACCTTGGCAATCTCTTGCGGAAGCTGTTGCATTTCGAATTTAGAGGTAGCCGTTTCGGGGTTGGGCAGTAAACCGTGATTGTTGCGTGTGTCTTTGTCATGAGACAAAACAGAGGCAGCTTCATCGAAGGTAAACTTACCGGCACGAATGTCATCGGCTATCGAATCGAGCTTAGCACTAGCAGCATTCAAGTCTGTGATTGATACACTGGGTTTCAGAAGAATGTGGCGCGAGTTGATACGGTCACCTCTCTTCTCAATGAGCTGAATGATGTGGAATCCAAACTCTGACTCCACGATTTTAGATACTTTTTTGGGATCTTGCAGGTTGAAGGCTACGTTGGCATATTCGGGAACCAATTGCCCTTTGCCCATGAATCCGAGCTCGCCACCACGCAAAGCGGAAGCTTTATCCTCGGAGTAGAGACGGGCAAGGGTAGAGAAGTCGATCTCGCCTTTGTTTACTCGCTCGGTATAATCGCGCAAGCGGCTCTTTACCTCTTCAATCTCTGACAAGGGGGTCTTGGGCTGCTGAGTGATAATCTGCACCTCTACTTGAGTAGGTACGTAGGGGATACTGTCTTGCGGCAGGTCTTTGAAATAACGACGCACCTCGGCAGGAGTTACTTTAATATCGCCTACTAATTTCTGTTGCATCTTCTGAATGATGAGTCCGTTGCGAGCATTCTCACGCAGCGTTTCGCGTATTTGAGTTGATGTTTTATTGAAGTACTCTTCCATCTTTTCTTTCGAGCCGATAGCTTGTATATATTGATTGGTCATCATGTCTACACGTTGCAGAATCTCAGCATCGGTTACTTCAATACTATCAAGCACTGCCTGATGGAGAAATAGTTTCTGTATAGCTAACTCTTCGGGTATCACACAATAGGGATCACCATCGAATTTACGCCCCTCTTGAAGAGCTGCTAAACGAGCCTCTTCTACATCCGACTTTAAAATAGCCTCGTCGCCTACGACCCATACTACTTCGTCAATCACATTATCCTGTCCGTATGTTGCCACACTGGCAACCAGTGTCAAGGCAAATAAAACAATAAATTTAAAGTTCACAAACTTCTTCATTCTTTGTATTTAATAATTGTATATAATCTTCTTGTTGTCTATCGCGCGTTGATACAGATCGTCTTTGACCTGTTTCATAAAATCAATTTGCTTTCTGTTGACAAGCATCTCTTTCACTTTGGATAAAGCCAGCTCGTAAGGCTCTTGCTCTCCGGCTGGTCTATAATCGGCTACGTGAAGGAAATAGTAGAAAGCGGTATCTTTCAGCTCGATGTGTCGGTTTTTGTTTAAGTATGCTTCGGGAGCAGCATCCTTCAAAGGGATAAGATCGAGCACATCGGCTACAGGCACCCATTTGTCATAAAAGTATTCGTACTTCACAGCATTCTGAAAGCTGTACTTCTCAAGGTGGTCTACCGCCTCACGAGCATCGCTCTTATACCATTTACGCACATTGGCAATCTGCGGAGCAGTAAGCGGCACTTTGATGAACAAGCCTTTTACAAGTGGATGCGTAAGTGTGAACAGCTCTTGGTTTGCAGTATAGAAGGCGTTCAGCTCCTGCTCGGGAATCTCATTGGAGAGTTTCTGGCTGATTAGTTGTTGCTGATAGGTGTGCATAATCAATGCCTTACGGTAGTTTTGAACCAAACGTTCTATCTCGGCATTATCGGGGATGTTGCTTTCGGCTTTGGCGTAGAGCAGCATCTCTTCGGCCCAATTGCGAATATAGTGCTCGGCGAACAACGTACTATCGTCTTTAGACAATCCTACGGGAAGCACTTTCTGCAAGTCTTCTTTGTATAAAAAGTTTCCATCGACTTCTACTAAAGGAGTCTGTCCGCCATGGTCTTGTTTATCGACACATGACACACAGAAAAAAAGGAAAATCAGTAGAAAGCCTGTTATTCGCATTGTCAAACTGAATTATAGTAAAGTTTTAAGGTACGAAGATAGTGTAATAATTGGTTGCATCAGTGATTATTAACTGTTTTTAAAACCTCTTGATTTATTTCAACCTTAGCAGACGAACGCAAGCGATTGATCCAAAGCGAATTGCAAAAGTTTTGATAATCAACTTTCAGCGCCTCGCCAACCTCTTGATGGGTATCGGGACCTCTCTTTTTCTCGCCTATAATTATGGTAAAAGGATAAGACTCCATCGGTGCTGCATTAGCTCTCTTTTTAAAGACTAAATGATCGATATAGGGATTATCATTTTCAGCAAAGAGACCGTGCTCCATGATAACCTTCATGCCCGATGGGGTTTGAAAGTTTTGTCGAATAATTTCGTCCCACTGAATTTGAGGCTTCTTTTTCAATAGCTTTCGGGCATACTTGGCACTCTTCTTATCGGCACAATGGAGTACAGCCCCTTTGTAGCGAGGAGTATCCCAATGGTATTTGGACTGATGCAACTTGAAATAAGCGGCCAGCCTATCTTCATTCGTTACAGTACCCTCCATCACCTCACGGCAACTGATCTCGGCCACGAGCGTCTCTTCATAATGCTGCTGCATAAGAGAGTGGAAAGCAGGGTAATGTTTTTCGAGCCGATCGTTCTCATAGTCAAGAATGGTTTTCGTGACAAAGGCATCGAATTGCGTAGAGACAGAGCGTGGATAGGAGATAGCAAAACGATTGAAGTCAGCACCGGTATAGGATTGAGCATCAATCGTGAAAAGCGTTTGGTTGGTTTCGCCTTTAAGAAATAGTTCTTCAATTGCAGGTTGCACGGGTGTGTACCGGTATTTGCTCTTGAGGTTATCAACAAAGGTTTTTACTCCTTCACTATGTCCGTTGCGATGAAGTAAACGATGTGCAATATCGCTGCGCATATCGTCGAACGAAAGTCTCTCTTTCCGATCGACTACTTTCACTATATGGATTCCTTGAGGCGTGTAAAAGGGTTTAGATGTTTCTCCTTTCTGTAACGAGAAAGCTATTTTTTCAAATTCATCCGGAGTTTCTAAGCAACTCATCCAAAAGAGTTTTTTGTCATCAGAGTATTTGGATACACATGCAGCAAAGTCGGCCGGTTCGGGAGCGGTTAATACCTGATATAGAGAATCCATCTGCACTTCGGCTGCATGAAGGCGACTCGCAGAGAGTGTTTGCGGAAGCCGTTTGAAAATGTGCATCACCTGTACTTGTCCGGCACGGGCATAGGCTTCCATCTGATCATAGAGACGACGGGCAGCCACCTCTTCCTCCTTCTCGTCTGTAAGGTAAGTCTTAGCTAATTGTGCACGATAAGCAGCCAGTCGTTGACGAAAATCAGCTGTAGTATCTATACCGACTGACTGAGCTTGGGCTACTTTAAGTTTAAAGTCGACAAACTCGTCAACGCATGTTGCGAGTTCTTTAGGTGTCAACGCAGTGGGTGAGCTGGCGAGGGGCTTTCTTTTCTTGTAAATGCACTCAAACTCGGAGCGAAGAATATCTTTACCGTTAATGCACATCAACACCGGATCTTGTTGTGCAGCAACAAATCCCCTTCCAAAAATGGCTACGAATAAAAGCAAGATTATTTTCATGCAACTATTTCTTTTAGATGATATGGGCACTTCAGGTCAGAAAGGATTAAAAACGGGTTGCAGCAGCAAGCAAATAGGCAAAGGTTGCACAGATTAAACGTACTTAGTAAAAAGATTCCGTTTCATCTGCGCAATTCATGCCTAAAGGTATGCAAGAGTCTTATCTTATTCGGGACGACTATAGTTAGGCGATTCGCTAGTGATAGTCACATCATGCGGATGACTCTCCATCACTCCGGCACTGGTGATGCGAGTAAACTTAGCATCGTGCAACTGCTCTATATTTTGGGCGCCACAGTAGCCCATACCGGCACGCAGGCCACCCGTTAACTGATAGATCACTTCAAACAAGGTACCTTTATAGGGAACACGAGCAGCAATACCTTCGGGAACGAGCTTCTTAATATCGACTTCACCACTTTGGAAATAACGGTCTTTCGAACCATTCTCCATCGCTTCGAGTGATCCCATACCGCGATACGATTTAAATTTACGTCCATTGAAAATAATTGTTTCACCGGGACTCTCTTCGGTTCCGGCAACTAATGAGCCGATCATCACCGAACATCCTCCGGCAGCGAGTGCTTTGACTACATCGCCCGAATAACGAAGACCACCATCGGCTATCAGAGGAATACCGGTGCCTTTCAACGCCTTCGCCACTTCGTAAACAGCAGACAATTGTGGAACACCTACTCCGGCTACCACACGGGTTGTACAGATAGAGCCGGGTCCAATACCCACTTTCACACCATCAGCACCGGCTTCGACTAATGCTCTCGCAGCCTCGCCTGTAGCAATGTTACCTACAACGATATCAATACTAGGAAAACGTTTCTTCGCTTCGCGCAATGCATCAATCACTCCTTTTGAGTGTCCGTGGGCAGTATCAATAACAATCGCATCGACATCGGCATCAACCAATGCTTGCATACGCTCGTATGTATCGGCAGTTACACCAACCCCGGCAGCAACGCGCAAACGACCTTTCTCGTCTTTGCAAGCCATCGGTTTATCCTTTGCTTTGGTGATGTCTTTGTAGGTGACTAGTCCGATCAACTTATTGTCTTTGTCGACAACGGGTAGTTTTTCGATCTTATAGCGTTGAAGAATTTGTGCAGCAGCTTCCAAGTCGGTTGACTGATTGGTTGTAACCAAGTTTTCTTTGGTCATTACCTCATCAATACGCTTATCCATTTCACGTTCAAAGCGAAGATCGCGGTTGGTTACTATTCCGACTAAGTAGCGCTCATCATCAACCACAGGAATTCCACCAATTTTATACTCAGCCATTAAAGCAAGAGCTTCACGTACAGTAGATCCTTGTTTAATGGTGATTGGGTCGTAAATCATACCGTTTTCGGCACGTTTCACGATGGCAACTAATTTTGCCTGATCCTTGATAGACATGTTCTTATGAATAACACCAATCCCCCCTTCACGGGCGATAGCGATAGCCATTTTAGCCTCAGTTACCGTGTCCATAGCGGCGGTCACGAAAGGAACTTTCAACTCAATGTTTTTTGAGAATTTTGTCGAGAGCTCGACAGAGCGCGGTAATACTTCAGAATAAGCAGGGATCAAAAGGACGTCGTCATACGTTAATCCGTCCATTACAATCTTATCAGCAATAAATGACATAGGGCTATGCGTTTAAAATTTATTGCGTGCAAATATACGTTTTTTTATTCATTCCGTATGCTTGCACGCAATTTTTTTTCGCTTTTTTAATTAGCCATTTCCGAGATAAACTTAATGCGAACCAACCGAACCTCTTCTTCAGTAAATTCGTCGCCCAATTCACTGAGCGCATCTTCTATTTTATCGGTAGTCGATTCTTTAAAATAGTCATAAATATCCAGCAGATGATCTTCATCCATAATCTCATCCAGGAAGTAGTCAATATTCAACTTCGTACCCGAATAGACGATTGCTTCGACCTCGTCAAGTAAGTCACCGAACTCTATGCCCTTCGAAAGAGCAATATCGTCAAGTGCCACTTTACGGTCGATTGCCTGAATGATAGCAACCTTCATCTTCGACTTATTAGCGACAGTACGTACCCTCAAATCTTCGGGACGTTCGATTTCATTCTCCGTACAATGACGTTTAATCAGCTTACAGAACTCCTCCCCATAGCGTTTGGCTTTACCAGCACCCACACCGGGAATGTTTTGCAACTCATCTAACGTAATCGGGTAGATGGTAGCCATAGCCTCGAGTGATGGATCTTGAAAGATGACATAAGGAGGAACTTCCAACTTCTTAGAGAGTTTTTTCCTCAGGTCTTTCAACATGGAGTAGAGCGCAGGGTCTACAGCGCAAGAGCCTCCGCCCCTGGCCGGAGCCTCCTCTTCTACTTCATCAAACTCGTTATCTTCAGTGATTTTGAATGATTTCGGTTTCTTCAGGAACTTATGTCCCCCATCCGTTACCTTCAACAGCCCATAGTTCTCAACATCTTTACTCAGATAGCCGGCAATCAGCGCCTGACGGATCACTGCATTCCATGTTCTATCTTCTTCGCCCATTCCTGAACCAAATACTTCCAGATCTTCGTGTAGGTGCGCTTGCACTTCTGAAGTTTCTTTACCTTGTAAGATATCTATTATATAATCTGCCTTAAAGTTTTCTTTTACAGCTATGATTGCCTCAATCACAGCACACAATAATTCTTGAGCCTCCACTTGTTTCTTTGGATTTAAACAGTTGTCACAATTTCCACAATTTTCCTCCGTATATTCTTCACCGAAATAGTGTAATAACGTCTTTCGGCGGCACACGGAAGATTCGGCATATGCAGCTGTTTCTAACAGAAGCTGCTTGCCTATTTCCTGTTCTGCCACAGGTTTACCTTGCATAAACTTTTCTAATTTCTGCAAGTCTTTATTGGTATAGAAGGTAATGCATTGCCCTTCACCCCCGTCTCTGCCGGCGCGCCCCGTCTCTTGATAATAGCCTTCCAGGCTCTTCGGAATATCATAATGAATTACTGTTCGCACATCGGGTTTATCAATACCCATGCCAAATGCAATGGTAGCCACAATCACATCAATCTTCTCCATCAAGAAGTCATCTTGATTTTGAGTTCTTGTTGCCGAATCCATACCGGCATGGTAGGCTCGGGCATTAATGCCATTGGCTTTGAGAATTTCGGCAAGTTCCTCTACTTTCTTCCGACTCAAACAGTAAATAATGCATGATTTTTCGGGGTTATTCCTGAGAAACCGAATAATATCTCTGTCTACATTGGCAGTCTTGGCACGTACCTCATAATATAAATTGGGACGGTTGAAGGAGGATTTAAACACCTTTGCATCAATCATTCCTAAATTCTTCTGAATATCGTGTTGAACCTTAGGGGTTGCCGTTGCAGTGAGCGCTATCAGCGGTGCCTTACCTATCTCATTAATGATCGGTCGAATCCTGCGGTACTCCGGACGGAAGTCATGCCCCCATTCAGAGATACAATGCGCTTCATCTACAGCATAGAAGGATATTTTCACTGACCGCAAGAACTCTACATTCTCTTCTTTGGTTAGTGATTCGGGAGCCACATAGAGCAGTTTGGTTTTGCCTGACAAGATATCCGACTTCACCTGATCTATCGCTCCTTTATTCAATGAAGAGTTGATAAAATGCGCTATACCGTCCACTTCACTGAAGTTACGCATCGCATCCACCTGATTCTTCATTAGCGCAATCAACGGAGAAATAACAATTGCCGTACCTTCCATTAATAGGGAAGGCAACTGATAGCATAAGGATTTTCCTCCACCCGTTGGCATCAACACAAAAGTATCACCTCCGTCAAGCAGATTGTGAATGATTGCTTCCTGGTTTCCCTTGAATTTATCAAATCCAAAATACTTTTTCAGTTGTTCTGTCAAATTAATCTTTCCCGCCATCTTTATTTATAGGTTGTTTGGTTCAATTTTTGATTTTAACTAAAAGAAGAACACTCGTTTTATAGTAGCACTCTAACAAAGTTAGAAACAACTTCTTAAATATCAAGCACAATCTGACTAATATTTTTCGATAAAAAACAGGAGCATGCATCACATCCACTCTTACCATCTGATCTTAAGCCGTTTGCAATCTTGCGAGGTTTGCTTTCTCAAGCTGACGCATCGCATATTCCAACGTTACTTTGTACTCTTTCTTATCCTCCGAAGGGATTTCGAACATCACATCCATCATAATCGTCTCCACGATTGAACGCAAGCCACGAGCACCAAGCTTATATTCTACAGCTTTGTCTACAATATATTCATAAACAGCTTCTTCAAAAGTTAACTCCACGCCATCCATCTCAAAAAGTTTTATATACTGTTTGATGATCGAGTTTTTAGGTTCAGTCAAAATAGCGCGTAAAGCTGTTCGGTCAAGAGGAGTCAGATAGGTTAAAACGGGCAAACGTCCGATAATCTCAGGAATCAAACCAAATGATTTTAGATCCTGCGGAGCAATATATTGCATCATATTGTTCTTATCAATCGTAGCGGTTTTCTGTGAAGCACTATAACCAACCACGTGTGTATTGAGGCGTTGAGCTATTTTTCTCTCAATACCATCAAATGCACCGCCACAAATAAAGAGGATATTCTTGGTGTTGACCGGAATCATTTTCTGATCGGGGTGCTTACGCCCTCCTTGGGGTGGTACATTGACCACCGAACCTTCGAGAAGTTTTAGCAATCCTTGTTGCACACCTTCACCACTTACATCGCGAGTGATAGAGGGGTTGTCACCTTTACGAGCTATTTTGTCTATTTCGTCAATAAACACAATACCTTGTTCGGCTTCTGCAACATTATAATCGGCTACCTGAAGCAAGCGCGTCAAGATGCTTTCAATATCCTCGCCTACGTAACCTGCTTCGGTGAGCACAGTTGCATCAACAATCGTAAACGGAACGTGCAACAACTTAGCAATGGTACGCGCCAGTAAGGTTTTCCCTGTACCGGTACTTCCCACCATGATAATGTTCGACTTTTCGATTTCCACATCATCGCCACCATCCTTTTGTAGCAACCGTTTATAGTGATTATAAACCGATACCGAAAGAAAACGCTTGGCGTCAGTTTGCCCAATAATATACTGATCCAGAAAATTCTTAATTTCGACCGGCTTGGGCAACTCCTTGAAGTTTAAGCTGGTGGCTTTTCCTGCACCTTTTTTGCTACCACTCATGGCTTCTTGAGTAATCTCATAAGCCTGTGTAGCACAGCTGTCGCAAATATAACCATTCATCCCCGTGATAAGGAAGCCAACTTCACTCTCAGCGCGTCCGCAAAAGCTACATTTCTTTTTGTTTGTTTTTGAATCTGCCATTTTTACTTTTTAATCAACACTTCATCTACCATGCCATAAGCCTTCGCTTCTTCAGCCGTCATCCAATAGTCACGGTCCGAATCGGCCCACACTTTATCAAAATCAGTATGAGAATGTTCGGCAATGACCGTATAGAGTTCTTTCTTTAACTTCATGATTTCACGAGCCGTAATCTCGATGTCCGAAGCTTGTCCTTGTGCACCACCCATAGGTTGGTGAATCATCACCCGTGAGTGTTTCAGTGCCGAACGCTTTCCTGCAGTACCGGCAACCAGCAACACCGAAGCCATCGAAGCAGCCATGCCCGTACAGATGGTCGCAACATCGCTACTGATAAACTGCATGGTGTCGTAAATACCTAATCCTGCATGTACCGAACCACCCGGAGAGTTGATGTAGATGGAAATATCTTTGCCGGGATCTGCCGAATCAAGATAAAGCAGTTGCGCCTGCAAGGTGTTAGCCGTATAATCATCGATCTGTGTACCAAGAAAAATGATACGATCCATCATCAGACGCGAGAACACATCGAGTTGTGTTACATTCAGTTGTCTCTCTTCAAGAATATAAGGATTCAAATACCCTTGCGATTTGATCACATCATCAAGCACCATGCTATTCATTCCTAAATGCTTGGTCGCATATTTTCTAAAATCTTCCATTGTTAGGGTCTTTTCTTATTAATTAGTTATGCAGATGCAAAGAAACAAAAAAGAACACAGAGACACAAAAAAACACAGAGTTATAATTCTATAAAAACTCTGTGTTTCTGTGACTTTGTCTCCTTTTTCAGGTTGAAAGATTATTCAAACATCTTATTGAAATCTTCCAATGAAACGGTTTTGTGATTCAATTTTACTTGGTTTTTCAAAGCTGCAGCAAGTTTCACCTCAACCACACGACTTACCAAACCATCGATGCTCTCTTTTTTCTTCAACATCTCTTTGGCATAGTTTTCAAGAATATCATCAGGCACAGTCATCATACCGTACTGAGCGAATTGAGCTTTGGTTACATCTTTAGCCATGGCAATTACATCAGCCTCTTCTACCTTGATATCGTTGTTTTTCACCAACTGTTCTTTAATCAAGTGCCAGGTTAGCTCTTCAATGCTACGATCGAAGTTCTCAGCAACATACTCTTCGCCCTTTTCTTGGTTGTTAAGAAGCATAATACGCTTCAGCAACACTTCCGAAAACTCGATCTTTCCAATTTTCTCTACCAATGCTTTACGAGCATCGATCAAGAATTTGTAATCGCTATCGGCAACCAACTGACTGGCCAATCCCTCTTTTACTTTAGCAAGAAACTCCTCTTCAGTTGTCACCACGCCTTCGCCAAATACTTGGTCAAAAATCTCTTGATTCAATTCACCCTCAACAAAGCGAGTAATTTCTTCTACCTGAAAGCTGAAATCTGCTTTCACGCCCATGGTGATCTCTTTATCGATTTTCAGCAATGAAGCCATTTCAGCCGCATTTCCGCCGAAAGCAGTAAAAGGGTTGAATACCAACACATCATTTACTTTTGTTCCGGTAAAGATCGCTTTTTGCTCCTCGCTGCTCATGTAAGCAGGCATCAACGTAGCGCCTTCTACCTGAATACCACCTTCTTTGGTGTTACCATTCTCGTCGAGTTCTGCAATCAGACCTTTCAACATGTCTCTATCTTGATAAGAAGCTACCTGATCATACTTACCGCTACGCTGCGTATAAGACTTCACCTGGTTGTTTACCATTTCGTCAGACACTTCGATATCATAGAAATCGATTTGATCTTCAGCACCAATTTCAACCTTAAATTCAGGAGCCAGAGCGATGTCAAACAAGAACTCAAACTCTTCCATGGTGTCGAAGTCGATTTCGGGTTGTTTGTCTTCGTTGGGCAATGGTTCACCAAGGATGTTTACATTGTTGTCTTTGATATAGCCATATACTTGTTCTGAAAGCAGTTTGTTCACCTCGTCGGCAACTACTGACTTACCGTACATTTTCTTCACCAAGCTCATTGGAACCATTCCTTTACGGAAACCTGGAATCTCAGCTTTTTGACGGAATGTTTTTAATGATTTTTCTACTTGTTCTTGATAGTCAGCCTTTTCAAGCTTTACGGTAAGCAGCGCGCTTACGTTGTCAATGTTTTGTAATGAAACGTTCATTCTGACAATTATTTATTTGATTTATACTATTCTATATTTATAATGAGGACGCAAAATTAGTGTTAATCTTTCAATTACCAAAAAAACGGGGGAGAATTATTTCACGCAAAAGAGATATATCACACCTTGCGTCAAACACCCGTTTATCAACGAAAAACACTGTTTTGCGTATTAACTTTCGTCTTTATAGTTGGAATTCTTTACGTCGCAACACGAAGCTGTTGCTTAGGTATTTTTCACGCACAATCGTATTCTCTGACAACTCTTCGGGTGTTCCTTGAAATAGGATTTTGCCTTCGAACAGTAGATAAGCACGATCGGTAATACTCAAGGTCTCTTGCACGTTGTGGTCGGTAATCAAAATACCAATATTTTTATCTTTTAGTTTCCATACAATTTGCTGAATATCTTCCACGGCAATCGGATCGACACCGGCAAAAGGTTCATCGAGCATGATAAACTTGGGGTCAATAGCCAGACAGCGGGCAATCTCGGTGCGTCGGCGCTCACCACCCGAAAGTTGATTTCCATTATTCTTACGCACTTTTTGCAAGCGAAACTCGGCTATAAGACTTTCTAGTTTGTCTTTCTGATACTCTCGAGGTCTTTTGGTCATTTCAAGAACCGAAGCGATGTTATCTTCTACAGTCATCTGTCGAAAAACGGATGCCTCTTGTGCCAAATACCCAATGCCCGTTTGAGCACGTTTGTAAACCGGGTAGTTTGTTATTTCTAAATCATCCAAAAAGATACGGCCTTCATTAGGGGTAATCAGACCTACTGTCATATAGAACGAAGTGGTTTTACCTGCACCATTTGGCCCAAGTAAACCAACGATTTCACCCTGTTTCACATTGATGGAAACGTGGTTCACCACGGTACGTTTACCGTACTTCTTCACCAAGTCTTCGGTACGAAGCACCATCTTGCTTTCTTCCATATCTTACTTATTTTGCGACAAATATAGCACAAATAAGCCGAAATAATGTACATTTGCAGATAAAATACAAGGATATGATTAAAGCATTAAGAACAGTCGGACAATACATGATACTCATGAGGCGCACATTTTCGCGTCCTGAGCGGATGCGTATGTTCTTTCGACAATACCTGAACGAGATGGAGCAACTCGGAGTAAACTCTATTGGAATTGTGCTGTTGATTTCATTTTTCATTGGAGCAGTGATCACGATTCAAATCAAATTGAACATTGAAAGCCCATGGATGCCCCGTTGGACAGTGGGTTACGTAACCCGTGAAATTTTGTTATTGGAGTTCTCCTCGTCCATCATGTGTTTGATATTGGCGGGCAAGGTGGGCTCAAACATTGCTTCCGAGCTGGGAACCATGAGAGTTACACAACAAATTGATGCACTCGAAATCATGGGAGTCAATTCGGCCAACTACCTGATACTTCCTAAAATAACAGCGATGGTAACCATGATTCCTGTTTTGGTCACATTCAGCATCTTTGCAGGCATCATTGGAGCTTTTGCCACTTGCTGGTTTGGAGGGATTATGACAACGACCAACCTTGAGTATGGTTTGCAATACACATTTACTGAATGGTTTGTGTGGTGTGGCATTATTAAATCACTCTTCTTCGCCTTCATCATCTCTAGCGTAGCCGCTTTCTTCGGCTACACAGTAGGGGGTGGTTCGATAGCCGTAGGAAAGGCATCGACCGATGCAGTGGTGTCTAGCAGCGTTTTGATTTTATTTGCCGACCTCGTATTAACTAAACTTTTAATGGGATGATTGAAATAGAAAAACTCTATAAATCGTTCGATGGGATAGCGGTATTGAAGGACATCAATGCCACGTTCGAAAACGGAAAGACAAACTTGATTATCGGACAAAGCGGATCGGGCAAAACAGTACTCATGAAGTGTATTGTAGGATTGCTCATTCCCGAAAAAGGCGAACTGCTTTATGATACTCGCAATTTTCTTTCCATGGCCAAAACCGAAAAGAAAGCGTTGCGCAGAGAGATGGGAATGATTTTTCAGAGCGCTGCACTCTTCGACTCGATGTCGGTACTCGACAACGTCATGTTTCCGCTCAACATGTTCAGCAATGACACCCTGCGTGATCGCACGCAGCGCGCCCGCTTCTGCCTCGATCGTGTTAACCTCACTGAAGCTGCAGACAAGTTCCCCGGCGAAATCAGCGGCGGTATGCAGAAGCGCGTAGCTATAGCACGTGCCATCGCTTTAAACCCGCAATACCTGTTTTGCGATGAACCCAATTCAGGACTCGATCCGAAAACCTCTCTTCTTATTGATGAGTTGATACAGGATATTACCCGAGAGTATAACATGACAACCATTATCAACACACACGATATGAACTCTGTGTTAGGTATAGGTGAGAAAATCATATATATCTATGAGGGGAGTAAAGAGTGGGAAGGAACCAAAGATGATATTTTCACCTCTACCAACAAACGGTTGAATAATTTTATATTCGCATCCGATCTGCTTCGAAAGGTAAAAGACGTCGAACTACAAAATCTGGAAGGTTAACATCGAGAGTAAATCGTTCGTATCGAGTTTAACATCGTTAATACCTATCAACTAATAAAGCGCATCCTATAATGAATGCGCTTTATTAGTTTTAGCTTAGTCTTATTCCTTTTATTTCTGGCGAATATAAATATTAATCGGGGTACCCGTTAAGCTCCATTTCGCACGCATTTTATTTTCCAAGAACCGCTTATAAGGCTCCTTCACATACTGTGGTAAGTTTGCAAAAAACACAAACGAAGGTACCTGCGTGTTCGGTAATTGAGTAATGTATTTAATTTTGATATACTTTCCTTTGGTTGATGGGGGCGGATAAGCTTCAATCAACGGAAGCATCTCTTCGTTAAGACGAGCAGTAGAGATTTTAATCGTTCGGTTCTCGTACACCGCACGCGCCTCTTCAAGCACCTTAAGGATACGCTGTTTCGTTATGGCCGACGTAAACACGATAGGAAAATCGACAAACGGAGCAAAGCGCGTACGTATGTTCGCTTCAAACTCTTTCATCAGCTTAGCCGTTTTATCTTCGACAAGGTCCCATTTATTGACAACCACAACCAGTCCCTTTTGGTTTTTTTGAATCAGCGAGAGAATATTTAAGTCTTGGCTTTCAATACCTCGAGTCGCATCGACCATCAAGATGCAAACGTCGGCACCTTCAATGGCACGAATAGAGCGAACAACAGAATAGTATTCCAAATCTTCATTGACCTTGGCTTTCTTTCGAATACCGGCAGTGTCAACTAAATAGAAGTCAAATCCAAATTTATTGTAGCGTGTATAGATCGAATCGCGTGTTGTTCCGGCTAATTCAGTCACAATATTTCTCTCTTCACCAATAAAAGCATTGATAATCGAAGACTTTCCAGCATTGGGACGGCCTACTACGGCAAAACGAGGAACCTCTTCATCCAGTATCTCATCCGACTCTTTTTGGAATTTGCTTACAAGCACATCCAACAAATCGCCTGTGCCGCTACCGGTCATTGCCGAAGCACAATGGGGCTCTCCCAGTCCAAGACTATAAAACTCGGGAGCACTGTAGCGCAGTTCGTTATTGTCCGTTTTGTTAGCCACCACGACTACCGGACTCTTTGAACGACGCAAAATAGTAGCTACCTGCATGTCCAAATCGGTGATACCATTGGTAACATCGACAACAAACAGAATGATATCGGCCTCTTCTACTGCCAGTAATACCTGCTTGCGAATTTCCTCCTCGAATATGTCATCCGAATTGACTACCCAACCACCGGTATCAACCACAGAAAACTCACGTCCAAGCCACTCTGCCTTCCCGTATTGTCTGTCGCGGGTTGTTCCCGCCTCGTCGTTTACAATAGCCTGACGAGTCTTTGTCAAGCGATTAAATAAGGTAGACTTTCCCACATTGGGGCGTCCTACGATTGCAACTAAATTACCCATAGTTTACACGTTTTTTTACGACTATCACAGTCGTATGAATATTTTCTTAATCTAATTGATAACCAAAACTACGTAACTGCTTATCTGAGCTACGCCAGTCTTTATCAACTTTCACATACGTCTCCAAGAATACAGTCTTCCCGAAGAAGCGCTCCAGTTCACGACGAGCCTCGGTGGCCACTTTCTTCAATGCCTTGCCTTGCTTGCCAATAATAATTCCCTTTTGCGAATCGCGTTCTACATAAATAATAGCACGAATCACAATTTTCTTCGATTCTTCTTTGAACTCCTCTACAACGACTTCAACCGAGTAGGGTATCTCTTTATCATAATACAACAAAATCTTCTCACGGATAATTTCGTTCACAAAGAAGCGAGCCGGTTTATCGGTCCACTGATCCTTACCAAAATAAGGGGGCGACTCAGGCAACAGCTCTTGGATACGTTTCATGACGTTATCTACATTGAACTTTGACTTCGCCGAAATGGGATAAATCTCCGCTTGCGGAATCAGCTCTTTCCACATCTCAACCAGTTTAACCAGTTTTTCTTGATCTGTTAAATCAATCTTATTGATGAGTAGTAGTACCGGAACAGTCATTTTCCGTACCTTTTCCATGAACTCATTGTTCTTGTCCGGAGTCTCTATTACATCAGTCACATAAAGCAGTACATCTGCATCCGATAGAGCAGAGTTTGAAAAATTCAACATCGACTCCTGCAACTTATAGTTGGGTTTCAACACTCCCGGTGTATCCGAAAACACAATCTGCATATCGTCTGTATTATGAATTCCCATGATACGATGACGAGTGGTCTGTGCTTTAAACGTAGCAATGGATACCCGCTCGCCTACCAGCACATTCATCAATGTCGACTTACCAACATTGGGATTACCTACTATATTTACAAAACCTGCTTTATGCATTGACTTATATTTATAAATTTAGACAAAAAACGCATCGAACCGAAATAAGATGCGTTTTGTGTATGATATATTATAGTAACACTTGTTACTATACTTTGTTTCCATCATAGCCCCATTTCACATAAACAGCTCCCCAGGTAAAACCTGCGCCGAATGCCGTGAAAATGATATTATCACCCTTCTTGAGCTTCTTTTCGAAATCCCAAAGACAGAGTGGCAGCGTAGCTGCACTGGTATTACCGTATTTCTCAATATTCACCAGAACCTTTTCGATCGGAAGTTCTAATCGTTGAGCTACAGCGTCAATAATACGCATATTGGCTTGATGGGGTACTACCCAATCAATAGTCTCTTTCGTCAATCCATTACGTTCGGCAATGGTTGCACTTACATCCGACATATTAGAAACAGCATATTTGTATACTGTTCTACCTTCTTGATAGATATAGTGCATTTTATTGTCTACAGTGAAATAAGAGGGTGTGCAAACCGATCCGCCAGCCTTCATGTGAAGAAACGGCAATCCTTTGCCATCTGTGCGAAGCAGCGCATCCATTACGCCATAATCTTCTGTTGTTGGCTCCAGCATGCAAGCAGCTGCACCATCACCAAAAATCGGGCAGGTGGCTCGCTCCGTATAATCAACCATTGACGACATTTTATCAGCGCCAACGATAATGACTTTCTTGTATCTTCCCGAACGAATAAAGTTTGCTGCTGTTTCCAATGTAAACAAGAAGCCGCTACAAGCAGCCTGCAAATCGAAAGCAAAAGCATTTTTAAGTCCAAGTTTCTCACAAAGAATGGAAGCCGTAGAAGGAAAATGGTAGTCCGGAGTAGTAGTAGCGACAATGACTAAATCAATGTCATCCGGGTTAGAGCCTGTTTTCTGCATTAGCTGCTTTGCAGCCTTGCGTGCCATATACGATGATCCTAAGCCTTCTTCATTTAAAATGCGTCTCTCTTTTACCCCGATACGGCTCATAATCCACTCATCGTTCGTATCTACCATTTTTGATATCTCGTCATTCGTCAAGACATAATCAGGCACATACCCACCGACTCCTGTGATTACTGCATTTATTTTTTCCATCAATTCTGTTTTAATTTAGCAAGAGTAATGCTTTATGGTTAAAGCAGCCGAAGAACATTGCCTTGGGCCGCTTTAACAAGCAAGGTCTATTTAGACCGTAAATTTATACAGCTACTTCTTTCTCGATAGCAAGCTTACCTCTGTAGTATCCGCAAGCGCCACATACAGTGTGATAAACATGCCATTCGCCGCAGTTAGGACAAATAGCCAATGTAGGTGCTACTGCCTTATCATGCGTTCTTCTCTTAGCTGTTCTTGTTTTCGATTGTCTTCTCTTTGGATGTGCCATTTTCTTTTAAACTTTAATTATTATCTAATATTTTTTTTAATTCATTCCAACGAGGATCTATGTGTTCCTCCGTATCTTCTTCCACAGTAACACCTGTTTCAGGCTCATAAGCTGACTCATCACCGTCTTCATCGTTACTGTCGTTGCGCAAATGCTTACTCAGCTTACTCGTCATCGCTTTATTACATTTCCCGGGAGCATGTACATGCTTCATGGGTATTGTCAAAGCTATAAACTCATAGATAAACCAGGCAACATTAATTGCGCCTTCATCCTCAGGAATGATAACCAGGTTATCACCCTCTTCTGCAAATGTCTGCCCAAACTTAACCATCAACTTATCAGTTGAGGTTACAGGCAATTCCATCTCATCCAAACAACGATCGCATGGCACCCACACCACACCATCTGTCTGGAAAGTAAACTCGAAAGCATGAGTGGTATTCTTTACCGTCAGTACTACATTTACTTTACCCTTCTGAATTTCAGGGGCATCAATGTCAGAGAAATAAAGGTTGTCCAGCGCAAACTCGTATGTAACCAAGTCTGCCTGCATTCCTTTCAAGTTAATTTTGTATTTATCAAACTTTCCCAAAGCTTCACTGTTTTATTCGTTGCAAAGGTACAAAAAAAGCCCAAACATTTTGCCTTTCCGACTTTATTTTCACTAATGAATCAGGCAGATAGACAGAATTCGGGCGACAAAGATACGAAATATAATCCTCATAATGCACTATTCGCTGGTAAATCTTCATTCTCAACGTGTTATTTTCAAACTTTTGTTTCATTACAGAGCACACAGAGGACACAGAAAAATATTTTTTGTATTCCTCTGTGCCTCAGTGGTAGATACCTGTCTTCTCTGTGGTGCAAACGCAAAACGT
>JAGOOC010000010.1:21756-66587 GCA_017992695.1 Bacteroides sp. | reverse complement strand
GGATTTCTCCGAATTCTCTTGATTTAAAACAGGTAAATAACTAGATTTGCATTAAATAAAGATATAAGAGATATGACAACGAGAATTGAAATAAAGAACTTTAAGTCGGTTAAGCACGTAGTTTTGAAGGATTGTAAAAGAATCAACCTGCTTATCGGAAAGCCTAATGTAGGGAAGAGTAATATTTTAGAGGCTCTTTCTGCTTTTAGTTTGCCTTATGCTCGATATACGAATAATAAGTCTCTTCAACAGTTTATTCGATGTGAAAATGAGTCTGAATTGTTCTACAATGGCGATAAAACAAAAGACATTGAAATACATACCGATTCTGATCAATTCGTTTTTCAGTCAAGCAAAACGAGTTTTGTATCTCGTTTGAATGGGCTTCTCAATGGTAAATCCGTTGTGGAATTAAGCGGATTGAAAATTAAACAGACCGGCTCTGAGATGCCGAATAAAGATGTGAGAAGTTATTTCTTCCCCACGCCTTTTCAGTTTGAAAACACGGACGTCAATATCTTGCAACCAACAACAGGATGCAATCTTTCTTCTATACTAGATTCCTTAGAGCATACAAAGGATGAGATTTCGGACATTCTGGCATTGTATGGCTTAAAACTGTCTTTTGATCAAGCAAGCCAACAGCTCAAGCTGCTCAAATCGGTATCGGAGAACAGCATTTATCTGGTGCCGTTCAACTCTATTGCCGATACACTGCAAAGAATGATGTATTATAAGACAGCTATTGCTAGTAATGAGAATGCTATCTTGACGTTTGAGGAACCGGAGGCGCACTCTTATCCTCCATATGTATCAAAAATTACAACGGATATCATTTATTCGGAGTCAAATCAGTTTTTTATAACGACACACAGTCCTTATGTGTTGAATGAGTTTTTAGAAAACAAGAAAGAGGATTTAGCGATCTATCTGATTGACTTTGAAGATGGAGAGACTTCTGTTAGAGGATTGACAGATGAAGAGATTGACAAGGTGTATCAATTTGGTGTAGATCTATTTTTTAACTCTGAAATTTTCTTGGCGCAATGAACGGACTTAATATTATACCGGAATGTTATGTCGATACTTGTCTTACAGAAACAATCACATCGTGTTTTAATCAATTTAATCATCAAAAGGGCTGTAGTGCTGTCGTTAAGAAAATGCAGGAATTGTTTAAGGATAAGTTTGCTGTAGGTATTATTGATAAGGATAAGCGCGAAGAGCCTTATTTGCAAGAATTTGAATTGGTTGGTTCGAACGAATCTTTGTTTCTGTATAAACACAATGAAAAGCATCACTATATTATTCAGATCAGCCCTGCAATGGAACGATTTCTTTTGAAAGCTGCTGCTGAAAAAGGGATTGACATTACTGCAAAATATAATCTTCCTACTGACATAAATAGCCTTACTAAAATAACGAAACAAATATCCGGCAAAAACGAGAAAGCATTCACTGTTTTTAAGCAGCTTTTTAGAGAGATTTCTGATGCCTCCGAACTTCAAAGGTTAGCGAATCTAATACAGTACCTCGGGAATAATACATACGATGCTGATGTGAAGAAATTAAGAGAGATTGTTAACGGTTGACGTTGTTGAGAAAACGGCGAGGAAGATAATAGATGCACTGACCTGGTTGTTAACAGCAATAGACGAAGCTGAATACGAGAAAATAGAGGCTCTTTCTGCTTTTAGTTTGCCTTATGCTCGATATACGAATAATAAGTCTCTTCAACCGATCCCACCAATGATGGATTAAAAAACGCTGCAAGACTGGTAACGAAGAGTTACGAATCTTGCAGCGTTCTTTTATTAACTGGGGCGGTAATCAATCTTGTTCAGATCGCCCGAGCGTATTAATTAAGCAGGATCTCAAAGAGTTCTACTTCTCCTTCTATAGCAATTTTGACAGCTCCTTTTACAAGGTTCATTTTAATAAAAGGGGTATCGATGGTTATAGTCGACAATACCTTTCCGTTGGAAGCAAGTTGCTGAAGTTTAACCGGACCTTTGGAAGCATCGAGTTTCGCCAGCAAGGTACAGGTGGTTGTGTTCTCAGGAAGCGTAAAAGCGAGTACACCACTGTTGGCGTAGGATGTGCCGGGGTGTTTGTCGAATGCCCGCAACGCCTCTTGAGGATCTTTAGCTTCGATACGGAAATTGAGACTCGACAGATTGATGGGGTTGACTTCAAACGAACGAATAGCCGCCCAGTTCGTCTTGCGAGATGGAAGTTTCTTTAATCTGACGTATCTGGCTTTCACCGGTTCCCCTTTCCATTGAATGTCGTATTGGTTTTTAAGGCTGTCGGTGAGTGCTTTCCAATCCTTTCCTTGTTCTGAATACTCTAGTAGTGCGTGGTCGAAGTAATCAACATCATTGGTCGAATTTCGGCCTTGGTAAACAGAGACTTCGGCAACTGATCTAACGCAGCCAAGGTCAACGCCAATCCAACTGCGGTCGTTCTGCGAAGTTCCCGAGGTGTAATAGGTGGTGGAGTCATTGTCCAACATAAGGTTGCTCTGCGTGGTCTTTAGGCTGTTGAATGAACCGATTCCCTTGTATACTGTTGGAATCTCGCCTGTCAGTTTTTTGAAAAACTCATTGGCTAGGTCGTTCATCGTATTCTCATAAAACGGTTGAAGCTTCATGGTACCGGACTTGTGAGCATTGAAAGATTTTCTCTGCTCTTCGCTCATCAGGTTGTTGGTGTAAGCAGTCCAGAAAGCTGCGTGGTCTCCTGTTTGGTAAATCTTGAGAATTTCCAACGCACGTTTTCCTCGAGTACCCAGCTTGCCGAATTCGATGAGCCAAGGGTGCAACTCGCTGACAAGAGCTTTGTTGGCACACTTCTCTTCCAACTCTGCCGGTGTCCGCTCTATTTTCTCGAACTCTTTGAAGAGTGCATGGAACGCTTCTTCTGTGTAATTGTCGATCGCAAAGGTTTGAGTTTCCCACGATTCTGCTCTGCGATAGCCCGTTTCGGTATCGCAAGAGTGGATAGCAAAGGTTCTATAGGCGTCTTTAGCTTCGGGCGTGAGTTCGGTAAGGGCTCGTTCCCAGTTGTCAATGGGGTTGTAGTCCGCTGTATTCCACGAATAATCGGCTACACCATAGAGTGCCAGTTTGGAGGCTTCTCCATGTTCCATCGGATTACTGATCAGTCCGCAAAGATCGTTGGGGGTGAGCGTAGTTTCTAGTCCGTACACAGGTCCTTGCATAATGATGTGGCGAACATAGTCTGTAACCGGGAAGTTCCACCAATAGAGTGCGGGTCTCTTAATTCTGGAGTTAACCCAATCCATTGTCTCTTTGGTTAGGTCACTACAAACCGCATCGCCTGTCCAAAACACGTTGATCGAAGGGTCGAGGGTGTTACCATAGATGCTGAGGCTTCCTTGAGGAGTAGGATTGGCCCAAAGTTTAGAGTAGTCTGTAGGACAAACAATGAGTGGTTTAACTCCCTCCTTTACTTTGACGAAATTGGCGTTGAGCTTATTGAGTAACTCAGTCTGCTTTCTGGGGTTCGTACCTTCACCATCAATGTCGTCGAAAAAGATGGCGAACGAACGTACGCCCAGATCGTACATCATATTGAACTTATTTTCGAGATTGGTATAATCTTCGTCGTTCCACTTGATGTCCTGACCCGGATGAATGGCCCACACGAAATCGACCCGGTTGCGGTTACAAGACTCCACCAACTCTTTAATGTTCTTCGCCTCTTTTTCAGGATAGGGAAGTCTCCAGTTGGGGCAGCTGTGGTAATGGTCGTCTTTGGGCCCATATAGGTAATAGTTCATCTTAAACTTGCCGTATAGGTTGATCAGTGACAGTCTCACTTCGTGTGACCAAGGTGTTCCGTAAAATCCTTCAACTACCCCTCTGTACAAAAGATCGGGATAATCGTTGATCTCCAGGTAGGGTACTTTTTTTCCTGCACTCGCGGGACTGTCGACTAACTGCCTGAGCGTTTGTATGCCGTAAAAAGCACCTTTCTCATCATAACCGATGATCGATACTCCTTTGTTGTTGATGCTCATGGCATAAGCTCCGGAGATACTCTTTACTCCATGCTTTGCAGCGAGTTTACTACCGTAATCAATCGTCAGCTTTACTCCTTTGGGAGCAAGAACGATGAAGTTGAGGTCTTCGGAAAACTTGTTTTTCTTATCATTCAGACGCAACCCTTTGGTTATGTCGAGCTGCCCCTTCTCAGTTAGTTTGAGGCTATGAGGTGTAGGGTTAAGTTGTATTCCCTTATGGTCTAACATCTTGCCCGGAATGGTATGAATGCTTTGACTCTCTGATCTTTGTGTGGATAGATCAAATCCTTGTTCTTGTGCTGAAAGACTTCCGCATACCAAACATGCAGCGATTAATGCTTTCAGTAACTTCTTTGGGTTAAACATTTTAGTCGTTTTTAGTTTTTAATTTATTTTGTATAAGTCTAATTCGTTTTGTCTCTTGTCACCTATACCTTATTGTTGAATAAGTTGCAAATTTATATGAAAATAGTCATTATCCCTAAAATCCGTAATGATATTCTCAGGAGATCAAACACTTTTGCTCGTGGTAAAGTCAATATTCAGTTTAATAATTAGGATGAGGATGAAGGGATTTGTGTTGATACTCAATGATGGGTGGATAATACACCGAATTCCACTAAAAAGAGCTAAGGTTAGATACATATTAGAACTCAGCACTTGCTAAGTCTTAAAATAACTCGTATTTTTGACATCGAAATATTTTTATCAAACTATATAGATAACCATGAAGAAACAACTAACAGCTATTGCATTAGCATTACTCAGCATGGCAGCCACAGCACAAAATAAAGAGTGGCTCGATCCGGAAGTGAATGCGGTAAACCGTGCTCCGATGCACACAGGCTATTTTGCCTATGAGTCAACAGCGGCAGCTTTGGCCGGACAAAAAGAACAGTCAAGTAATTTTATGACACTGAACGGACCCTGGAAGTTTAATTGGGTGCGCAATGCAGATCAACGCCCACTGACCTTTTTCGAAACCAACTTCGATGACAAGGGATGGAATACACTGAAAGTTCCTGCAGTATGGGAACTCAACGGATATGGCGATCCGATTTATGTGAACGTGGGCTACCCTTGGCGCAATCAGTTCAAAAACGATCCCGGGCGTGTGCCTATCGAAGGCAATCACGTCGGCTCTTATCGCAAGGAGATTACTCTGCCTGCCGACTGGAAAGGAAAAGAGGTGTTTGCACATTTCGGTTCGGTGACTTCGAACATGTATTTGTGGGTCAATGGAAAATATGTAGGTTATAGCGAAGACAGTAAGCTCGAAGCTGAGTTTGACCTAACAAAGTACCTGAAACCGGGCAAGAACCTTATCGCTTTTCAGGTATTTCGCTGGTGTGACGGTACCTATTTGGAAGATCAAGACTTTTTTCGCTACTCGGGGGTAGGTCGCGATTGCTACTTATATGCGCGCAACAAGCAGTATATGCAAGACATCCGCGTGACGCCCGACTTGGATGCGCAGTACAAAGATGGTTCGCTCAACGTAGCCATTCAGCTCAAAGGAAGCGGCAAAGTAAACCTGAGCCTGACGGATGCTTCCGGAAAATCGGTTGCTACTGCTGCACTGTCGGGTAGTGGTAAGTTGAATGCGGTGATGCCCGTAAACAATCCGGCGAAATGGACTGCCGAGACTCCGGTACTTTATACGCTGACTGCCTCGTTGATGAACGGGGATAAAGTGATAGAAGCGATTCCGGTGAAAGTGGGTTTCCGCAAGATTGAACTGAAGAATGCACAAATCTTGGTCAATGGTCAACCTGTATTGTTTAAAGGAGCCAACCGTCACGAGATGGATCCTGACGGAGGATATGTGGTATCGCGTGAACGGATGATTGAGGACATTCAGCTGATGAAAAAACTGAACCTGAACGCTGTGCGTACGTGTCATTATCCGGATGATAATTTGTGGTATGACCTGTGCGATGAGTATGGTATCTATGTGGTGGCAGAGGCCAATGTGGAGTCGCACGGTATGGGTTACGGCAAAGAGACGCTGGCAGCCAATAAAAGCTATGCGAAAGCACACATGGAACGTAATGAGCGCAATGTTCAGCGCAACTTTAACCATCCTTCCATTATTTTCTGGTCATTGGGCAATGAGGCCGGATTTGGACCTAACTTTGAAGCTTGTTACCACTGGATCAAGGCAGAAGACCCTAGCAGAGCTGTTCAGTACGAACAAGCCGGAACACGCGAAGGTACCGATATTTACTGTCCGATGTATGCCGATTACGAGCGCTGTACGAAGTACAGTGAGAGTGATGCTACGAAACCACTGATTCTGTGTGAGTATGCGCACGCTATGGGCAACTCCATGGGTGGTTTTAAAGAGTACTGGGATTTGGTGCGCAAGTATCCGAAGTTTCAAGGTGGTTTTATTTGGGATTTCGTCGATCAATCGAACCGCTGGAAAAATAAGGATGGCGTAGAGATTTATGGCTACGGTGGCGATTATAATGCCTACGATGCCTCTGACAATAACTTCTGTGACAATGGTTTGATTAGTCCCGACCGTGTGCCCAATCCACATGCTTATGAAGTAGCCTATTTCTATCAGAATATTTGGACAACACCTGCCGACTTGCAAACGGGAGAGATCAAGGTTTTTAATGAGAACTTCTTCCGCGACCTGTCTGCCTATTACCTAGAGTGGCAGCTATTGGCAGATGGCGAAGTGGTGCAGAATGGCGTGGTGTCCGACTTGAATGTAGCTCCTCAGCAAACAGTTACTGTTAAACTAAACTACGACGTTGCTGCAGTTTGTCCATCGAAAGAGCTATTACTTAATGTGGCTTACAAACTTAAAAAGGCCGAGACACTGATTCCTGCCGGGTATGTGGTGGCTAAGAATCAGCTAACGATTAAGCCCTACCATGCTCCTGCGCTCGAAGTGAAAAACGAGGTGCATGCGAATATGGCTGAAGAGGTGCCGGTTATCAAAACAAATGATGCAAACTACCTGATTGTACAAGGCGCTGATTTCTTGATTGAGTTTAACAAGCATAGCGGTTTTTTGTGTCGCTACGATGTAGGCGGTTTGGCCATGCTTCAGCGTGGAAGTGCGTTGACACCGAATTTCTGGCGCGCTCCAACTGATAATGATATGGGAGCCGGTTTGCAAAAGAAATACCAGGTTTGGAAGAATCCGACATTGAAGTTAACGGCTCTGAAGTCGGAGATAAAGGACAATCAAGTACACGTACAGGCCGAGTATGAAATGCCTGAGGTATCGGGTAAGCTTTCGTTGAACTACATTATCGGCAATCAAGGTGCAATAAAGGTAACAGAGAAGTTGACTGCGAGCAAAGATGCCAATGTTCCAAACATGTTCCGTTTCGGCATGAAGATGGAGATGCCCGAAGCTTATGATCGCATTGCTTACTATGGACGTGGTCCGATTGAAAACTATGCCGACCGTAAATGGGCTACCGATTTGGGCCGTTACAACCAGTCAGTAGAAGAGCAGTTCCATCCTTATATTCGTCCGCAAGAGACAGGAACCAAAAGCGACATTCGTTGGTGGAAACAAACCAACACCGCCGGTTGGGGGTTACAGTTTGTTGCAGATGCTCCGTTCTCGGCTTCGGCACTGCACTATACCATCGACGCTCTGGATGACGGCCTCGAAAAGAATCAACGCCACTCTCCGGAAGTTAAACCGGTTGACTGGGTTAATCTCTGTATCGACAAAGCTCAAATGGGGTTAGGTAGTGTGAACAGCTGGGGCGCTCTTCCGCTCAATGAATACCGTTTGCCTTATCAAGACTATGAATTTAGCTTTATCATGCAACCGATGCGATAAATCGCTTGGTTATATAAAATCAAAAAGAGCCGGTGGAAGTTGTTTTCCACCGGCTCTTTTTGATTTTATAAACTAAAAACCGACACAATGCTCTTTGAGTAGCAAAGCATTTGGGTTTAATTTCTAAAGTCCTTCAACTCCTCTTGTAGCTTTTGGCGCGTAAAGAAAATACGACTCTTGACTGTGCCAAGGGGTAAATCCAACCTCTCGGCTATCTCACGGTATTTGAATCCCGAAACATGCATAGAGAAAGGAACTTTATATTCTTTAGGAAGTGCATTGACAATGCGATGCATCTCTTTCAAATCATAACTGCTTTCGGTGTTATCAGCACCCGATTCTTGCGGTAAATTCAAATGATAAAGATTATCTGTGTGATCTACAAAAGTCTGTTCGCGAACAACTTTTCTATAGTTATTGATAAAGATGTTACGCATGATCGTATACATCCATCCCTTGAAATTAGTATCGGGTGCGTACTTCTCTTCATTGTCTAATGCTTTTAATGAAGTTTCCTGCAACAAATCGTTAGCCTCTTCACGGTCTGTAGTTAGTTTATATGCAAAGCGAAGTAATTCATCTTGAACTCCGATTAAATCTTTTCTAAAGCTTAAACTTTTCATATACGTTGCATTTTAATTGTGACTATTTTGTTTTGACATTGCAAGTATAATGCATCTGCGTGAACAAAACGGGGGGGAATTATTTTTATTTAGCCTGAAAACTATCAAATAACAGTTTTCAGGCCATCTATGATAGTTTTTAGGCCCCTTTTTTAGGAGGTAAAAACTTAAAAATCGCATTTTCTGTCGAAATCTTGCGATTAATAAAAAAGAACAGCTAATTTTGTAGCACCATTATTAGTTAAGAGGGATGATCGACGATTCATTATTTTTAATAGATATAGATAATATACTCCGAACGAAAGTACCAAAGTACTATAAGTATATTCCTAAATTTCTTATCTCCTACTTGAAGAAGATTATTCATCAAGAGGAGCTAAACGTGTTTCTACTCGAATCAAAGGATCAGCTGGGGGTAGATTTTCTAGAAGCCTCACTCCACTTTCTTGATGCAAAGATAGAGGTGAAGGGGATAGAAAACCTTCCTAAAGACGGGCTGTATACATTCGTTTCCAATCATCCACTGGGTGGACAAGACGGCGTAGCCTTGGGTTATGTACTGGGGCGGCATTTCGATGGAAAGGTGAAGTACTTGGTGAATGACCTGCTGATGACCCTGCGCGGATTGGCTCCGCTTTGTATTCCCATCAATAAAACGGGAAAGCAGGCCAAAGACTTTCCAAGAATGGTGGAAGCAGGATTTAAGTCGGACGACCAGTTGATCATGTTCCCGGCAGGACTCTGTTCGCGCCGGCAGGATGGAGTCATTCGCGACTTGGAATGGAAGAAGACATTTATTGTGAAGAGCGTGCAAGCCAAGCGCGATGTGGTTCCGATCTATTTTGACGGACGAAATTCTAATTTCTTCTATAACCTGGCAAGTGTATGTAAGGCATTGGGTATAAAGTTTAATATTGCAATGCTCTATTTAGTCGATGAGATGTTTAAGAATCGTCATAAAACGTTTACTATTACAGTTGGAAAGCCCATTCCCTGGCAGACCTTTGACAAGTCGAAAACTCCTGCTCAATGGGCTGAATATGTAAAAGAGATCGTATATAAACTATAAAAGAAAGATAACTACTAACGAGAGATATGGAAGAGATTATTGAACCGGTAAGCAAAGAACTGATTAAAGCGGAGCTAACAGAAGAGAAGAGGTTGCGCATGACCAACAAAAGTAATAATCAGATTTATATTATTACTTATCAAGACTCTCCTCATATCATGCAGGAGATTGGACGTCTGCGCGAAATTGCTTTTCGTGCTGCCGGAGGAGGTTCAGGGCTGTCCGTCGATATTGATGAATATGATACGATGGAGAACCCATACAAGCAGTTAATTGTTTGGAATCCTGAAGCTGAAGAGATCTTGGGAGGATACCGGTATATATTAGGAACCGATGTACGCCTTGATGATCAGGGCGCCCCTGTTTTGGCAACTTCGCACATGTTTCACTTCTCGGATAAATTTGTGAAGGAGTTCTTGCCCATGACCATTGAGCTGGGACGTTCGTTTGTGACGCTTGAATACCAATCGTCGCGGGCCGGTAGCAAAGGTCTTTTTGCTTTAGATAATCTTTGGGACGGATTGGGTGCGTTAACGGTAGTTATGCCGAATGTGAAGTACTTTTTTGGCAAAGTAACCATGTATCCCAGTTACCACAGACAAGGTCGAGACATGATTCTTTACTTCCTGAAAAAACATTTTGCAGATCAAGATGCATTGATTACGCCTCTGAAGCCTCTAAAGATGGAAACGGACGAAAAGGAGCTGGCCGAACTGTTTTGCAAGGACTCTTTCAAAGAGGATTATAAAATTCTCAACACCGTTGTGCGTCGATTGGGGTATAATATCCCGCCGTTGGTGAATGCATACATGAGTTTGAGCCCCACGATGCGTATGTTTGGTACAGCCATTAACTACGGCTTTGGCGATGTAGAAGAGACAGGCATCCTGATTGCTGTAGATGAGATACTCGAAGATAAACGCATGCGCCACATTGAGTCGTTTGTAAAGAAAGACCCGTTCGATTGTCAAGTCACTTCGGGAGCCAATAAAGTCTTTACGCCGAAAGTAGTTACACAGCAGGAAGACTGTTGCCGTTAATCTTACGGTAAAGATCCAAAGCAAAAATATCGGTCATCCCCGAAATATAATCAAGTACCGCCTGAATTCTCACCGAGAGTTCGGGCGATTTGATATGGTACTGCTCGGAAACACGGTTAATAAGCAATTGCGAGTAGGCCTTTTCGGGAGAGGTCACTGCATCAATCATCAGTTCAAGCAGCGTGCTGATGACTCGAAAGCCTGCTAACTCCACATCCAACACTTCTTTTGATCGGTAGATCTTCTCTAAGGAAACCGCTGCACAACGACGATAGGCTTGTGCAGGCCGTTCGGCAATACGCTTGATGAGTGTGCCCTCAAAGGTTCCCGACAGTATTTCGGCCTCGTGTTCTACGAAAACCGCGGTACACTCTTTGATCAAAAGTCCGATTACAGAAGAACGAAGATAGGCTATCTGCTCGTTTGTATCGCTTACGATGGCAAAGTTTTTTTGAATCTGTGCTTGTCGTTCGTCTTTGAAGTAAGCCAGCAGCAGACTCTTTGTCTCCTCATTAGTCAATATCTTGAGCTTGTGCGCATCCTCAATGTCCATCAGTTGATAGCAGATGTCATCGGCCGCCTCGACCAGGTAAACCAACGGATGCCTTGCATAGCGGGCAGGGTGCTCATTGAGTTGAATAATACCCAACTCGGTGGCTACGCGGTGGAAACTCTCTTCTTCGCTAACAAAGAAGCCAAATTTCGGTTTCTTGCCTGCTAAACTCGACGAGAAGGGATATTTTACAATAGACGCCAAAGTAGAATAGGTCAGGGCAAATCCGCCTTGGCGACGCCCTTCAAATTGATGCGTGAGGAGCCTGAAAGCATTGGCGTTTCCTTCAAAGTGCGTTAAATCGGCCCATTCCATCGGAGATAGCAGCTCTTTGAGGAACAATCCCTTTCCTTCGGAGAAGAACGTGGCAATGGCTTTCTCGCCCGAGTGGCCAAAAGGCGGATTACCCAAATCGTGGGCCAAGCAAGCGGCCGAAACGATAGCGCCTATTTCCGACAAAAACGAATCGTGTAGTTCGGGCTGTTTGGCGAGAATGGCTTTGGATACATCGTTGCCCAACGAACGTCCTACGCAGGATACCTCGAGGCTGTGTGTCAGTCGGTTATGCACAAAGATGCTGCCCGGAAGTGGGAATACCTGCGTCTTACTCTGCAAGCGCCTGAAGGGAGCCGAAAAGATGAGGCGGTCATAGTCGCGTTGAAACTCAGAGCGGTTCTCTTGTCGCTCTTCGTGAAACTCTTCCATTCCGAAGCGTTTGGCTGATAGCAAGGTTTTCCAATTCATCATAGCGTGTCTCTTTTTACGATTTATCCTTTACGATTGAAGTTAGTTTCAAGTAATTTAACTGCAAAAGTATCAAAAATTGACTCAAATTCCGTACTTTCGCCCGTTAAATAGTAATCATATTGAAGATGAACGTTCAAGTAATCAATAAATCGAAGCATTCGCTTCCGACCTATGCCACTGCACGCTCTGCAGGAATGGATATTCGCGCCAACCTAACTGAACCTGTTACGCTGTTGCCGATGCAGCGTTGTCTCATCCCTACCGGACTCTATATTGCGCTCCCAGAAGGATTCGAGGCGCAAATCCGTCCACGTAGCGGACTTGCCCTTAAGAAAGGAATTACGGTGTTGAACACTCCGGGCACAATTGATGCCGATTACCGAGGAGAGATAGGTATTATCTTGGTCAATCTTTCGGCTGATACGTTTGTGGTGGAAGATGGGGAACGCATCGCGCAAATGGTCATTGCTCGTCATGAACTGGCTCAATGGCAAGAGGTGGATGTGCTGGATGAGACTCAGCGCGGTGCAGGAGGTTTCGGGCATACCGGGAAGCGTTGAAAATAAAGAATTAAAGAACGAATAATGAAAGCAAAGATCTCTTCTCTTTTTGTGTTAATACTCCTTTTGGCATCGTGTGGATCTTCCGGGAAACTGAAGAGGCACTCGGCAACGAGCCAAGTAGAGCAACAGGTACTTACGCCCGAAGATCAGCGGAAGTACGACTACTTTTTCATGGAAGCTACTCGGTTAAAGGCGAAAAAGGAGTATGATGCTGCTTTCGATTTACTGAAACACTGCTTGAGCATCAATCCTCAGGCTGCCTCGGCCTTGTACGAGGTGTCACAGTTTTACATGTTCCTCAAACAGGTGCCTCAGGGGCAGGCAGCACTCGAACAGGCTGTAGCCAACGCTCCCGATAACTTCTGGTACAGTCAGGCACTGTCGAGCTTGTACCAACAACAAAACCAGCAGGAGAAAGCCATTGTGCTCCTCGAGAAGATGGTGGTTCGCTTTCCGGGCAAGCAAGAACCGCTATTTAACCTGGTCGACCTGTACAACCAGACCGAGAACTACCCGCAAGTGATTGCCACGTTAAACCGCCTTGAGCAGCGGATGGGGAAGAACGAACAGCTCACGATGGAGAAGTTTCGCATCTACCTGCAAATGAAGGACGACAAGAAAGCCTTTCGCGAAATAGAGAGCCTGGTGCAGGAGTACCCTTTGGATATGCGCTATCAGGTAGTGTTGGGCGATGTATACATGCAGCACGGCAAGCAGCAGGAAGCCTTTACTATTTATCAGAAGGTGCTGGCTGCCGAACCCGACAATGCGCTTGCGCTATTCTCGTTAGCCTCTTACTACGAACAAACAGGGCAGCGAGAACTTTACCAACAGCAAATAGACGCTCTGTTGTTGAATAAGAAAGTGCCTTCGGAGACCAAAATGAACGTGATGCGCCAATTTATTGTGCAGGATGAACAGGAGGGGAGAGACAGCACCCGCGTTATTGCCCTCTTCGACCAAATGTTACAGCAAGATGTGGAGGATGATCAGATACGTATGCTTTATGCCCAATACTTACAGGCAAAGGGAATGGAGGCTCCCTCTTTATCGGTGTTGCAACAGGTATTGGATATTGACCCCACCAATAAGGCCGCACGTATGACCCTGCTTGGAGCAGCGATACGGAAAGAGAACTACCAAGAAGTTATTCGTCTTTGTGAACCCGGCATCGAAGCTACCCCCGAGGCATTGGAGTTCTACTTCTACCTGGCCATTGCCTATAACCAGGCCGAGCGCTTAGACGATGTGCTCCAAGTGTCGCTCAAAGCGCTGGATGTAGTGACGCCCCAAAGTCAAAAAGAGATTGTGTCGGACTTTTACACCCTGATGGCCGATGTTTACTACAAAAAGGAGAAGAAGAACGAGGCCTATGCTGCTTACGACTCAGCATTAGTCTATAACCCTGCCAATATTGGTGCGCTCAATAACTATGCTTATTACCTTTCGGTAGCACGCCAGAATCTGGATAAAGCAGAAGAGATGAGCTATAAGACCGTCAAGGCCGAACCCAACAACGCAACCTACCTCGATACCTATGCTTGGATCCTATTCGAGAAAGGAAACTATGCCGAGGCCCGCATCTACATTGACAGTGCCATGAAGAGTGAAGAACCCCAGAGCAGCGTCGTTGTAGAGCATTGTGGTGATATCTACTTCAAAAGCGGCGATGCAGAGGGTGCCTTGAAGTACTGGAAGCAGGCATTGGAGATGGGGAGTGAATCGAAGACCCTGAAAAAGAAGATAGAGACGAAAAAATACATTGCCGAATGAAAAAAATGATCCAAACGCTAAGTTACGTATGCTTGGCTGTGCTGTTGCTTGCCGCTTGTAAAAGTTCGCGAACCGTGACAGCCCCACCTGCGCTTAAAGAAGCACGTTACCTTTCGTCCAAGCTACAAGTAACTATACCCGGTGGCGGTGGCAGCATGACTGCGGGCGGAACGATGAAGCTCAAAGAGGGCGCACGGGTACAAATATCCGTTCTTATGCCCATTATCCGCACCGAGATTGCTCGCATAGAGATCACACCCGATGATGTGCTGCTCATTGATCGCATGAACAAACGGTATGTGCGTGCTTCGCGCGAGGAGTTAAGGGAGGCACTTCCGGCAAATGCCAACTATGCTGCGTTAGAAAAATTGCTGTTTGCCGCTTCGTTGCCCAACGGAAGGGCCGAAATGAGTGGTAAGGAACTGGGTATTCCGCTGTTGGAGAACACGAGGGTGAAGTTGTACGACTTTTCGTCAGACCCCTTTGTGCTGAACGGTAGCGAGGTATCTGAGAAGTACAGCCAAGTTCCGCTACCTGTACTACTGAAAATGCTGACTGAATTATGAAACACCTCTTTGTACTGATCATCTGCGGACTCTGTCTGGCTACTCCTCTTTCGGCTCAGTCGAACAAACTGATTAAAGAGCTCGAAAACAAACGCGGCACCCTGCAACGGCAGATTGCCGAGACAGAGTCGTTGCTGAAAAATACAAAGAAAGATGTGGGTAGTCAGCTGAATAGCCTGGCTGTACTCACCGGACAAATTGAAGAACGCAAGCGCTATATCTTGGCGATGAATAACGATGTAGAGTTGATTGACCGCGAGCTAAAGAGCGTTGAGCAACAACTTGGAGCGTTGCGCCGTGACTTAAGAGAGAAAAAGAAAAAGTATGAGTCCTCTGTTCAGTATCTCTACAAAAACAAATCAATTGAAGAGAAGCTCATGTTTATCTTCTCTGCCAAAGACCTGAGTCAAACGTACCGTCGCCTGCGTTACGTTCGCGAATATGCTACCTACCAGCGCATTCAGGGCGAAGAAATAGTGAAGAAACAGGAACAGGTTACTGCTAAGAGAAATGAACTGAAGCAAGTAAAGGCCGCTAAAGTGACCCTACTCAACGATCGTGAAAGCGAGAAAGCGAAGCTCGAAGCACAAGAAAAGGACAAACGCACCTTGGTGGGCAACCTGCAGAAGATGCAGAAAGGCCTCCAACAAGAGATAAGCAAGAAAAGACGTGAAGCCAATCAGCTCAATGCCCGCATTGACAAATTGATAGCCGAAGAGATAGAGCGTGCGCGCAAGCGTGCCGAAGAGGAGGCGCGCCAAGAAGCTCGTCGCGAAGCCGAAGCGCGTAAGAAAACCGAAGGAGGCGCTCGCCCATCAGCCAAAGAAACCAAAGGAGGCAAGCGCGATGACTCGGAGGCTGAGCGCGCAAGCACCGGTGCTCGTAAGAAAGCCGAACCACTCGAATCCTACTCCATGAGTAAGGCCGATCGTGAACTATCGAGTAGTTTTATCAATAACCGTGGACGCCTGCCCATGCCCATCTCGGGAGCCTATATCATCACCAGCCGCTATGGAGAATATGCCGTAGAGGGGCTTCGCAACGTGAAGCTTGATAATAAAGGTATCGATATCCAAGGAAAACCCGGTGCCCAGGCTCGTGCCCTTTTCGATGGTAAGGTGGCGGCTGTGTTTCAACTCAATGGACTGTTCAACATCTTGATCCGCCATGGAAACTATATCTCGGTCTACTGTAACCTCTCTTCCGCCTCGGTTAAATCGGGCGATATGGTGAGCACGAAGCAAAACATTGGTCAGGTATTCTCGGACGGCAGCGATAACGGACGAACGGTGCTTCACTTCCAGTTGCGTCGCGAGAAAGAGAAACTCAACCCGGAACCGTGGCTCAACCGCTAAATCTTGTCAAGAGCAGATTTAGATATGTTTAACGAACAGGAGGCCTCTTAGCTGAAAACAGAGGGTTTTTTTGGATGGCACTTTGCCTTTTTTCTTTAAGAGTCCTTCTTTTGGTTGGAGAGAACGGTTCATTTGCCCCGTTTGCACGGTTCATTTGCCTCGTTTGCACGGTTCATTTGCGTCTTTTGCACCGTGCAAACGGGTGAAGTGCACCGTGCATCATAAAAAAAGGGAGAGAGCGTCGGCTCTCTCCCTTTAGGGTGGTTTTATTCGAATCTAAATCAGGATTACAGTTACAAATATACACTATTCAGCAGGTAAAGTCAAGCATTTGGCTGTTTTCTTTCTGTCTTTTTTTCAAGCGGCTGCCTCGCTTTATTCATCAGTTGCTAAAGAGACGATCCGCTTATAACTTCAACCCATCGAGCAACTCCATGTAAACACGAAGCGCCTCTTCAATCTCCCGAATCATGATGTACTCGTCGGCCGTATGCGAGCGCGATGAGCGTCCCGGCCCCATCTTTACCGATGGGAAAGGCATAAGTGCCTGATCGGAGAGGGTGGGAGAGCCGTAAGGAACACCTCCCCGGGCAATGGCTCGTTGCACAAAGGGGTGCTTCTCGTCGATCCGTGATGAGTTGAGGCGGAAAGAGCGGGCTTCGGCTTTGCACGAAAGGTGCTTTTGCACTTCGGCAAAGATCTCTTCATTGCTGTAAAGCTCGTTGCTGCGGATGTCGACTACAAACGTGCAACGATCGGGCACTACGTTGTGCTGTGTGCCGGCGTTAATCATCGTTACGCTCATCTTGACCGGCCCCAGCAGGGGCGATACCTTCTGAAAACGATAGTCGCGGAACCAGGCGATGTCATTCAATACCTTATATATCGCATTGTCGCCCTCCTCGCGAGCAGCGTGGCCTGCACGACCCGTGGCAACAACGTCGAGCACCATCAACCCTTTTTCGGCAATGGCAGGCTGCATCTCGGTGGGTTCGCCCACCACGGCAAAGGCAATGGGTGGCAATCCGGGCAGTACGCTTTCGATGCCCTCCTTGCCCGACACCTCTTCTTCGCACGAAGCAAGGTAAATAAGGTTGTACATTTGCTCCGTTCGGCATAGTTGCAGGAACACCTGTAGGAGTGTCACCACACTTGCGCCGGCATCGTTACTGCCCAAGCCGTAGAGTTTTCCGTTCTCTTCGCGTGGGGTGAATGGGTCCTTACGCCAACCATTGACGGGCTTCACCGTGTCGATGTGCGAGTTGAGCAGGATGGTTGGTTTCTTTAAATCGAACATGGGGCTGAGGCACCATACATTGTTACCCTTACGCCCGGTCTGCATCCCTTCGGCTTCGATATAGTGCTGTAAATAGTCGGCTGCTTGCCCTTCTTCTCGGCTGAGTGAGGGGATACTGATGAGCGATTTCAATAAGCCGACGGCTTCGGAAGAGTGAGTTTCGTTTATCATATCTATGTATTGCTTTAAACGGTTGCAAATGTACGAATAATAGTTGATTCTTTCGGTTCGTGAGGCAACTAAAAGCTAACGTGTAGATAGCTAAAAGCTTGACTGTGTTGCGTGAAATAAATTATAAAACAGGCTCATTAATTCCAAATTAAACGATATCTTTGCCGAGAAATAACTAACAATGAAAGATATGACTTATCATCATTTATCTGTCTTGGTTCATCGCCAGGCCGAAAAGTATACGAATAAGATAGCAATGAAATTCCGTGATTATGAGACCTCACAATGGATCCCGATCACTTGGAATGAATTCTCGCAGACGGTCCGTCAGGCAGCCAATGCACTGGTTGCGCTGGGTGTACAAGAACAAGAAAACATTGGAACATTTTCGCAAAACAAGCCCGAATGTTTGGACGTGGATTTTGCCGCTTTTGCCAATCGCGCAGTAACCGTACCGCTCTATGCCACAAGTTCTTCGGCACAGGCGTGCTATATCATTAACGATGCTCAAATACGTCTTCTTTTTGTAGGCGAGCAGTTTCAGTACGATGCAGCGTTCAGTGTATTCAGCTTTTGCGAGTCATTGAAACAGCTCATTATTTTCGATCGTAACGTGGTGAAAGATCCGCGCGACACATCGTCTATCTACTTTGACGAATTTCTGGCGCTGGGAGCCGATCTGTCACACAACGACGTGGTCGAAGCTCGTTCGGCTGCTGCCAGTGAAGACGATTTGGCTAACATCCTCTATACCTCGGGAACTACAGGTGAACCCAAGGGAGTGATGTTGCACCACTCGTGCTACTTAGAGGCTTGCCGCATTCACGATCTTCGTTTGGTCGATATGACCGATCAGGATGTCTCTATGAGCTTTCTGCCGCTAACGCATGTGTTCGAGAAAACATGGGCTTACTACTGTGTGCACAAAGGGGTGCAGAATTGCATCAATCTTCGTCCTGCCGATATTCAAATGACCATCAAAGAGATACGCCCCACGCTTATGTGTAGCGTTCCGCGCTTCTGGGAGAAAGTATATGCCGGTGTGCAAGAGAAGATAGCCGAGACTACAGGAATAAAGAAGACCCTGATGCTCGATGCCATTAAGGTAGGCAAGATTCACAACATCGATTACCTGAGACAAGGTAAAACACCACCGTTGATGAATCAATTGAAGTACAAGTTTTACGACAAGACTATCTATACGTTGCTCAAAAAGACCATCGGTATAGAGAACGGTAACTTCTTTCCCGTAGCCGGTGCTGCAGTGCCCGATCAAATTTGCGAATTCGTACATTCGGTAGGCATTGATATGCTTACGGGTTACGGACTCACCGAATCGACCGCTACGGCATCGTGCACCGCCAAGACCGGTTACGACATCGGCTCTGTAGGTCAGGTGATGCCCGACGTGGAGGTGAAGATTGGTGAGAATAACGAAATTTTGCTTCGCGGAAAGACCATAACCAAAGGATATTATAAGAAGGCAGAAGCTACAGCGGCAGCTATTGATGCTGACGGATGGTTTCACACGGGCGATGCCGGCTACTTTATGAACGGTCAGTTGTACCTCACGGAACGTATCAAGGACCTGTTCAAGACCTCTAACGGAAAATTTATTGCTCCGCAGGCACTCGAGACCAAACTGGTAGTCGACCGTTACATTGATCAGATAGCCATTGTGGCCGATCAACGCAAGTTTGTTTCGGCACTGATTGTTCCCGTTTATGGCTTTGTAAAGGAGTTTGCAAAAGAGAAAGGCATTGAGTATAAAGAGATGGAAGAGCTGCTGCGTCACCCCGTAGTGCTTGCTCTTTTCCGCGACCGCATCGACACTTTGCAACAGCAGTTTGCCAACTACGAGCAGATTAAGCGCTTTACGTTGCTCTCCCAACCCTTTAGCATGGAGCGCGATGAACTGACGAATACGTTGAAGATTCGTCGAGCCGTAGTAGCGAAAAACTATAAGGAACAGATTGATAAAATGTACGAAGAACAATAAGGAGTTTGCACACTGTCTGTGCAAACTAATTCATACTAAAAACAAGATTACATGATTACTATTGAACAACTTAAAGACGTGAAAGAGCGCACTGATGCGCTGAGGAGGTACCTTTGACATCGATGGAAAGAAAATTCAAGTCGAAGAGGAACAACTAAGAACGCAAGCTCCGGGCTTCTGGGACGACCAGAAGCGTGCCGAGGCTCAAATGAAGTTGGTAAAGAGCATACAAAAGTGGATTGACGGATACAACGAAGTGAAAACCATGAGCGACGAGCTCGAGTTAGCCTTCGACTTCTACAAAGAAGAGTTGGTAACCGAAGCCGAAGTAGATGCCGGCTACGCCAAAACACTTTCTGCCATCGAGAGCCTGGAGCTGCAGAACATGCTTCGCGAGGAGGCCGACCAGATGAGCTGCGTGTTAAAGATCAATTCGGGTGCAGGCGGAACCGAGAGTCAGGACTGGGCATCCATGTTGATGCGTATGTATCTGCACTATGCCGAAGCCCATGGCTACAAAGCAACCATCTCCAACTACCAAGACGGAGATGAAGCCGGAATCAAAACCTGTACGATACAGATCGAAGGGGATTACTCTTACGGTTATCTCAAAGGCGAAAACGGTGTACATCGCTTGGTGCGCGTGTCGCCCTACAATGCGCAAGGCAAGCGTATGACGTCGTTTGCATCGGTGTTTGTTACTCCGTTGGTCGACGATACCATCGAAGTGGAAATAGTACAGGCTGCCATCTCTTGGGATACCTTCCGTTCGGGCGGTGCCGGTGGGCAGAATGTAAATAAGGTAGAGTCGGGCGTTCGTTTGCGTTATCAATACAAAGACCCTTACACGGGAGCCGAGGAGGAGATTTTGATTGAAAATACCGAAACGCGCGATCAACCCAAGAATAAGGACAACGCCCTGCGTATGCTTCGCTCCATACTCTATGACAAAGAGCTGCAACACCGCTTGGCCGAACAAGCCAAGGTTGAGGCCGGCAAGAAGAAGATCGAGTGGGGGTCGCAGATACGTAGTTACGTGTTCGATGACCGCAGGGTGAAAGACCACCGCACCGGTTTTCAAACGGCAGATGTGAATGGGGTAATGGACGGAAAAATCGACGGTTTCATTAAGGCTTACCTGATGGAGTTCTCGAACGAAGGTGGAGCATAACCACAGAAACGAAGGAGGAGCTTGTAACAGAGATGTATTGTGGTACGCTTCCAACCTGAGGTTTCGCGCTGCTTTGATCAATATCCTTGCTTATTGCTTCATTTTGTCCCTATTATTTTTGGTGGGTTAAATATTTTACTCTTACTTTGTTAGCGTTGAACTTAAAGCTATAATCGTATGAGTAAGAAGAAGAAAAAATCAAAGCACAGTAGGAAAGAAGAAGAGCAGGCAAAGAAGGTGATGAGGATTGTTTTTGTATCGCTCATTATATTGGCGTTGATGATGCTTATCGGTTTCTCTTTTCTGGGCTAAAAAATAGGGAGTGCGTAAACAACACTCCCTTTTAACTGTCTTATTAAGTAATTCAATGAGAAAACGTTTTCCTACGCTTTTTGCGTTAGCCTGTTTGTTGTCTTTCCCAACGAAGGGCTATGCCAATGAACCTCAATCTTCTCTACCCGAAGTGAAGAGAGAATCACTCACTTTACGTTCGGACGATAATCCGTTTAAACTCATTTTCGGTGGCCGCATTCAGGCCGATGGAGCCGTGTTCTTTGGCGAAGACTATCAGCCGATAGGCAACGGGGTAGGATTTCGTCGGGTTCGTCTGCACAGCGATATCTCTTTTGGAGAGCAGCTGTCCGGTAAAATTGAGATGGACTTTACGGATGGCGGCTTTTCTTTAAAAGACTGCTTCATTCGGTACAACCTGAAAAATGGCCTTTACTTTCGTGCAGGTAACTTTAAGGAAGGCTTTGGCATGGATGCCATGACCTCATCGGGCGACCTGATGTTTATGGAGAAGTCAAACGCGAGTTCGGCCTTCCAGCCGGAGTTTCACATGGGTGTGCAAGCTGCATGGCAACGCAATCAGTTTCTGGGCACAGCCGGTGTACACTTTAGAGCAATCAACGGAAGCAAAGAGAAAGACAATGCCGAAAGCAACAACAAAGATGGAGTAGATGAAGGAGTCTCCTATACGGTACGAGGCGTATGGATGCCTTTGTCGGAGAATAAAGAGAGAGGCTTCCACCTCGGGGTAGCTGCCTCATACCGCACACCAAAAACAAGCGTGGGAGTAAAAATGCCCAATACCGTGCGTTATAGCACCAACTCCCTGTCGCGCATCAGCAAAATGAAGTTTCTCGATACAGGATCCATCGGTTCGGTTAGCCACGACTGGCTGGCAGGGGCCGAAGTGGGTGCTTTCTACAAAGCCTTTCGCATGCAAGGCGAATATATGATGAACCATACCAGTCGTATGGAGGGTTTACCTACCGAACGGTTCAATGGCTTCTATGTGCAAGCCGCCTACCTCTTGTTTGGTGGGCAACAGAAGTACAGCACCTCACGCGGAGCCTTTGCTGAGCCTTCATTCGGGCAGAGTTGGGGCGATGTAGAGTTGGCCGCACGCTTTGATCGGATTGATCTGAACGGGAACCTCGTGAACGGTGGAGCTTCAAACGGTTGGACGTTGGGCGCTACCTATTACGCAACCCGTAACTTGAAACTACAGCTCAACTACTCCTACGTCAGTCACGATAAATACGCCAATGCTGCCGGGTCGGCGGCAGTAGGAGTGAAGACGGATGGCGAACTAACCAAAGATCCCGAAGAGGTAGTAGGCAAAGGTGGTAACGATTATGGTATTCTAGGTCTCCGTATTCAACTGAAATTTTAAATAAATGGCACAAGAGATTGAACGGAAGTTTCTCGTGACGAAAGCGTTCAAAGCGCAGGCATACGCGCAAAGTCGGATAAAACAAGGCTACATTAGCAGTATTCCCCAGCGAACCGTGCGGGTGCGCATTCGCGACAACAAGGGTTACCTCACGATCAAAGGAGCTTCTAACACCGAAGGAACCAGCCGCTACGAGTGGGAGAAAGAACTTTCACTAGTCGAAGCCGAAGAGTTGATGAAACTCTGTGAACCCGGCATCATCGATAAAACCCGTTACTTGGTGCGCAGTGGAGCCCATGTCTTTGAAGTAGATGAGTTTTACGGGGAGAACGCAGGGCTGGTGATGGCCGAAGTAGAACTTGCCAGCGAAAACGAAGCGTTTGTAAAACCCGATTTCATTGGTGAGGAGGTTACAGGCGATGTACGTTACTATAATTCGCAATTAATGAAGAATCCATTTACAAGCTGGTGATCTTTACTAAATAATCTCTATATTTGTTCTTGTACTTAAAATGAAAACGTATGGAACAGCTCTATAACTACCTGCCGCGCGAATTAGTGACTTTCTTGTTGGTCACTTTGTTCTCACTTCTGATCGGACTCTCACAGCGAAAGATCAGTTTGAAGCGCGAGGGTGAAACAACGCTTTTCGGCACCGACCGCACCTTTACTTTTATCGGCATCTTGGGCTACCTACTTTATATCCTCGACCCCGAGGAGTTGCGTCTTTTCATGGGTGGTGGTGCCATCTTGGGCATTTTGCTGGGTCTGAACTATTACGTCAAGCAATCACAGTTCCATGTGTTTGGTGTTACAACGATTATTATTGCGCTTATCACGTACTGCATTGCCCCGATTGTGGCTACACAGCCCTCCTGGTTTTACGTAATGGTCATCGTTACCGTGTTGCTGCTCACTGAGTTGAAGCATACCTTCACCGAGATTGCCCAGCGCATGCAAAACGATGAGATGATTACGCTCGCCAAGTTTCTTGCCATCAGTGGTATCATTTTGCCGATGCTACCCAACGAGAATCTCATTCTCGGTATTAACCTGACACCCTATACCATTTGGTTGGCTACCGTTGTTGTTTCGGGTATTTCCTACCTTTCCTACTTGCTCAAACGCTATGTGTTTCGCGAGTCGGGTGTACTTGTGTCGGGTATTGTAGGTGGATTGTATAGTAGCACCGCTACCATCTCGGTATTGGCACGTAAGAGCAAAAACGCTCAACCCCAAGAGGCAACTGAATATGTAGCTGCTATGCTGTTGGCAATCAGTGTTATGTTTCTTCGCTTTATGATTCTTATTCTTATCTTCAGTCAGCCTATTTTTATGGGTATCTATCCCTATCTGCTTACCATGTCTCTGGTCAGTGCGGCAACGGCTTGGTTTATTCATACTCGCCAACGGCTCGCTGTACCCTTCGATCAGGTAGCAGAAGAGGATGCAGGCGACAATCCGCTTGAGTTTAAAGTTGCACTGATCTTTGCCGGATTATTTGTTATCTTCACCTTTTTAACGCACTATACATTGCTTTATGCGGGTACGGATGGATTGAATCTGCTGTCATTTGTTACAGGGTTTAGTGACATCACACCGTTTATTCTTAACCTGCTGCAAGATACAACCAATGTAACTGCACTCGTTATTACCGCCTGTACGATGCAGGCCATTGTAAGTAATATTACAGTCAATATGTGTTACGCCCTTTTCTTTTCGGGCAGTCGCAGCATTCTTCGCCCTTGGATACTTGGAGGGTTCGGCTGCGTTATTGCGTTCAACATCATCTTATTAGTTGTTTTCTATTTTATTGACTAAATAGCCCTCTTTTGTAGTGCTTATTTTACTATTCTTAACTACGAATGCTTCGTAGTCTGTTTTAATTCAGATACTTTTGTCCCATTCCTGCCGCGAATAGGATGACCTTACATTTTATCAGTTATGAATTAAAATTGATGTTAGCATGAAAAACAAACTACTACTGCTGTTCTCCTTGCTGTGTTTGATTACAACCACAGGTTATGCACAACAAATGGCCTCTTATGCTATAAAGGGAGTTTTGTTGGATTCATTGACTCAAGAAGGCGAACCCTATGCCACCATCCGCATTGTGAAAAAAGAGGTTCCGACTAAGGCATTGAAAATGGCAGTAACCGATACGAAAGGTCGATTCGCGGAAAAAATGAATGCCACTCCGGGGCTTTATACGCTCACCATCTCCTCCATCGGTAAAACAACCGTAGTGAAAGACTTTACACTAAACCTTGGAGATAAAGGTATTGATCTTGGAACACTCTATACGGCTGAGGCAACCAATGAATTGAAAGGTGTCGAAGTGATTGCACAGAAACCATTGGTCAAGGCAGATATTGATAAGATAGAGTATAATGTGCAAGACGATCCCGATTCAAAAACAAATACAATGTTAGAAATGCTTCGCAAAGTGCCCCTTGTTACGGTGGATGGCGAGGATAAGATTCAGGTCAACGGTAGCAGCAACTTCAAGGTGCATGTCAACGGCAAGCCCAATAACATGATGAGCAACAATCCCACCGAAGTGCTCAAGAGTATGCCTGCAACCTCCATCAAGCACATTGAAGTGATCACAAATCCCGGGCCCAAGTATGATGCCGAGGGAGTGGGTGGCATCCTAAATATTGTCACTGTAGGATCGGGCTTCGAAGGCTATACCGCTACCTTTTCGGGCAATGCTAGCAACAATGGGGGTGGAGGAAGTGCCTATGCTACAGTGAAAAAAGGAAAATTCACCCTCACGGGCAATTACAGTTTCAATTTCAACAATCGCCCTCGTAGCTACTCCAACAACCAGCGCGAGAATCTCAATGCAGGCGGCCAAGTTGACACTAAGGTCATATCAGCATCATCAAGCAAGAACAAAGGCTCTTTTCAACACGGCAACGTGGAAGCAAGTTACGAGGTCGATACACTACGCCTCATTACAATGTCGGTAGGCATGTATGGTGGAGGGAATAAAGGCAACAGCGAGGGAACCTCGTGGATGGAAGATGCTGCTTTATCTTCACCGCATAATCTGCTGTATAAGTATGGCACAGCAGGAAATAACACAAGTGATTGGTACTCTATTCGTGGTAACATTGACTATCAGCGCACCTCAGCTAAGGTCAAAGACAGGATGTTCACCCTATCCTATAAAGTCAATACTCAACCCGAAACTTCCGACGGATACAACAAGTATACTTATCAATCCGAGGAGATGCCCGATGAGTGGATTAGCTTGCTCCGGTTGCGCAACTTCCGTTCAGATGGCAGACAGAATAGCGCCGAGCATACCTTTCAGGCCGACTATACTACGCCTATTGGTAAGCTTCACACTTTAGAGACCGGTTTGAAATATATTATTCGCAACAATACCAGCGAAGACTGGCGTTACAACGCTCAAGGGATGGTGCCCAGCGAAAGCTATGAATTAGATAAGGAACGCAGCAGTCACTACGAGCACCTTAATGATATTCTTGCTGCCTATTTGGGTTATGGAATCAAGGTAAAGAAGTTCTCGGGCAAGGCCGGACTTCGTTTCGAGCGTACGATGCAGGATGTGAAGTACATCGTAGGACAAGGGGATGACTTCAAGGTCAACTTCAATGACTGGGTGCCTTCTGCCAGCTTGGGCTATAAGCTCACTGAGATGTCGAACCTTCGTTTAGGATATAACATGCGCATCTGGCGCCCCAGCATTTACTTCCTTAACCCCTATGTGAATGACACCGATCCAATGAATATCAGAAAGGGAAATCCGAACTTGGAAAGCGAAAAAAGTCACTCGTTCAATCTTAGCTATAGTAATTTTACGCAAAAGGTAAATCTTAATGTGTCGTTGCGTTACTCGTTTAACAACAATGGTATTGAGCAAATTACCCGCCTAACCAACCCGAATGACATTGAAGGATTGGATCCCAATCCTACGATTGGAGACAAAGAGGTTCTTTTCTCTACGTACGAGAACATCGGTAAGAGCAAGAATGCGGGTTTGAGTGCTTATGTAAACTGGAATGCAACCCCAAAGACGCGTATCTATGCCAATCTTAGCGGTGACTACCGCCAGTTAAACAGTCCGGCACAGAACCTGAAAGCCAGCGGTTGGAATGCCTTTGCTTATGGAGGAGTGCAACATACCTTGCCGCTTGACATTCGTGCCAGCCTCAACTTGATGGGTGCTACTCCTTACATCATGCTTCAAGGAAAAGGAAGCAGTTTCTACGATTATGGCATCAGTCTTAACCGCTCTTTCTTGAAAGAAAAACGATTAACACTGAGCGGCTATGCCAATAATTTCTTCCAGAAGTATATGAACAGCGACTCAAAGTTAGAGGGGAATGGATTTAGGCAGGCAAACAGTTTCCGTTACTCTCGCATGCGTTATGGTTTCAGTGTTAGTTACCGTATTGGTGAGCTCAAGGCCAGCGTAAAGAAAGCATCGCGTAGCATTGAGAATGATGATGTGAAAGGTGGTGAAAAAGGCGAGGGTGGTGGAACATGACGGTTGGCCGGTTGATACTACGCAAAAACCCCACTAAAGAAGCTTCTTTAGTGGGGTTTACCCTATAAATAACTGTTATAGTGCGGGTGATAGGACTCGAACCTACACGTCGCGAAACACCAGATCCTAAGTCTGGCGCGGCTACCAATTACGCCACACCCGCAAAATGACTAACGCCGTTATTTTTCGTTAGCGGTGCAAAGATAGTGATATTTTTTTATCCGACAAGCAAAAAATAAATAAAGTTGCTTGTTAGGTCACATTATCTTTACTGATGGAGTAGTTTCCGGGCTGCTTCGATGATGGTGTCGATGCCTTTATCGATATCTTTACTGCTCATATCTACTTTCTGGTCGGGAGCAATTCCCCACTCCGTGCAGTTCATCTGCTCGTCGAAGTGTGGACTGGCCGAAAAACGAATGGTCCATCCGTTGGGAAGCTCTGAGGTGAAAGGCATGCCGGCCCCACCACCGGTGGTGTCGCCAAGAATAGTAACATTTGGTAAGCCTTTCATATGATTGACGAAGTCGTTTGTGGCACTATACGAGTGTCGATTGGTCAATACAACCACCCGTTTTTTCCACCTGACATCCCCGGAAGGCTCGAGATAGATGGCATACGGTGTCGAAAAGTCGTTATGACCACGACCCGTTTTGTGCTGGATGTATCCGGTCAATGTTCTCTTTTCAATAAAACGAGAAGCGATGCGTGCCGAGTTGGTTGCATTGCCACCACCGTTTTGTCGCACGTCAAAAATGAGACCATTACAGATCGATAAGTACGAAAGGATACTGCTGAGGCTTCTCTCATCGAGTGTGTGTTGAAAACTCTCATAATAGATGTATCCGATGTTGTCGTTGAGGATTTTGTATTTCATGCCCGAGTAGTGATGAAAATCGTTCCCTAAATAACGGTTGTTGCCAATTAGCGTTTCATCAAAATTGCGCGGTGAGTTGCTTGTGACGTTATAGCCCGACTGCTCGAAGGGCGCAATGAGGTTGACATGTCCGTCTTTTAACTGATTGAGCATCTCGCTTAGTATTTCAAACAGCTGGCGCTCGTCCATCTGCGGCACTATTTTTCGTTGCGCCTCTGCACCTACTGCTTCCCAATCTATGCTTTTGTAATCAAGGAAACAGTACTGCTCATCAATGATTTTCCACAATTGTCTAAAGTTACCTTCAGGGTCATTGGCGTATTTCTCCTCACCGATACATCCTGACAGATGTACCAGAAGGCAGATTGAAAAGATCCATTGTATGCATTTGTTTCTCATCATGATTGCGTTCAATGTTTCAAATACTGTTTGCTCAATAGGCCCTTACTGCTGCGGGCAGCGGCGTGCCTTTTTTATTCCGCAACAGATACATATCCTTTACGAAACCAACCATAAATACATGCGAGTACGTATGTGTTTTAATATCATTGACGTTGGATTGTTGCAAATCGGCTACATAGCTCAGTCGCATCTTGGCGTAGCTAATAGGTAGATCGACCGACAAGATCTGTCGGAGCGAAGGCTGGTTGTGCAACGAGGTAAATTGAATCACCCCACTACTATTGCCTAAGGTAAATATCTCGTAGTAGGATTGTCCTTTCGCCGGCGAAAACATGGCTCCTACTACCGGTAGGTTAGCCTGATAACGAAGTGCAATCGGGTACTTCTTTATTTTCAGATGCCAGATGGCCATGGTCGAAACATCGAGGTTGATATAGCCACGTGCCGAAGCCGGGTTGTTGGTGTTACGAAGATTATAGACAAATCCTGCATTAACATCTCCCAAAGCACCTGCCAGCAACTTGAAGTTTTCCGTTAGGCGAAACTGATAATGAAGTCCATAACTCCAATTGACCAATCCCGAGAAGGTGTTGTTGTTATCTGCACGATTGTGCGAATATCCAATGTCTGCCTGAAAGAGGTTCTGAACCGATACCCTGCCACCGCATAGGTTCGTCATGCGCATGGTCTCGCGTAAGATGCGAAAGTCAATACCCTTGTATTCTTGCGGCGATAGATACGTGTCGAATACATTGGTAAATCCAACACCATACAGTGTGGCTCGTGTGACATACCGGTTGGCCTGCACTGAATCTGCACCATTCTGTGCCATTGTTCTGCTGCAAAACAACAGCAGAACAATAGTCAGTAATAGGGTTGATTGTATGTTTTTCTTCATTGGTACATCGGCATAATCGGCACATGAGTGGTTGCTAAAAGAGTTTCATCTGCCCGGTAATTTCATCAATAATATCCCCTTCGCTTTTATGGCTGTCCGGATCTAAGTTTTCAGGTTTTTCCTCCTCTTTCTCAGTCTCCTCGGCCGATGGTTCGGGAAATCGAGTGGGCTCCAATTCATTGATGGTTTCAACGGTAAAGGTGCTGATGCGTTTTCCTTTCGCTTTGAAACCCTTTACGGCAATAAACTCATCGGCATCAATCACAATTGGTTCACGGAAGCTATCGTGCCCACCAAAAACAACCTCCAGTCTTGGATAGTATTCGTCGGTGAGCAGAATTAACTGATTCTTTTTGTTCTCTCCCATATAGTTCTGCTTACGGCTGCTGCCTTCGAAGCTGAACCGTTTCAGATATGGGTAGTTCTGTTGATCGGCATCATACAAGGCAGCTGTCCACACCTTGTTCGGATCGTATTTTTCAATAATACTCACATTGTCTTCGTAGTGGTTGCCCACGTCGTAGTTACTGGTGTAGTAATCTCCGTTGTTCAATACCACCAAGATGCTGTCGTCGTTCTGGAATTCACCCAAGAACTCACCTCTGCCATCGTAATTGAGGCGAAGCACATCGCGGTCAAACCACACCTTGCGACCTCCAAGCGTTGAGCCTCCTCTCTGTTTCAGTGTAATCTTGTGAACCGGAAGCCGGGTCAGTATCACGCCTTGCGCTTGTCGGCTCTTTATGCCAATCTCGCTGAAGTCTCGCTCAAAGATGATGCGACGCACGCGGGGGTTGGGCTTCAAGGTCACTTTAATCACTTCGGCCTCACCGTTAGGGTTAGCACTAAAGTAAGTAATGCGCGAATCGGGCGTGCCCAATGTCAAGTCGTACTCGCGATCGCGAACAATTGAGGTAACGGCAAAACGTTTGATGTAAGTAGTACCCTCTTTGCCGTCGCGATAGGTTGCGTTATAGATGGTACGTTTATCGTTTTTCTTGAAGATGTCAATATGTAGCACGTTCTTTCCTACAAATTTCTTGTCGGCTACCGGTGTAATCAGGTATTTACCGTCGCGGAAGAAAATAATCATATCGTCAATGTCCGAACAACAAGCCACAAATTCGTCTTTCTTCAACGAAGTACCTACGAATCCCTCTTCGCGGTTGATGTATAGTTTCTCGTTGGCTTCTACTACTTTAGAAGCTTCGATGGTATCGAAGTTGCGCAGCTCCGTACGTCGAGGAAAGCTCTTTCCATATTTATCTTTCAGCATTTGATACCAACGGATGGTATACGCTACGATGTTTTCGAGCTGGTGGTCAATCTCCAAAAGCTCCTCCTTCATGCGAGCAATGATCTCTTCGGCCTTGTCGGTGTTGAACTTCAAGATGCGTCCCATTTTTATCTCCATCAAGCGCAGAATATCCTCTTTACTTACCTCGCGGATGAAGAGCGAGTAGAAGGGCTCCAACCGACTGTCGATGTGTGCGCAGGCGGCATCCATGTCTTTGGCTTGTTCAAACTCTTTGTCCTTGTAAATACGTTTTTCGATGAATATCTTCTCAAGCGAAGCAAAGTGTAAACTCTCCTGTAGCTCTCCCTTGCGTATCTCGAGCTCTTGGCGGAGCAAGTTAAGCGTATTCTCAACCGATTTTCGAAGAACATGGCTAATGGCAAGGAAGTGTGGTTTCTGCTCGTCAATCACGCAGCAGTTGGGCGAAATGCTCACTTCGCAATCGGTAAAGGCGTAAAGTGCATCAATGGTTTTATCCGACGAAACGCCTGATGGCAAGTGCACCAGAATCTCCACATTGGCCGCTGTATTGTCATCGACTTTGCGAATCTTTATTTTCCCCTTATCAACAGCTCTTAGAATCGATTCAATAATCGAAGAGGTTGTTTTACCGTAAGGAATTTCATTGATCGATAGGGTTTTGTTGTCTATCTTATTAATCTTGGCACGCACCTTTACCGCACCACCGCGCTCTCCGTCGTTATACTTCGATACATCGATTGATCCTCCTGTCTGGAAATCGGGGTAAAGCTTGAAGGATTCGCCTTTGAGGTGACTGATAGAGGCATCGCAAAGTTCATTGAAGTTATGAGGCAATATTTTAGAAGAGAGTCCGACGGCAATACCCTCGACCCCTTGTGCCAACAAGAGCGGAAATTTTACCGGCAGGGTGATGGGTTCCTTGTTACGCCCGTCGTACGAAAGTTTCCAATCGGTTGTTTTAGGATTAAAGACCACATCAATGGCAAACTTCGAAAGCCGTGCTTCAATGTAACGTGGAGCGGCTGCACCGTCTCCGGTCAGTATATTACCCCAGTTTCCTTGACAATCTACCAAGAGGTCTTTTTGCCCCAGTTGCACCAATGCATCACCAATGGAAGCATCACCATGGGGGTGAAACTGCATGGTGTGCCCTACAATGTTGGCTACCTTGTTGTAGCGCCCGTCGTCCAGTCGCTTCATCGAGTGCAAAATACGACGTTGCACAGGCTTCAGTCCATCATTGAGATGGGGTACCGCACGTTCCAGAATCACATACGAAGCATAGTCCAGAAACCACGTCTGATACATGCCTGTAAGCTGATGTTTTACACTTTCATCGTGTGAGTCTGCTGGTTTATAATCAGAATGTCCTTCGGTTATCTCGTTGATTTCATCACTCATAGGGTCAATATTCCTCTTTCTTTAACAACAAATTATCAATTCCGCATCATTATGTAAGATAATGTGCAGGCAAAAATACAAAAATAATAAAGACTATTGGCAAAATTAAAAGGCTTATTATGCACGACTTAGTTATTTATCGTTCAATATCTCCTTTTGACAGAGGCATCACGATTGGCCGTGATTGCTGTTTTTGGTTCTTTTATTTCGCTTAGTGCGAAGATACACAAACTATTTAATCTTTTTATGATAAGCCTATTAATAAGATAAATTAATAGCTCGTATACCTAAATTTGGATATAAATCTTTATCTTTGTGGCGTTTTTATAGAAATCAGATAATTCTAAAAGTAATACATAGTGCACTGCCGTGCTCATTTACCGTTAGCACATTGGCATATTTGCACGTTAATCACATTATTATGGCACAAGAAGATGTTTTTAAGAAATTAGTATCGCATTGCAAAGAATATGGTTTTGTATTCCCTTCAAGTGATATTTATGACGGACTGGGCGCCGTTTATGACTACGGTCAAATGGGTGTTGAGCTAAAGAACAATATCAAAAAATACTGGTGGGACAGCATGGTGCTGTTGCACGAAAACATTGTCGGCATCGACTCTGCCATTTTTATGCACCCAACCATCTGGAAAGCTTCAGGACACGTTGACGCTTTCAGTGACCCGCTGCTCGACAACAAAGATTCCAAAAAACGTTACCGTGCCGATGTGCTGATCGAAGAACAGCTGGCTAAGTACGACGACAAGATAAACAAAGAGGTGGCTAAAGCCGCCAAGAGATTCGGCGAATCGTTTGACGAGGAGCAGTTTCGCGCAACAAACGCTCGTGTGCTCGAGAACCAAGCCAAGCGAGATGCGTTGCATCAACGCTTTGCCAAGGCATTAAACGACACAAACCTGGAGGAGTTACGCCAGATCATCATTGATGAAGAGATTGCTTGTCCTGTTTCAGGAACCAAGAACTGGACCGAAGTGCGTCAATTTAACCTAATGTTCTCTACCGACATGGGGGCTGCTGCCGATGGTGCAACCAAGATTTACCTACGCCCCGAAACGGCTCAGGGCATCTTTGTAAACTACCTCAACGTGCAGAAAACCGGCCGCATGAAGATACCTTTCGGTATCGCTCAAATCGGTAAGGCCTTCCGCAACGAGATTGTAGCCCGCCAGTTCATCTTCCGCATGCGCGAGTTTGAACAGATGGAAATGCAGTTTTTCGTAAAACCCGGAACCGAACTGGAGTGGTTCGAGCAATGGAAAGAGTCTCGCTTAAAATGGCACAAAGCCCTTGGCTTTGGCGATGCTAATTATCGCTTCCACGACCACGACAAATTGGCTCACTACGCCAATGCAGCTACCGATATCGAATTCCTGATGCCGTTTGGGTTCAAAGAGGTGGAAGGTATTCACTCGCGTACCGACTTTGACTTGGCTCAACACGAGAAGTTCTCGGGCAAGAGCATCAAATACTTCGATCCTGAGATCAACGAATCCTATGTGCCTTACGTTGTAGAGACCTCTATTGGTGTAGACCGCATGTTCCTCAGCGTGATGAGTGCTTCGTATTGCGAAGAACAGTTGGAGAGTGGTGAGAGCCGCGTAGTGTTGAAACTTCCCGCTGCTTTGGCTCCGGTGAAGCTGGCTGTAATGCCGCTTGTTAAAAAAGACGGACTCCCTGAGAAGGCACGCGAGGTTGTGGACAGTCTCAAGTTCCAATTCAACTGCCAGTATGACGAGAAGGACAGTATCGGTAAGCGCTACCGCCGTCAAGATGCTATCGGCACTCCGTTCTGTGTAACTGTCGATCATCAAACCCTCGAAGATAATTGCGTAACTTTACGTAACCGCGACACCATGGAGCAAGAGCGTGTGGCCATCTCCGAACTGAACCATATGATTGCCGACAGAGTAAGCATTACCTCTCTGTTGAAGAAACTTCAATAAACGATTAACGAATGAATAAGAAAATCTATTTATTACCTTTACTATTACTGGTTGCTTTATTTACCACTTCGTGCGAAGAGACCAAAGAAGTAGGGAAGTATGATAATTGGCAGGCACGCAGTGAAGCTTTCATTGACTCTATTGCTGATGTATATGCTGCACAGACTCCGGCAACTCCCGATAAAGATCGTCTTTATGCTTATGTAAACGAGTACGACTTGTCACAGACAATCTATGTGAAGAAACTTCCCCTTGCCGAAGATGCTGTATTGGGAGAAACACCCCTTTATACATCGAAAGTTTCAGTTTACTACCGTGGTTCTCTGTTTAACAAAGAGGTATTCGAAGAAACCTTTTCTGGTGCAAACCCTGAACCTTTTGGCTCTACAGCTGAATTTAAGGTGAATGAGGTGATTGCCGGTTGGACATGGGCATTACAACACATGCGTGTTGGCGAACGTTGGATGATCTATATTCCTTGGAAAAGTGCTTATGGTTCTTCTCCTAAAACAAGCATTCCTGCTTACTCTGCCTTAGTATTTGACGTAAAGTTGAATAATATTGTATATAAATAGGATTTCTTAATCTATAGGCTAATAGAATAGCGTATTTCTCAATCGGATTGGGAAATACGCTATTTTGTTTTTATATAATCTATATTATTTGTTTTTATTCTAAAAATAGTGCATCTTTGCACTATTCATTCACTCATTCGTATACTATGAAAGTAAAGAAAACGTTTATGATCATTGCGTTGGGCGTACTTGTTGGTGGTGGGGGACTTTTTCTTTACCTGCTTCGAGCGCATACCTACCTCACTGATGATCCGGCAGCTTGTGTGAATTGTCACATCATGGGGCCTTACTATGCAACGTGGTTTCACAGCTCTCATGGGCGAGATGCTACGTGTAACGATTGTCATGTTCCTCAAGAGAACTTTCTGAAAAAATGGGCTTTCAAAGGAAAAGACGGAACGCGCCACATCGCTGTGTTTGTGACTCGGGGCGAGAAACAAGTACTTCGAGCCAATGACCAAAGTGCGCAAGTGATAATGAATAACTGTATTCGCTGTCACACGCAGTTGAACACCGAGTTTGTAAGTGCGGGGCGCGTTGATTTCATGATGTCGAAAGTCGGAGAAGGCAAAGCATGCTGGGATTGTCATCGTAATTCGGGGCATAGCCAGAGCAGCCTCTCTACATCGCCGGATGCACTCGTGCCTTATCCCGATTCTCCTACCCCACAGTGGCTTCGTAACATGATCAATAAAAAATAAAAACAATAGCACAATTATGGAAAAGAAACTAAAATCATGGCAAGGATGGCTGTTGTTCGGCGGAACGATGGTTATCGTATTTGTTTTAGGCCTCGTGGTTGCGTCGTTGATGGAGCGACGAGCCGAGGTGATCAGTGTGTTTAATAACAAACGAGTAGAGATAAAGGGCATCGAAGCACACAACGAGGTGTTCGGTGAAAATTATCCCCGTCAATATGAAACATGGAAACAGACGGCTCAAACAGATTTTAAAAGCGAGTTTAATGGAAACGAGGCGGTGGATGTACTTGCTCAACGCCCCGAAATGGTTGTGTTGTGGGCAGGGTATGCATTCTCTAAAGAGTATACCTCTCCACGCGGGCACATGCATGCCGTAGAAGACATTGTTCGAACATTGCGAACCGGTGCTCCGATGCACGATCAAGATGGGCCACAACCCGCTACCTGTTGGACTTGCAAGAGCCCCGATGTGCCCCGTATGATGGAAGCGGTGGGTGTCGATTCATTTTATCATAATAAGTGGGCAGCTTATGGCAGCGAGATTGTGAATCCAATAGGATGTGCCGATTGCCACGAACCCGAAAAGATGCAATTGCAGATCAGTCGTCCGGCGCTGCGCGAAGCCTTCGCTCGTCAGGGAAAAGACATTGATAAAGCTACCTTGCAGGAAATGCGTTCATTGGTTTGTGCTCAGTGTCACGTAGAGTATTTTTTCAAAGGAGATCAGAAGTACTTGACTTTTCCTTGGGACAAAGGAATTACAGTCGAAAGTATGGAAGCTTATTACGATGAGGCCGGCTTTACTGATTACACACATGCCTTAAGCAGAGCACCTATTTTAAAGGCACAACATCCCGATTATGAAATTGCTCAAATGGGTATTCATGGTCAACGCAATGTATCGTGTGCCGATTGCCACATGCCTTATAAAAATGAGGGTGGAATGAAGATTAGCGATCATCACATACAAAGTCCGTTGGCTATGATCGATCGTACTTGCCAAGTTTGCCATCGCGAAAGCGAGGAAACGCTTCGGAACAATGTATACGAGCGTCAACGCAAAGCGAATGAAATTCGCAACCGGCTGGAGCAGGAGTTAGCGAAGGCACACATCGAAGCTAAATATGCTTGGGACAAGGGTGCTACCGAAAAGGAAATGAACGAAACGTTGAAGTTGATTCGGCAGGCACAATGGCGTTGGGATTTTGCTGTGGCTTCTCACGGTGCCTCTTTTCATGCTCCACAAGAGATTCAGCGCATTTTAGGACATGGGCTAGATAAAGCGATGCAAGCGCGCTTAGCTCTCTCCAAAGTACTGGCTAGGAATGGGTTTATGGGCGAGGTACCCCTGCCGGATATCTCTACGAAAGCAAAAGCACAAGAATACATTGGGCTGGACATGAAGAAGGAGTATGAAGATAAAAACATTTTCCTCAAAACCATCGTACCCCAATGGCTCGAAAAAGCGAAGGCTAACAAACGATTGGCAAACACTTAACTAGAAGTAAATGATGTGGAAAAAACCTTGGGGGTATAAAGAAGGTTTCGTCATCTGTGGCGGACTCTTCTTTATCGGTACCCTTTGGCAGCTGACGATAGGTCGGTGCTCGCTCACCTTCCTTGCTTATCCTGCCAATATAGGCATAGGGGTCAGTTACCTCACGCTATTGACGATCGTTTATGCTCTTTTTCGTAAACGAACCCTTATCCGTTGGATGAGTAGCTATTCGGCCGCGATTACAGCAATGCTCTCACTCATTGTACTCACAGTCATTATGGGGCTGATTCGTCAATTACCGGCGAGTGTTCCGCAGGTCGACGCGAATGATTGGATGGGTTTCTCGCAAATGCTCTCTTCCTGTTCGTTCGTGTTGTTGTTCTTCTGGTTCGTCACGCTGTTGGCTATGACCATTCTTAAGCGATTAACACATGTACGTTGGCGAGACATTCCGTTTCTATGCAATCATCTGGGGCTTTTTATTGCACTCAGTGGGGCTGTCTTAGGCAGTGCCGATATGCAACGACTGCAGATGGTGACAAGAGTAGGTAAAGCCGAGTGGCGTGCCTCGAACCCTCAGAAAGAAATGATTGAACTTCCTTTAGCTATTGAGCTGAACAAGTTCACTATCGACGAATATCCCCCTAAACTTATGCTGATTGATAACGAAACGGGGCAGGTACTCCCTCATGATCGACCGGTGAACTTGCTGATTGAAGACGATTTTCGTAGAGGCGATTTACTCGATTGGCAGATTGAGCTGAAGGAACGGCTGCCGCTTGCTGCCAGCGTAGCTACCGATGACACTTTGAAATTTGTCTCCTTTCATTCTCTGGGAGCAACTTATGCTATCTACGTAAAGGCTGTACATACGAAGACGCACGAGCAGCGCGAAGGGTGGGTGAGTTGTGGCAGTTTTCTGTTTCCCTACAAGGCTTTGCGGCTCAATCAGCAGGTCAGCCTCATAATGCCCGATCGGGAACCAAAGCGTTTCGCCTCCAACGTGACGGTTTACACCGAATCGGGGCAACAGCAAGAAGCAACGATAGAGGTCAACCGTCCGTTCGAGATCGAAGGGTGGAAGATTTATCAATTGAGTTATGACGAAGAGAAAGGGCGATGGAGCGATATAAGTATCCTCGAATTGGTATACGATCCGTGGCTGCCGGTAGTTTACACCGGTATCTGGATGATGATCATCGGGGCTGTATGTATGTTTGCCCTAACCCATAAACGAAAGGAAGAAAAAGCATGAGTTGGGATCTATTTGTTTGGTTTGCCGTAGTGGCTTTGCTCTTTTGGTTAGGCGGAGCGGCTGTGAGCTGGAAAGGTAAGCGCCCGATGTTTGCTGTTGTACTTACCTTGTTGGGCTTAGTAGTCTTTTTCTCGTTTATCGTAGCGATGTGGATTTCGTTAGAGCGTCCACCCATGCGAACCATGGGAGAAACTCGATTGTGGTACGCTTTCTTTCTTCCGTTGGCAGGATTAATTACCTACGCACGCTGGCGGTATAAGTGGATTCTCAGCTTCAGCTTGCTACTATCCGTGGTGTTTATCGGCATCAATCTCTTTCGTCCCGAGATTCATAACAAAACATTGATGCCCGCGCTGCAAAGCCCTTGGTTTGCGCCACATGTTATTGTGTATATGTTTGCTTATGCCATGTTGGGGGCGGCAGCTGTGATGGCTGTCTACCTGTTGTTCTTAAAAAAACGAGACCCCGATCCATACGAGATGGAACTTTGTGACAACTTGGTTTATGTAGGCTTATCGTTCATGACATTGGGCATGCTTTTTGGAGCTTTGTGGGCCAAAGAGGCGTGGGGACACTACTGGAGTTGGGACCCCAAAGAGACTTGGGCGGCAGCTACCTGGCTTGCTTACCTTTGCTACCTTCATTTTCGTATACATAGCCGATACAGTTACCGCAAAGCACTCATTGGCTTACTGCTCTGCTTTTTGCTCTTGCAGATGTGTTGGTATGGCATCAACTACCTGCCATCGGCTCAAGCTACCAGTGTGCATACCTATAATTTAAACTAACAGATGCCACAAGCCGCTTATGGATTGTGGCACCTGCTTCGAACTTTTTAAACAAGCAATACCGTTACTCCTTTTGCTCCATGAGCGCCTACCACCAATGCTTGCTCTATATCTGCCGTTTTCGATGGGCCCGAAATGAATAGACCAAAGTCATATTCATGTGTTGCTACCTGTTGGTAAGCCTCTTGCATGTTGTTTACAAGACTGTCCTTTTTTAGCAAAATCACCAAATTCTCGGAGATGAAATAAAGAGCCCTCTGCTTGATGTTCTGCTCAATCCATACAGCACCATTTTCGGCTACCCCGAATATACCCTCTATCACCGCTACATCGGTTCCATCTAGTTCGGCCGGGTCGTCTATCTCATCGGGGTTGAAGGTGGCACAAGTTATTTGAGGCAATACTGAGCCGATGCGTTTGGCATCGGGGTAGAGCCTTGTAATGGTTTCATTAACGTCTTCGTCCTCTTTTACTACCAAGGCCTCTCCCCCAACTTGCTTCGCGATTAGAATGAACTGATCCAACCGGTTCGAATAAACGATGCCGCGAACGGCATCTAAATCGGGCATGGCATGCGTTGTCAGCGTATGTTGCTTGATGCGCTGCAATATCTCTTCTCTACTACTCATGATGGTCTGTTTATTATTTTAGCTTATTCTTTTTCCACATCTCATTGAACGATTCGCTGCTGAATTCCGGGAGCTCGCGACCTTCTCCCCACGCATTGAGGCAGTTGTACTTCATGAAGTGGGGCAGGTGGTTCACAATAGGAGACATCCACAAAGCGGAGTTGAATAGCCTGGGACGTTCCATTAGAAACTGCATACCATCAGACATGAACTTCTTGGCTTTATCGGCCTTGCCTATGCCAAGCAACCCTTGTCGCCAACGATAGATTTGCTCAGCCAAATCGACTTTGACCGGACAGACAAACGAACAAGAGTAGCACAACGAACAAGCCGATACATTATCGAAGTACTCCTGCTCTGACTTGAGCATACCCAGATTGATGCCAATAGGTCCCGGAATGAAATAGGTGTACGAGTAACCTCCACTACGCCGATAAACCGGACAGGTGTTCATGCACGCTCCGCAGCGGATGCAGTTCAGGGTTTTGATGTGCGCTGGCTTTGCCAAGATATCACTTCTCCCATTGTCAACAAGTATAATATGAAACTCTCCTCCCTGCCGCGGTTTGCGGTAGTGAGAGGTGTAGGTGGTGATGGGTTGTCCGGTAGCCGAACGAGCAAGTAAGCGGGTGAAGATACCCAAGGATTCGCGGTTGGGTACGATCTTCTCCAATCCCATGGCCGCAATTTGAAGCTTGGGTTGTGAGGTTCCCATGTCGGCATTTCCTTCGTTGGTACACACCACTACCTCGCCGGTCGAAGCTACGGCAAAGTTTACGCCCGTCATGGCTGCCTGTGCATGGATGAATTTATTGCGCAGGTCCTTGCGCGCTGCATGAGTTAGGTAGGTAGGGTCTGAGTTCCCTTTCTCCGTGCCCAGTTTCTCCTCAAAGAGTTCTCCTACCTGCTCTCTTTTGATGTGGATAGCCGGAAGCACAATGTGGCTGGGTGGTAAGTCCATTAACTGAAGGATGCGCTCGCCCAAATCGCTTTCGACCACCTCTATCCCTTTGCCTATCAAGAAGGGGTTCAGTTCGCACTCTTCGGCCAGCATCGATTTGCTTTTGATGAATCGCTCTACTTGATGGCTATGCAGAATGTCATAAACAATCTGGTTAAACTCCTCGGCATCTTTTGCCCAGTGAACGATGGCGCCATTGGTTATGGCGTGTTGTTCAAACTCTTGTAGCAGTTCGTGCAAGTGGCTGTTTGAATAGAGCTTGATGTCGCGAGCCAACTCTCGTAACTCCTCCCACTCAGGAAGCTGCTTAATCATTCGGTCTCTTTTCTCCCGAACTTGCCACAGCGTTTCGTCTTGCCACTCTTCTAGCGGCTTGTTTTGCAGAAACGTTGTTGCTGCGATGGAATGTTTCGTACTCATAACTCTGAAGCTAATATTTCGGCAATATGAATCGTTTTAATCGGACTTTCCTCTCGCTTAATGACCCCTTCGAGGTGCATTAAACAGGAACTATCGGCCCCCACAATGTATTCGGCTCCGGTTGCCAGGTGTCTTTTTACTTTGTCTTGCCCCATGCAAACCGAGACTGCGTTTTCCTCTATGGCAAACATGCCACCAAAACCACAACACTCATCTGCTCGTTCGGGCTCTACAATCTCTATGCCTTCAACCAATGAGAGGAGGTCGCGAAGTTTCGAGTAATAAGGTATATTTATTTCACTGGCCGACGAAAGGTGGAGCAGGCGCACACCGTGGCAACTGTTTTGCAGGCTCACTTTGTGCGGAAACTTAGCCTTCAAGCTTGCGGGCTTCACGATGTCGTGAATGAACTCGCAGAGATCATATACCTTTGCGGCACTGCTGCAGGTGTGCTGCTTAATCAAGTGTCCGTAATTATCGCGAACGAAGGCTACGCAACTCGCTGATGGCCCCACGATGTAGTCATACGCTTTGAATTTTGCTTCGAATTGCATTGCCAGTTTTTCCGCTTCGCTCTCGAACCCTGCGTTTGCCATCGGCTGTCCGCAGCAGGTTTGGTCTATCGGGTAATCGACATCCAGTCCGAAGCTTTTCAATAGTTTATACGATGCAACACCCACATTGGGGTAGATTGCATTGATATAACACGGGATAAATAAACCAATTGTCATAACCATATTATTTTAGTTCATAACTTAGAAACAAAGGATTAGTTCTCACTAGCTAAAGAAAAAGACGATGATGCCGGCTATCAGGATATAGACTAAGGAGTAGGGCATTGCTGCTTTCAGAATCTCGCCCTCTTTGCCTTGCTGGTTACTCGCCGATGTAGCAATGGCAATGCTTTGTGGAGAGATGATTTTTCCACCGGTAGCTCCTACGGTATTGGCAGCTGCCAACCAGTCGGGATTGACGCCGATTTGCCCTGCTACGGTAGCTTGCAATTTTCCAAAGAGGATGTTCGAAGAGGTATCACTTCCTGTAATAAAGGTTCCCAAGCAGCCTATAGCAGGAGCAAAGAGGGGATATAACCCTCCTGTTGCCGCAGCCAAGACGGTAGCGATGATGGCTATCATGCCCGAGAAGTCCATGATTGTGGACAGACTTACCAAGCAAATGACCGTCACAACGGTTTTCTTCAACTGTTTCAACGTGCTCCACAGCACTGCAAATAGCTCTTGTACCGACGCTCCTTGTATGAGCCCCCCAATAAACGTACCAATAAATAACAAGACTCCCGCATGGGTAAGCCAACTTATTTTATAGTCTACAAAAATGTTATTGATGGGAAATGTGATTTGCGTTACCCCATTGTGCGCTAAGACAGTGCGCAATTGAGGAAAGAGTGGACTGGTGAGAACGATTAACAGTAGTATCAAGAGATAAATGCTCCATGCATTCAGTATCTCTTTCGTTTTCAGTGGGCTCGACTGGTGTTTATCCGCTTTAGATGCGGTGAGTTTGCCAAAGGCAACGATGATGATAATTGAAACAATGCTTCCAATGATTGCAGGAGATTCAGGGCCCATATAGCGTGCAGCAAGATACTGTCCACCAAAAGAGAATCCGCCCACCAATATCGCTAAAGTCAGGTTCTTGGGCAATGACTTGAGCTTATGATCGGTCAAGACCAACAGCACGAAAGGAATAAGAAACATGAGTACCGAGAGTTGCAACACCACGGTGGTGCTTAGTTGCAATACGTCCAGGCCTGTCTCCTTTGCCAACACAAGAACCGGTGTTCCTATCGCGCCAAAAGCGGTTGCCACGCTGTTAGCAATCAAACTGACCACAGCTGAAAAGATAGGCTTGAAACCTAAACTGATCAAAATGGCGGCAGGGATAGCTACGGCCGTACCAAAGCCTGCCATTGCTTCGAGCAAGCCTCCGAAACCCCAAGTTAACAACAACACTTGAATACTTTTATCTGTCGAGATGGAAGAGAACTGTTGCTTGATGATTTCCATTTTCGCGGTTTTGAGCAACACGTTGTAGCTGAATATAGCCATCAAGATAATAATCAAAATAGGAGATATTGCCTTCAGTGCGCCATAGAGAAAAGAGTAAAGCAGATTGCTCGCTGAGAAAGAGAACCCAAGCACAGCAATAAGCATAGTTGCGACAAGGGCAATAGCACTGCTTTTATCACCTGACATCTTCAGCAATGTCATTAACACGATAAGAAGCAAAACCGGAAAGACTGCAAGTATAAGGCTCATAATGGCAGGTGTGTTTGATTAGTATTCTTTAAGAACAAATCAAAGTGCTTTTTAGTTTCTGCTTCCCTTTGAAAAAAGAGCGTAAAATGAAATTATGTTTAGAGGTGTCGTTTCAAGCTTTTGCTCCAAATTCGGTACCCTTCTTCTGTTAGATGAAGACCATCACGCGTGAGTTCGGGACGCAGGATGTTTGTTCCCTTTTCGCAAAAGAGGGGGAAGAGGTTAATAAAAGTAACCTTCCGTATTTGGGTTGCCGTTTCCAGCTTGGCGTTTATCTCGGGGATGAGCTCAGTTTTGCCTACCATTGTTTTATAGGTGGATAGTGATTCGTTGATTGGCAATAGACTCTGCACATAGAGTCGTGTGTGAGGCGAGTCGGTTTGTATGCGGTCGATGACACGCGTGATGAGGCTCACTACACTGTCGGGTGTAAGTTGATGTGACAGGTCGTTGATACCAATCATCAAGAAGAGCTTGGCCGGACGAGCAGGTAGAATCTGATGGAGCCGGTCGAGGAGTCCCATCGCCTCATCGCCACTGATGCCTCGATTGCATACCCGTTTCTTTGTGTGAAGACGATCGTTCCAGTCGCCACCACCCTCCGTTAGGCTGTTCCCTAACATTACAATATCCTTTTCTGTGAGAAGAGGTTCGTTCTCGAATTCAAGAAACCGATGGTAGTAATGATCGCTATAGAGGCGTTGGGTAGGATAGATGGCACCGGCTACTGCATTGGCCACCAGCGAACGCAGGCGAACTACTTCTCCTTTATCCTCAGGGTGTGCACGATTGGTTAGTAAAATCACCGATGTGTCATTGTCCGGGTCGATGATGATGGATGTTCCTGTATATCCGGTATGTCCGTACGTATTGGGACCAAATAGATCGCCGTTATTCGATGCATAGGGCGATGATACATCCCACCCGGGCGTGCGGCCGAAGGACGATGTTGATCGAGGAATGGTACGCATGGTCTTTACGCTGAGCGGACTCAAGATGCGCTTGCCATTGAGCTCGCCTCCATTTTGAAGTGCGGCAACCAGTAGGGCAATGTCGTTGGCATCGGAGAATACACCGGCATTGCCCGAGATACCTCCATTCATGATACGTGCAAGCGGATCGTGTACTTGTCCGCACAGCACACTGCCATCGGGCTGCTTCTGGGTGGGGGCAATCAGCGGTGTCAGTGAACTAGGCATCACGGTGACCCATTGATTGTTTTGGCGCAGGGTAGGTAGGTAGTCGGTATGTGTCATGCCCAGCACATCAAAGATATTGACTTTGGCAAAATTGCGAAGCGTCTGTCCGCTGATGGTTTCGATGATGTGTTGTAGCGCGATGTAATTGAGGCAGCTGTATTGAAAATCGGTTTGTGGTTTGAAGTCGCGTTTACAGGTGCTGATGTATGTCAGCAATCCTTCCGGATGAGGCGATCCGTATTTCTTTTCCAAATCGACAACAGGCGCGTAAGGCGGCAATCCCGATGTATGTGTCATTAGGTCGATCACGCGAATCTCTGTTTTCTTTCCTTGTTCATCTACCCATCCTTCAAAAGCAGGGAGGTAAAAGCTCACTCGATCGGTAAGGCGGAGCTGTCCTCGCTCGACCAGTATCATGGTCGAGATAGCGGTAGATATCGATTTACTGCACGATGCTATGTCGAAGATCGTATTGACCTCCATCCGCTCAGTAGTGGGGTAGACCTGCTTATTACCGTAGGCTTTGAGGTAGGCCAGTTTTCCTTGACGAACCACAGCCAGCACTGCACCGGGAATCTCTTTTTGAGCAACCGCTTGGTTGATGGCAGCATCGGCATAGGTGCTTAGGTGACGAGCATTCATGCCTACTTGTTCCGGGGCTACGCGAGGAAGCGATTGAGCACCGGCCGTGATGGTGGACAAGGTGCAGGC
>JAGOOC010000010.1:0-21656 GCA_017992695.1 Bacteroides sp. | reverse complement strand
GAGCAACCGCTTGGTTGATGGCAGCATCGGCATAGGTGCTTAGGTGACGAGCATTCATGCCTACTTGTTCCGGGGCTACGCGAGGAAGCGATTGAGCACCGGCCGTGATGGTGGACAAGGTGCAGGCAAGAACCACAAATAGTAGTTTCATATAAGTATCTTTGTCAAAATGGAGTTGTTTATTGGTCGGCTCGATAGGCATCTGTTGCCTTTTTCACTGATCCGTGCATCAGCAGCAACGCTTTAGCCTGATCGTATTCGAGGCCAAGCTCTTCAACGAGCATACGCGCACCCCGATCAACCAGTTTCTGATTGCTGAGCTGCATGTTGACCATTTTATTGCCTTTGACCCGTCCCAGCTGAATCATGACCGAGGTTGTAATCATGTTGAGAATCATCTTCTGTCCTGTTCCCGATTTCATGCGCGAACTTCCGGTAACGTATTCTGGACCCACAATCATCTCAATAGGTATATCCGCTTCAGCGGCCATGGGCGAGTCGGGGTTGCTGGTGATGCAACCGGTCAGGATACCGCGTTTGCGCGCTTCATGCATTGCGCCGATAACGTAAGGGGTAGTGCCCGAGGCAGCAATACCGATTACGGTATCTTTCGTCGTGATGTGATGCGCTTCGAGTTCCTCCCAACCACGCATGGTGTCGTCTTCTGCATTCTCTACCGGGTTGCGCAAGGCGGTGTCTCCTCCGGCAATAAGCCCGATGACAAGTGTAGGCGGCATGCCGAATGTAGGCGGTATTTCCGAAGCGTCGAGTACACCCAAGCGTCCGCTGGTACCGGCGCCCATATAGAAGATGCGTCCCCCTTGCTTCATGCGGGGAACGATCTGACTGACTAACTTTTCGATCTGAGGAATGGCACGTGCTGTGGCTAAGGCCACTTTCTGATCTTCGGTGTTGATCTCTTCCAGCAGTTCGCGGATAGACTTCTTCTCTAAATCGTTATAGAGTGAGGGTTGCTCGGATATTTTTATAAAAGCCATGAATCTTTCTGTGTTAAGCGTTATGAATAATGAAAGTGGATGAGCCCGGGCATAGGGCTTTGGATGATGGTACCTAACTGAACATCCTCTGCAGCAGCAGCTTCTGCCAGTACCTCTTGATAGTAATAAGCTATCGAACCGATGAAGTGTACGGGAACCTCCTGGTAATCGTACTGTTTCACATTGCGTTTGAGGAAGGCCCGGAAGCTGTCGAGCACCAGTGCTCGCACCTTGGGTTGATCCAGATGCTGCAATGCAAAGGGAGAGAGGCTGGCTAAAAAGCGATTAGGAAACGGCTGACGATAAATGCGGTCGATGATATCTGCCGGAGTGAGGTTGAACTGCTCCAGAAACTGCTCCTTTAACGCTTGCGACAGCTGATTCTTGAGTAAATCGCCCACCAATAGTTTGCCTATTACGGCACCACTCCCTTCATCACCCAGAATGAAGCCCAATGGCGATACGTTATGAACAATTTGCTCTCCATCGTAATAGCACGAGTTTGAACCCGTGCCCATGATGCAAGCAATGCCTGGTTTATGACCGCATAAACCGCGTGCGGCAGCCAGCATGTCGGTACTCACTTCGATGGTGTCGCTTACTTCTAAATGCGCGGCAATGGCACGGCGCACAGTCTCTATCTTGTCGGGGAAGGCACAGCCTGCACCGTAGAAATAAACGGCTTTAAAACGATGAGTTGTCAGCTGAGGAAGTAATGAACTGGCAATTTCAGCGCTAATTTCCTCTTCAGACTGAAAGAAAGGGTTGGTGCCTTTGGTAAAAACCTGTTGAATCAATGTTCCATTGTTTACCATGCACCAATCGGTTTTGGTAGAACCACTATCTGCTATTAGTATCATATTTTGATGTATATTTTGTTTTTGTAAAGTACATATCCGATGCTCCAGTTTAGGATAACAAAGAGCAATGCGTAGGCCAGTGAACCTAAATATTGGCCCAGTGCGGGTTGGAGGATTATGTTATAAAAGTAGGTTTTAAGTGCCATTGGTTCCCCGGTCACACCATAAGGAATGGTGATGCTGGAGAGCAAGATCGAAAGTACGCCTGCCATCACGTAGATGAACAATGGGTTTACACCAAACACTTCGAACGGACGACACCAGGTTTTATATCCTTTCACATCGATCATCCAAACAAGCAGAGCCAAGAAACTCGAAGCCAGTCCACAGGTGGCAAGCACGAAGGTAGGCGACCAAATCTTTTTGTTGATAGGGCATCCGTAGCTCAATAAGAAACCTACGAAAGTAAGCACAGTGCCCACCAAGAATAATCGCAGTAATTTATCGCTTATCTCTTTGACCTCCATCAGTAGCTTGCCTACGCAAAAGCCGATGAGTACGTGTGCAATAGCGGGAAGGGTACTGAGCAACCCTTCAGGGTCGATGCCGTTGTCCTTGTACATGTGTGCCTCTCCCAACACGGCCCGATCAACGATAGAGAGAATGTTGGTATCATTGTAAGCAAAACCGTTACCGGTGATGAGTAGTATAAAGTACCCTACCAACATCACTGCAATAAATATGGGTATGTAGCGGTGCTTTACGGTCAAGGCGATGAGTGCTGTTGCCCCGTAACAAAGGGCAAGTCGTTGCATCACGCCCAAAATGCGAATGTGATCGAATGACAACCACTCGCCTGTTCGGCAAAGGATGGCGAACCAAGCTATGCCCAGTCCGATGGCGAAGATCACTACTGTTCGCTTGAGTATTTTGGCAGCGGCAGCCAGCGAGAATTCGAACTGATATTTCCGTAAGGAGATATAGGTCGAGATACCCATAATAAACATAAAGAAAGGAAAGACAAGATCGGTTGGAGTCAAACCGTTCCATTCAGCATGTCCAAGTGGGGTATAGATATGCCCCCATGAACCGGGATTATTCACCAGAATCATTCCGGCGATGGTAATGCCGCGTAACACATCGAGTGCGAGCAAGCGCGAGTTGATTGTTTTACTCATTGTTGTAGCAGGTTATTAAAGGTGGTACATTCGTCTACCAAGTAAGCAATAGAAACATAAGGGATACCGGCGTGGGTGGTTAGCCCGATTTCGCAGGTTCGGCTGTTCGAATAGCCTATACCAATCTTTGTCGTCTCTATCTGAGGACGAAGTTTTCGTAAGGCATATTCATTCACTTCGGGGTGTGTAAATCCTTTGTCGCCGGCAAATCCGCAGCAGCCCACCTCGGCAGGAACAAAGACCTGAGTAGAGCATCGTTTAGCCAACGCAATGATGGTGTCTGCTAGTCCCATGTGGCGCATGGAGCAGGTTACGTGTAACGCTACCGGGCGGTCAATAGGTTTGAATACAAGCTTGTCTACCAAAAAAATGGTGATAAATTCTGCCGGTTCGTAGAGTTTCATCTGTTTGATGGTCTCTCGCATGCGGTGCAGGCAAGGGCTTTGATCGCAAAGTACCGGATAGCGTCCTTGTTCAGAAGCTTCCCACAACGCTTTTCCCAATTCGGCTGCTTTTCGATCGGCAATAACAGGCATACCTTTACTCTCCCAAATGGTGCCACAACAAAGATTGTCCATCTCTTTGGGAAAGATTACCTCATAACCGGCCTTGTGAAGCAGTGACATTATTTTATTTACGAGTGGCTGCTCGGTTGGCGATTTGCGAGGAAGCCCCATCGTTTGATTGATGCAACTGGGGAAGTATACTACCTTTAAGGGCTCAGGGGTTGTTGAAGATGAGTCGATTGGCTGTGTTGATTGCAACGGTGCTTGCTCTCTATTGAGTTGCTTCTCGTTTACTTGGTAAGCTTTAGGCATGGCAGGAGTCCACTGTGGGAGCCCGACTATGCGATGCATTCCCTTGGTTATGCATGTCATGCTTTTCGTTCCAAGCACACCGTGTGCTGTATTAGCGAGTGTTAATACCGGGCGAATGGTATGCTTGATGCCGGCAAAGTGGTTGGCCGCAAAATCACCTAATGCATAGGCTAAGCTACCTTGAGGAAACGTTGCTTCGCGAAGTATATGCGTCAGGTCTCCTGTGTTGATACCCATTGGGCAAGACAAGGCGCAGAGTCCGTCGCCGGCACACGTTTCGTTACCAGGGTATCGGTATTGCTTCTCGAGCTTCGCCAGCTGTTCCGGATGGTTGCCCTCTTGTCGCAGTCGGGCTATCTCGCGTTGCACAACGATGCGTTGGCGTGAAGACAAGGTGAAACCACACGTCAGGCAATTTACTTCGCAAAAGCCACACTCAATGCATTTGTCTACGATGGGGTGAGCAAGAGGCAACGGTTTAAAGTTTTTGATATAACACAGCGGATCATCATTGAATATCACGCCCGGGTTCAGCAACCCTTTAGGATCAAAGAGTTGTTTGATCTCTTTCATGAGTTGATAGGCCGTGTCTCCCCACTCGTAGCGTACGAAGGGTGCCATGTTGCGGCCCGTGCCGTGCTCGGCTTTGAGCGAACCGTTGTATTTGTCGACCACCAGTGTTATGACATCCTTCATCAACGATGCGTAGCGTTGCACTTCACTTTCTGTGCTAAAGCTTTGATTGATAATGAAGTGATAGTTTCCTTCGAGTGCATGGCCGTAAATGCAAGCATCGTCATAACCGTGGCTGGCAATAAGCGCTTGCAAGGCTGCGGTTGCTTCGGGTAAATCATTGATGTGAAAGGCTACATCTTCGATCAGACAAGTAGTACCCGGCTGGCGTGTTCCACCTACCGAAGGAAAAATGCCGGAACGGATAGCCCAATAGCGGGAGTACTCCTCTACTTTATCCGTGAAATAGGGCGATAGATAGGTGTTGAATTGGGTAAGCATCGTGGTGATGCTGCGGATACGACGCTGCAACTCTTCTGCCGTACGTGCTTTGGTTTCGGTTAACACAGCGGTCAGTCCCTCACCGGTAGTGTCATTGACCGAAGCGAGCGATTTATGATCAAGCAGTTCGGCACCGAAGACGATGGGCGTACCATCGGCATCAACTAACCCTTTCATGGCCACTACAGCACGGCAGGCTTCTTTGATGTCATAAAAGTAGAGCATGGCACTTGCCTTATGCGGGTAGTCATACTCGGTTTTCATCGTTACTTCGGAGAGGAATGCGAGTGTACCTTCAGAGCCCACCAGCAAGTGAGCGATAATATCAAAAGGGTCTTCGAACAGGATAAAAGGTAATAGATTGATTCCCATCACATTCTTGATCGCATACTTGTATCGAATGCGTGCAACGAGTGCTTCATCTGTTAGGATGCGACTGCGTAACGCCTCAATGGTTGATAGAAAAGAAGCGTGAGAGGCTGCGAATTGCGCCCGACTTGTTGCCGAACCCGTATCGAGTATGGTTCCATCAGGAAGTATCAACCGTGCCGAAAGGAGCATGCGGTCGCTATTGGCATGTGTGCCACAGTTCATTCCTGAGGCATTATTCATCACAATCCCTCCTACCATGGCACTTTTAACAGATGCCGGGTCGGGTGCGAATTTCCGTTGATAAGGAGCGAGAATTTCGTTTACCCGTTGCCCAACGATACCCGGTTGAAGGGTGATTCGTTCGTGATCGGGCGAGATGGAATACTGCTCCCAATGCTTACCGGCTACAATAAGGATAGAGTCGCTGATGGCCTGCCCGGACAAGCTGGTGCCTGCTGCACGAAAGGTGACAGGTAGTTCGTAGCGGTCGGCTATACGCAACAGTTTAGAGACCTCCTCTTCGTTTTCCGAACGGATAACGATTTGTGGAACAAGACGATAGAAACCTGCATCTGTGCCCCAAGCCAAGCGGCGAAGCTCATCCGTATATATTCTCTCTTGTGGAACGAAGCGTTGAATCTTCTCCAAAAAAGCACTGTATCTGTTCTCTTTCTCCATAGGGTTACTTTTAAGCAGTTTGCAGAAAATCAACTATTTATATAAATAATAGCGCTTCGATAATTTCTTGAACGGCTCTACATCCTTGTACCAATACTCGCGAATATCTTCCCAACGGTTACGTTTGGCGAAACGTTCACGAATCTCATTCGATCCGCTTACTTTATCGAACATAGAGAAACGCCCTTTGTCTGCGTGATCAAACACTGCCCGATCGGGATATAAGGCAGCTACTTCTTGCATCACTAAGAATTGGATTTCGCTTAAACGCACTTGTTTCATGTCTGTAATGTGTACCTGCACGCCTTGCAATAGCTCGCCTTTTCCTACCGAGTAAAAGGGTTTGAGGTACATCGGTCTAAAGATAACTCCAGATACATTCAGACGGTTTAAGGCAGCAGCAAGCTTTTCAGCCTCTATCCAAGGGGCAGCAAACATTTGAAACGGGATGGTATAGCCTACACCAATAGACATATAGCCCAATTCGCCCAGTATACCCGAAACCGGATAGAATAGGGCCGAATGGGGGTGTGGGATATGGGGAGAGGAGGGTACCCATTGAAGTCCGGTCTCTGTATAATCCATTTTACGTTTCCATCCTTTCATCTTCACCACTTGCAGGCGACAAGGCTCTCCGGCTAGCATGCGTTCGCCGTTTAACATCAGTGCCAACTCGCCGCAAGTGAGCCCGTAAAGGTAAGGGATTTTGAATTGGCTCACAAACGAAATGTACTTCTCTTCCGTTAAATTTCCCTCTACCTTAAGACCACCCACCGGGTTAGGGCGATCTAATACAATGAACTCCTTTCCATTCTCGGCTGCAGCCTCCATGGCTACGCCCATGGTGCTGATGTAGGTGAATGAGCGACAGCCGATGTCTTGAATGTCATACACAAGTACATCAATGTCTTTAAGCATTTCCGGTGTGGGCTTACGTGTCTTGCCGTAGAGCGAATAAACCGGTAGTCCGGTTGAGGCGTCGGTTGAACTGTCAACCTTATCTCCGGCATGTACATCGCCTCGCACTCCATGTTCGGGGCCATAAAGCGCTACTAAATTCACGTTTGGTGCTTCGTGCAAGATATCAATGGTTGAACGCAGGTGGTTATCCACTCCGGTAGGGTTGGTGATGAGGCCCACGCGTTTACCTTCCAAACATTTGAAGTGTTGCTCTTTTAGTACCTCGATACCGGTTTTAATTTTGATCTTCTGCGCCTGTACACTGGTTAGGGTAACGCAAAGAAGGAGGAAGAGAAATGATTTTATCTTTTTCATATCCGATTAGTTAGTTGAATTTTCTACTTTTTTTCCATAGTTGGGATCTATCTTAATGAATGCACAGACGGTGATTGTTGCAGCGCAGCATATCATGACCCAAATAAAGAAGTTTTCATACCCGATTTGTTCTTGGAGCCAACCGGCAGCCATGCCCGGCAACATCATTCCTAACGCCATAAAGGCCGTACAGATGGCATAGTGAGCGGTTTTATGTTCGCCCTCCGAATAGTAAATGAGGTAAAGCATATAGGCTGTGAAGCCAAAGCCATAACCAAACTGCTCAATGAAGACACAGAGGTTGATGACAAAAAAGTCTTGAGGCTGAAAATAGCCTAAGTAAACAAACGTGATGCAGGTAAGCGAAATGCTCCACGCCATGGGCCAAAGCCACTTCTGCAAACCTCCTCGGGCAGCGCAGAACCCACCGATGATGCCGCCCAGCGTTAGGCCGATGATTCCAATAGTGCCATAAACAAAGCCTACTTCTGCTGTAGTCAGTCCCAGTCCACCTTTCTCTAGCGGATCTAATAAGAAAGGGTTGATCATCTTCACCAATTGTGCCTCCGGAAAACGATAAAACAGCATGAAAAGTATGGCTACAAAGGCCTGCTTTTTACGAAAGAAAGAGGCGAACGTTGCAAAGAACTCTTTGAAAATGTTACTGGCATTCACTTCTCCTACGGCAGGATGATCCGAGTCGGGACGTGGTAAGATGAAACTGTGATAGAGGTAGAATGCAATAAAGGCTCCTGCCAAAATATAGAACGTAATGCTCCACGCCATGGCGATACTTGAAGTACGTTTTTCTAACTCGCCTGCCAGTACCACAAGTAGCCCCTGTCCGGCAATAGTCGCGATGCGGTAAAATGTACTTCTAATTCCTACATATAATGCTTGGTCTTTTACATTGAGTGAAAGCATATAGAACCCATCGGCTGCAATGTCATGCGTAGCCGAACTAAACGCTACCAGCCAAAAGATAGCCAGGGTGGTTTGGAAAAAGTCGGACATTGGAATCGTAAAAGCAATGCCGGCCAGTCCGGCACCTACAAACAGCTGCATGGTTGTTACCCACCAGCGCTTTGTTTTCAATAAATCGACAAAGGGACTCCAAAAGGGTTTGATGACCCATGGCAGGTATAACCACGAGGTATAAAGAGCGATATCTGTATTCGATATACCCAGATTCTTGTACATGATTACCGAGATCGTCATCACGGCTACATAGGGTAAACCCTGAGCGAAATAAAGGGTGGGTATCCAGGCCCAGGGAGAGGTTACTTTGTTCTTCATGATTGTAAAGTTAGTATAGTTTATCTATAGTCGCACCAATGTAATAGTGCAAGAGTATTTCATCGTAAGCATAGCCTTGTTCGCCCATTACGGCAGCGCCTATCTGGCAAAGCCCTACACCGTGCCCCCATCCGGCACCGGTCAGTATGAACTGTCCGGGAACGCCTTCGACTGTGTCGACCTTGTCGATCACAAATGCCGAGCTATAGAGGTGTGAAGCGGACAGGGTACGACGAATCTCAAGCTCCTTACCAATCGTCATCGTGCGCTTGCTGCCGACGATCTTTAGTTTAATCAACCTGCCCGATACACCACGTTCCACCGGAATAAGATCGATAATTTGTCCATAGTCGATACCCGAACGTTCGAATATCAATTTGGATAACGCTGCTTGTTCGTAGGTTACTTTCCAACGGTAGAAATCGGTTGTCTCCTGATCGTAATTGTTTAACACCTGAGCCAGTACTTGTTTGTCTGTTGTATTACAAAAGGCTTCGGGCGAGGTGCGTATCCATCGATCTGCTTCGCTCTCTATCCGAAGGTCGGGTAGTTCGGTGTTGGTTTGGCTGTCGCGCTTTTTCTGTAAATAGGAGTGAGAAACAGTTGCCCAGCACGAAGCGAACTCTTCGAATGCTCCACCGCAACATTTGGAGAAGCGTGCATCACAAACGTTGCCGTCACTCATGATTACCTCTCCTCGTGTGCTCGAAGTTGCCTCGGCAGCGAGTGGGGTAGAGGCGCGTGTAATGCCTTGGTAACGTTGACAGTGATCATCGGCACACACATCGAAATGAATATGTGCGTCACATTCGTACCACTTGATAAACTCCGAATCTGTGACATAAAATGTAGGAGCCGAAGGACGAACTTCCGTTTTACCATCGGGCTGTTTGGTTATGTTCAGCTTATCGAGAAGCCAACTGCGCGAGATGACAGCGTGTGCTTTCAGTAACTCCAACGACGCTTTAGCACTCATCTCTGAAGAGATAACACTAGTGAGGTAATCCTCCACACCAATTACATTGATGCCGGTTAACTTTTCGTGCTCTACGATGAACTTCAGCGAGCCGAGAAACCGTTGGTTTTCCTTTCGCTCCCAATGAAAGTTAATGCCAATGGTTACATCGAACAGCTCGAAAGAGGAAGTGGCATCGGTTAGCGGAGTGAATAGCAACTCTTGATAAAGCGCTCCGTTCCACAATATGGATCCGTTGTCGTAACTCACCACTTGGGTGCCACTTACCTCTTGCCCATTGATGTGGTAAGGAGCAAGTAGTTCAAATGCAATCTGTGGCTCAAAAAGTATGCCGACGTGTACTTGGGGTTCGTTCATGATTTATTTCTTTATGCGTTCGATAAATGATTGAAGGGCTTCTCTCGACAAGCAAACCTCTGTGAGGATGGTTGCGATGTCGGCAGCCGTTATTTTCTCAAAGTCGACCTCGCGTGGAGTAATGAATACTCCACCCATATCTACAGAAGCAGGGCTAATCAGGATGTTGGTGTCACCCTCGGCGCTGTAGCACGATGGCCGGTGTTGGCTGCGCGGAAACAGACAAACAACGTATTTTCCCGTATTTTCCGATTGACTCTCTCCCCTTTCAAACCACGCCAATACGTTCATCATTGGTTCTTCTTCGCCCGGCTTTTGTTCCAAAGCGTTGTAAACGCGATGAAACAACTCAACGACCTCTTGCTTATCGGGGCTTTCGAGCAACAATGTGTTGCGTGGCGCGTCATTCAATAACCAGAGTGTGGCTGCTCCTTGGGTGGTTATTTTCAGCTCTCTCAGCGTTTCCCACTGCTGCTCAATGGGTAGGAACCCTTTGCTTCCTGCCTGAAAATGAGCATGGTCGGGAGCCGAAGCTCCACACTTCGGTCCGTTGTAAAAGAGCACATAGTCCTTGGCAGTAGCTGCAAGATCGAGCATGTCGGCAAAGCGACTGTAAATCCGTTGGTCTACGTGAGCCTCTTCAGGTATAGTCAGGTGGCGTGGAAAGATGGGGAACGGATTGACCAATATCGTGTACTGCTCTGCAAAAGGAATCCCTTTCTGCTCTGCCGGCAGGTGTGCCGGGCAGAGAAAGCATTTGCGCGCTTGTATCGATTGGCTGTCAACCTTCGCAGCTGACGAAACGATACGTGCCGGGTTAAACTGCACCTTGTAATCAATGCCGTTTACTTTCAACTCTTTTACCCTAACTTGTGCAAGGGCATTGTAGTTGTTTCTCGCGAGCGTCCAGGAGCCGAGCTGTTCTTCGAATAGGTGCTGAATCGTATTTTCCATAAGTCTTATTTCTTGTTCATGGCTATGCGTGCTTGTAGCTCCCAGGTGCGGATGCGATCTTTATATAGGTTGTGTCCGTTCATCTTAACGATATCGAGCGAAGCATCCGAGTTATCATCCCATCGGCGACAGAGGTAAACCACCTCATACACGCGTCCTATCTGGTAGTGACGTGAGAAATTCAATCCCAGTGCATAATCTTCACCATAGCTGGTGTTGGGTACCTTGATGTCACGCAATACCGGGGTATAAAAAGCCCGAGGAGCACCCAACCCATTGATCCGTAGCGCGTTGTTTCGACCATTCTCGGGTGTCCACTCTTTGTGATCAATAATACCGGGAGCAATCATATTCATGTTGAAGTCTGTCATCATATACGTACCTACAACCATTGCACAGTTCTGTTCATAAAAGGCCTTAACCATAGTTTGAAGGGTGTTTTTGTGTGCATACACGTCGTCACTATCTAACTGTACCGCAAACTTTCCACATTTGGGGTGATGCACGCCCATGTTCCAGCAACCGCCAATGCCCAAGTCGTGGCGCTCGGGGAGCACATGGATGAGCCGTCCGTCTGACTTAAATTCATTAATAGCTTCCGACGTTCCATCCGTAGAGTGGTTATCTACAATGATGAGGTTGAATTTGAAATCTGTTTTTTGATCCAGTACTGAACGGATGGCGTCTCGAATAGTAAGGATGCGGTTGCGCACAGGGATAATCACTGAAGCCTCGTACTCAAAATGATCGGCCGAAAACTCTATTTTATTGAATTCGGGAGCCAGATAGCCACCAATCTCTTTCAGGTGCTCTGTACAAGCGGCTTCCATCTCTATTTGTCGGCTACGGTTCTTAGGGTCTACATAGTCGAAAATCTTTTCACCGCTTTTGCGGGTATCATTTTCGACTTCGCTGTACAAGTATTCGTTGATGTGTACCAGCGCGTACTGCTGCGATAGCTTCAGGCGTAGGTCATACAATCCGGCATGGTCGTAATCGGCTTTCATCCCTTTGGTAGCCTCTTTCAATGCTTTAGCGTTGAACAACAATACCGAACCGAAGTTGAAGTCATCTCTGAGACTTCCTTGTTGGTAATCAATGACTGGAGCATTCTTTCGCTCGCCACCTATCACTTGATAATGATCGGCATATACCATGCCTGCACCGCTATCTTTGGCTATATTCACCATGCGTTCCAGAGCGTACAACCCCAGTTCCAAGGTGGTCTCTTTTGTATAAATGAGGGTGTAATCTGCATCCGAATGCGTTGCAATGTCACATATAGAAGCGCTGTTGTTGAATTTGTCAACTACAAGTAGCTCGCAACCCGGCAGCGGGTTAATGGTGCTATTGGTTGCCATCAGATAGATGGTTTGGACAAGTTCACTTGCTTGAAGTCCTTGTACTGTTTTCTCGACTTGAGCTACTTCCGTATAAGGAATAAAGCAATTGATGGTTGTTCTCATAATGTTTGATTATTTATAGATTGTTTTTTTGTTTTTCGTTCCATTCCAGTAACCCTGTTTCGCCGCCGGTGGCACTGAATAATACACGATGGCGGCTCAACGGGACAACCGTGTTGATTAGCGAATTGCCCACCTTGTGTTTCCATAATACCCGTCCGCTTAGCGCATCAAGTGCAAAGATAAGACCTCCTTTTGTACTACCATACACGATGCCCTCTTTTTCTATTTGCATAGAGGGGGCATGCTCATACCCAAAGCCTACATCCGATGCCCAGAGCTGTTGGGGCGTATTTCCACGAGTGGCAAAGCAGACAACGCTATCACCCATCGTTTTGCTGTATAGGCGTTCTTTATCTTCCGACAGACCAATGGTTTCGCGCACTTTAGATTGATAAGTGCGCCATACGGTAGTTCCTTTTTCCAAATCAATTGCCGTCAAGGCACGTTCCGGATCGGTAATAAACACTTTGCCATGGGCTGCAACAGGCCATACGGCAGCAGGAGAGAAGTGCATACGTGTCAGTCCGCCTGTCCACTTCCATAGTTCTTGGCCATTTTTTTTGTCAAGCGCGTAGAGCGTATTGTCCCATGCACCGAAGACTACTTTATTATCCACGATAAGCGGCAGGGTTTCAATGTATCCTTTCACCCCGGTATAGCTCCAAAGTAATTTTCCGTCTTTGATACGAATGGCTCGGAAGGTGTGGTCGCTTGCCCCTACATAGGCAACTCCGTTTTCAATGCTTACAGCACCCAATACCGGCTCGGTTGTTTCAATTCTCCAGCACTGCTTTCCGCTTTTGGCATCCAGTCCGTAGATGTGCTTGTCGGTCGATCCGAAAACCACTCTGTTGTCGGCTACGGCAGGGGTGCCCACAATTCGATTGCCACTGCGGAAACTCCATTGTTTTTTACCGTCTTTCAAGCGGTAAGCTGTAAGAAATCCCATGTCATCGGCAACGAATACCTGCTCATTATATACAGCAGGCGAACCATAGATGCCGATTCCGGTCTTTACCAACCAATGCTCTTTTACTTGCGGATAGATTTGATTAACCGAAAAGTCAGGGTATTTGTCTGTTGCACCTTGCAGCGTATAATAGGTTTTGGTCAGCGAGAGCGAGGTCCATTGTTGAGGCTCTTTGCCTATCTTCTGTTCCGATACGAGTAACGAGTCGGGTGTAACGGTATAGACACTGTATCCGCCAGTCAACTCTTTGGCACGAAGGACCGATCGGTTGAGAATACCCGGAATGCCATCGTAGCTCAAAGCTCGGTTCGAGTGGTAATGCCCACCCAAAAATGCCCTTATATTATAGGTGCGTACCGCATCGGTTACCTCGTACCAGTTGTCTACATCACCCTTTTGCAGGGGGTAGTGTGTAACGAGGAACACCGGCTTCTTTTTCCCCACTTTCGCCAGTCGCTCTTTCATCCAGGTAATGTCTTGTGGGGCTACGTGCCCATCGGCCATTCGCATCAGTGGCCCGGTATTGAAGCCCAGAAAGAGGAAGCCCTTGTGCTCAAATTCGAACCGTTCTCCGCCAAAGATATGTCCGAAATCGGTCACGCCACTTTCACTCCACTTCGTTTCGTGATTGCCTGGAGCGATGTAGTATTTTATGTGAAGTTGGTCGAGTATCTCTTTGGTGCGCAATAGTGAAGCGCGGTCGCCCTCTTCGGTTACGTCGCCTGCTACAACAACGAAGTCGATGTCTGGTGTGGCATTGAGCTGTTTGACTGCTCGTTCCAGATCCTCGGTAGCGGTGGTCTTTGAGGTGATGTGCAAATCGGTAAGCAGAGCGAAACGGAATCGTTCGCCTACTTGTGCATGGAGGGTTGTGCAAGCTAAAAGTATCCCTACGATGCAGCTGTTCAATTTTCTATTCATAGCGTTTCACGATTAGGGTTAGTAGTGGTGCGAGAACCAAGGTCGGATGCATCACCTGTAAAAAACAGTAAAATCTCTTTCATCAGTTGGTTTCGTTCGGTAACTGTTCGGAGTGATTCGAAGGGGAAGCCCAATACATACGTTTTGTAAGCTCCCTTATAGGCTACACCGGCACTGAGGTTATTTTCTGTATACCGCATCACGGTGGCCGCCTCTTTATCGGCAGGCTCAATGGCGTCGGGGGCTTCGACCACGTAGGATTCGGAGTTCAATTCGTTGTAGTAAGTATAGTGTCTACCCATGGTCGAAAAGGGTGAGGTCACGGTTTTGACTTTCCCCATCGTGGCTGCCTGTCCCACACGCCATTTGTATTTTAATACCTCAGTTGCAAATTTCCTGTCGGCTTCGTTGGCTTTAACCAACCGATTGTCCCAGAGGTCGGAGCCAAGGTAAGCACCCGACACAAAGAAGTTTCCACCCGCCAAGCAATAAACTGCAATGGCATCTTGCATCTCTTTGCTGAAAGTCTTGAATGCTAAAGGCGTGATGCCACCCCTTCCCATTTTGGTTTGACACTCTTTGCCCAAAATGAGGTCTACCACCTGATAGTCATTCATGCGGATAGTTTGACTTTCAATCGATTCGTCGCTACACGAGACAAACGAATAACCTGCCTTAAGCATGGCAGCGCCGTGTACTGATGGATAATCGAATGTATTGCCGGCAATGACCGTCGTTTCGTAATTGGCATAACTATCGCCAAAACCCGAAGCATCATCGTCCATCCAAGGAATTGAGCGTCTAAACTCTTTCATGCTTCCGATGTAGCTGATGTCTTCTTTATAGGGAACTCCATGATCCAATGCATCTAGAAAGCCTGCGATAGAATCGGTTGGTGCTGCAAAGTCGGCTGGCGCGCTTATGCGGTCGAATCCATTGACAATCAAAACTGTTCCACGGCTGTCTGTTGCTTTTCCTGTCGAAAGTATCTCGGAAGGAAACCCCTCTCCACCTTTATTTAATGCAGTGACTTTATAGCTGCATACCACGTCGTTGGGCACTGTTGTGCGGTAGGTCGTGCCCGTTACAAGGGTTCCCTGATCAAAATCGGCATCTCCTATGCGGGTGTAAACCAGGTAGCTATCCGGTTTGGCCGTTGCTTCCAATGGATCGTTGACGGGTTGCCAGCTTAACTCTATTTCGTTGCCGGTGGTAAAGCGCAGACTGAGGTGGTCAACGGGCAGTGGCTGTACCACATAAGGCATCTTGTACTGTGAACAAACAAACTGCAAGATACCTTTATAGATCGCTCGGCTTACGGTGAAACGAAAACGAGGATCGAGCCCGTAGCGCATGTCGGCAAAGTTTTGATGAGAGAGCAGCTCGAGCAACATGGTCGGCACGTGGGGTGCACGTGCTTCATAGTAGGATTTGTTCCACATGCCCCGGCGGGTCCAGTTAGGCTCATACAGGGTTCGGATGTCACGAGTGATGTTTGACTGAATCAAGTCCGTCAAATCGTGTGCTGCATAGCGTGAAGCGCCGTTTGCATACATCCCATTCGATACGTCTGTATAGAAGATGCCCAGTGTGCCGATGATGGAATCGTTCATCGTGGTTCCTGCATCGGTATGAAATGCAAAGGCCATATCAAGCGGAATGCATAGTCCTTGTTCATTGGGGTTGGCCGACGAGCCACCTGCCAAATAGTTTACCCAAAGCCCACGGGCTTTGTAGTCGTCGGTGTAATCGTTCTTTCCCCGACTTTCGGAGTACACCGAATCGGGGATACCCGCCCATTGCATCCAGTAACGCGCTGCCTCACAAAAGCGAGGGTAGCCACTGGTTTCGTAAGGATAATCCACTGTGGGTAGCTGTTTCTCCATAAGTTTCAAAGCGGTTTCTGAGCTCTTTATATTCTCGGTTGCTCCCTCATCCGATATGCGACGGGCTATGTTACCATAACCCCCTCCAATTTTCACTGCATCGGCTGTTACGGTGCGCCCGGCTTTCGAAGAGCGGTTGCTTAGTGTTACTTTGCCGGCATTGCTCTTTCCGGCATCAAAAGCAAAGTGACCCAAGTAAATCCAAGTGCCGCCACCCATCTGTTGGTTCACGTTGAATTGCGATGTACCTCCTTTGTGATGCACTGTGTAAAGCGCATCGTTAGTGCTGCTTGCTACGGTTTGGTAAGCGATGTAAACGGCATATTTTCCGGTTTGTGGAATCTCGGGAACCCATTCAACAATGCTTTCTTTTCCCTTTTTAATAGTCTCTGTGAGTCGGAAGCTACCCTCTTTGAAAGGATTCTCGAACGCTGTATAGGTAGTGCGTTGGTAGGCAAATCCCGGATGACTACCTGTGTGCCATATTTTATGGCCAGAAAGTTCTGCATAGGTAGAACGTTGAGTAGGAGAACCATCGTTGTCAATAATGAGCTCGACCGTTTGTGTATCACGTTCGCGTGGGATCAATACGTTTGCACCGGCTTGTTCTAGCATAGGCACCAAAAATGGAAGCACATAACTCTGCGTGTACAAATCTTCTACCGTTTGAAAAATACGTGCGCGTTGCCACTCCCAACGAGTTAGCTTGGGTTCGTAATAGTAACCATGGCTTTGCCAAAGGGCAATGTGTCTGTTGAGCAATCCATTGGTAGGTGTGTAAGGGGTAGATAGGCGTGTAATGAGCGGCTTGTCAACCTTGTGGCTGAACGTAATTACCCTCTTCTCTTTTTTGCTACGTAACGATAGGGGTATCAACTCTTCAATAAGTTTTCGATCGGTGTAAATCTGTATCCGATGTTTGGATAGTTGGGCAGGGAGCAAGGCGCGTACCTCGCTGTAAATACGCGCTACGTTATCTTCTCTGAAAGGGATATAGGAGCAATTGTAGTTCGCAAACAAGTTGACCACTTTGTTTGTAACGCTTACAGAATCAATTTTGACTTTACCAACCGATATCTCTTCTCGAGCAATAGCGTCAATGGCATTGCTCAGCGCAGCACACACTTCGGGAGTGACACTTTGCGCCATGACCACCTGTGGTAGCAAAATTGCTACAAACAAGGCTAAGAAGGAGGTGCGTATGCTTTTCATTAACGTGTTGAATTAGTTGTTTTCTTGATAAGTAGACAAAGTCCGATAAAGGTGAAAAAGGCATTGAAGATCAACAGCTCGTAGCTAAACTGATAGCCATTGAACCAGGTCTCCGAGTTTTTCTGCAAAATAAAGCAAAGAATGGGAGAGAGGATGGCGACTAGCGGAACATATCGATCGCGAACGGTTTTCTTGGTAAAGATGCCGAAGGCAAATAATCCCAAGATCGGCCCATACGAATAACTGGCTAAAATATACACGGCATCAATAACGCTCGTGTTGTTGAGTATATCGATCACAAAGATCACAACACCCATTACTACTGCCATGCCTACATGTACCCGTTTGCGAATCCTCACCAATTCATCTTCTGCCTTGTCTTTTGCTTTCAAGATATCGATGGTGAACGACGTGGTAAGCGCTGTCAGTGCCGATCCGGCAGCCGAGTAAGCCGCCGCAATCAATCCGATAATAAACAAAACACCCACAATGGCCGGGAAGTAGTTCCCGGTAGCAATCATGGGGAACAACTGGTCGCTTTTTGCAGGGTTTACAATGCCTTGTTGGGCTGTAAAAGTATAAAGCAGCACGCCTAACATCAGAAACAGCAAAATAACAAAGAACTGCGAAACACCGCTTGTGATCATGTTCTTCTGCGAATCTTTGAAGTTTTTGCAGCTCAGGTTGCGCTGCATCATGTCTTGGTCGAGCCCCGTCATGGCAATCATGGTGAATACACCTGCCAGAAATTGCTTGAAGAAGTAGCGCTTGTCATTGACATCGTCAAAAAAGAACATGCGCGATAGGTCGCTATCGACTATGGTTGTTACCATACTGCCCAAGCCTAAATCAAGATCGGAGGCTATGAACCCAATGCATAACACCACCGACACCACCAAGCAGAGTGTTTTTAGCGTATCTGTCCAGATGAGTGATTTTACCCCTCCTTGGAAAGTGTATAGCCACACCAATGCAACAGTGACAATCACATTCAGAATAAACGGCAACTGAAGCGGTTCGAAAACCAATAACTGCAACGTGAGACAAACTAAGAACAACCGTACAGCAGCCCCCAGCATTTTAGAGATAAAGAAGAACCATGCCCCTGCTTTATACGAAGAGGCACCGAATCGGTTTTCCAAATACTCATAAATGGAGACTAAATTCATGCGATAAAATAGCGGTATCAATACAAAAGCGATGATAAACTGCCCTACAACAAACCCAAGTACCATTTGCAAGTACGAGAAGTCGCTCGCTGCTACCATGCCCGGTACGGAAACAAAGGTTACTCCCGAAATGCTGGAGCCGATCATGGCAAAAGCCACCACATACCAAGTCGACTTGCGGTTTCCCACAAAGAATCCCTGGTTATCGGCTTTTCTACCGGCAATGTATGATACGGTGAACAGCACCAGAAAATAGGATGCAATAGTGATTAATACGGCTATAGGACTCATCACGGTAAAGTTTTAGTGATTATTTGTGTTTATTCTTGGTAAAGTAAATAGGGTTTACGTTGAATTTTAAATGTAGCCACGTCTTCCTGCCACATCGCTTTTATTTCGTCTGCACTTTTTCCTTCCTCAATCATCTTGCGTACATAATCTCTTCCTACGAGCAGCTCAAAGAACGGACGAAAGAAGTGGTCGTTCATATTCAGGTTTGTATAGGCATCAATGACATAGCTTAAATCGACTCCCTTCTTCCAAATTTCTTCATCACTTAATCCACTTAAGTTTACTCCGTAGCATAGTTTATTCAACTGTGGTGGATTCTTTGCTCCGGGCAAACTTCTCGGTGTAAAACTGTAATCGTAACCTTTCATGTTGGGATGGCCATAGACCTGAAAGGGAAGTGATGTGCCTCGTCCCAGACTAACGGGCGTTGCCTCAAAGAAACAAGTCGATGGATAAAGGTATATCGATTTCATGTTTGGCAGATTTGGCGACGGGGGAATGGGCAGTTGATACATCGTTTGATGCGTATAGTTTTTGCAAGGGATTACTGTTACGTCGCAGATGCGTGACGCCGGTAACCAGCGCTCGCCGTTGACCATTCCTGCCAATTCGCCCAGTGTCATGCCGTGCACAATGGGAATAGGTAACCAACCCACTCCCGATTTGTGCTTCATATCTAATATGGGGCCGTCTACATAATGTCCGTTCGGATTCGGACGATCCAGTATCAACATCTTTCGGTTTGTTTCTGCGCAAGCATCCATTAGCCGCACCATCGAGGCGTAATACGTATAGAAACGAAGCCCTACGTCCTGTATGTCTACAATCAATAGGTCAAATTTCTGCATAGACCCCTTGCTTGGTTTTCCTGTTTTTCCGTCGTACAGCGAGAGAATAGGTACTCCTGTTTTTTTGTCGACCGAATTTGAAACATGTTCGCCTGCATCCGCATCCCCTCTGAACCCATGTTCGGGTGAGAAGATGGCTACCACGTTTACCTTATTCTCTAGCAATACATCGAGTAGGTGTTTATTGCCCACCATACCCGTGTGATTTGAAAAGATCGCTACTCTTTTATTTTTAAGAATAGGTAGGTAGGCTTGGGTTTGCTCGGCACCAACAATAACCCGTTTCTCGGTCGCACCTTGGGCTTGAACGAGTAGGATGCTGCATAATAGCAGAATTATAAGCAGAGTTTTCTTCATGAAGTATAAATAAGGAGAAACAATTGATGAAGCAAAGATAGTTTTTATTTTGGCATCAAGAACAAATGTTTTGTTATTTTTAGATTTATGTTTATTAATTTGCAAAATAACGATCAAGAATTTCATTTATCTTTGAATAAAACCTATATTTGTATTCAAATCAAAAACATTACGAAATGAAACTTATCGCGGAGAGTGGTTCTACCCGAACTGAATGGGCATTGGTTGAAGATAATCATCTGGTGCAATCTGTTTTTACAGAAGGACTTAACCCGTTCTTTCAGAGTCGACGGGAGATTAGCCGGAGCGTTCGGTTAGGATTGCCCGAAGCCTTCTTCAAAAAGAAGTTAGAACAAGTGTACTTTTATGGTGCCGGTTGCTCCTCTTATGAAAAGAAGAATATCGTTGGTGCTTCGTTGGTAGCCCAATTCAAAACACCGATACAAGTTGAGAGTGATTTGCTCGCGGCTGCACGCGGTCTGTTTAAGTGTGAACCGGGCATTGCCTGTATTTTAGGTACCGGATCTAACTCCTGTTTTTACGATGGAAAGATTATCGTGAAGAACATAAGGGCTGCAGGATACATACTGGGTGATGAGGGCAGTGGTGCAGTACTGGGCAAGCTTTTTCTGTCGGATGTATTAAAAGGATTAGCTCCCAAGCAGATAGCTGCCGATTTCTATGATAAATTTCGTATTTCGCCCAATGATGTGATGGATTCTGTTTACAACCATCCTTTTCCTAATCGTTTTTTGGCTACTCTCTCCTATTTCTTAGCTGATTACTTGGATAATGACTATGTGTATAATCTGCTAATCAACAACCTACGCAGCTTCTTTGTGCGTAATGTTTGCCAATACGATTATAAGAACTATCCCATTCGTTTCGTTGGTTCGCTAGCCCATAGTTATTCGACACAATTGCGCGATGTAGCTCATGAGTTCGGAGTAGAGATCGATGTCATTGAAGAGACGCCTATGGCCGGATTGATTGACTTTCATTCCTTAAATATAGAAGAGTCTTAAGCTACTTCTTACATTTTACCTGAATTGAATCATTGGCAAAAAGGCTTTTGTGTTTTGTCAAACCTGTAAAATGTCAACTGATTGAGTAAACTCCTTCATAGTGACAACCATATTCAGTTTAAGTCAGTGTAAGTTGTTCCTCTGCGCTGAAACAGTTGTTCCTCCGCGTTGAAACAACTGTTTCAGTGCGGAGGAACAACTGTTTAACTAGTATTGAAACAATTGTTTCAATCGCATTGGAGCTAGTTGAAAGAGCTCTGCTATATTGTAAAAGAGTTAGGAATTCAATGTGAGTCAAAGATACTCTTCTTTTTCTTATTCTAAAAAGTCTACTAAAACTCCATATAAAAGTTAAATACCCCGTATTGGTATTTATAACAATGATTTTTAATGTTTTTAGATGTGAAAATATAAACATAAACATAAAATATATGAAACATTTGTTCCAGATATTAAATTAATAATTATCTTTGTGGAGGATAAAACTCCGATAAGGCGTTTTATCCTCCTTTGTCATCTAAATGTATTTTGCTTTCAAGCGTCTTTGCATAGAATAAACGCTTCTAAATCTTAATTTACGTATAAGTTCTGACGGAACTTTCATTATATAATGAAATTTGAGAGAATTAAAATAACCTTTAAATATTTACCGCTTATGACAAATCAACGGACCTCTAATACGGCACCTGCTGTATACTCTACTTTCCCCTTTCTTATTATAAGAAATCATTAGACCCTTTAATTTAATCACAATCTTTTATGAATGAAGATCGCAAAAAACGAGGAGTAGCCAAT
>JAGOOC010000033.1 GCA_017992695.1 Bacteroides sp. | reverse complement strand
CCTATTATATTATAGGATACCATCGTAATTCAACAGTAGTTCGTTGGCCTCTTTAATATCGTGCGGTGTGTAGATGTCGGTGATGGCAATGTTGCTGTGTCGAGCCTGATCGCGCACGGTCTTAGTATCACAAGACTTCAGCATGTTCGTGATCCCGGTGTCCTTAAGGCTGTAAAACTTATATTGCAGTGAGAATTTGAGATCTTTTCGGATGTGGCGTTGCCAAAAATCGCGGAAGTTCTTTTCGCTCTTCTGCTCTTCGCCCGGTATAAAGCCTGTGCTGAATAGATAATAATGACTGGGGCAGTTGAATATGCCCAGATCCAGCATCAGTCGGATAATCTTCACCGGTAGGGTAACGACTTCGCTCTTCCTGTTCTTGCTATACACACCGGAGATTAGAATCGTTTGATTTTTGATGTTGAAATCGGACAGTTTAAGGTTGGCCATCTCTTTGGGGCGGATAAAAACATAGTGTAGCAGCATGCAGGCCAGTTTGAAGTGCTTGTTCTTTTCGTCCAGGTAATTTGCCAAGCGCAACATATCCTTGTCTGTTAGTACGCTCCTGTCTTTGACATGGCCGCGCTGGCGGATGGCAATGAGTCCGGTAGTTGGGTTGTCCTTCAGGTAGCTTCGTTGAGTGAGGTATCCGCAAAAGGTTTTTATCCAGATGAGGTAGTTGTTTCGAGTTCGGATGCCATTGTTTCTTTCTATATATACGTAGTCAAGAAAGTCATTGATGAATCTTTTGTCTACCTGATAGATGTAAGTGATCGGAACCTTTCGGGTTCGGTTCCATTGCTTGAGCATGTTTAACTTGTTACTATAATCATACAAAGTGTGTTCGCGCAGTCCGTCGTCATTAAATAGTTTCTGTATATAGGTACTATAACTGTCAGTCACAGCTTCAAACAAATGATAGGCCATTGAGTTCTCGGACTCGATCCACGGATTCCATCCGCTTTCGAGCTGGTTGGTTAGTCGATGGACTAATCCGGAGGCATATCTTTTGCGGGCTGTTTTCGACTTGATACTGTTTACGCGTATCTTCTTTCTCTTCATTGCTCCTGATGCCGGGTCGAAGGCATAGAACGCAATGTGGCAGTCTTTACCCTCTCTGTATTCGGGTAATGTGTACGACATTACTTCTTGTAATGCGCTGTTTCTCTTGGGGTTGGATAACATTTTTTTTACATTCTTTCGTGAACGAAGAACGTAAATGATACTTTTAGTCTGTCTCGCTTCTGTCTCGGTAGAAACAAAAAAAGAGAGGTTAAGCTTTTCTTATTCAGATGCTTAACCTCTCGGTTGTTGCGGAGGTCCGACTCGAACGAACGACCTTTGGGTTATGAGCCCAACGAGCTGCCAACTGCTCCACTCCGCGGTATTGTGAGTGCAAAGGTACTGCTTTTTTCTAACCGTGCAAACTATTCGATGATTATTTTCAATAATAATTGCATTATTAGGATAAGTAGCTGACTGTCAGTGCTTGTTTGTTTTGCTTATTTGAGTTCTTTATTTAGATACAAGCGTTAATAATATTCTGCTTTTCTTGTGGGATAGTAATAAAAACGTTACTTTTGCTCAAATTATTCAGTAATGTGCAATTATAACCTATGACCATATCAAAAACGAAAGCGAAGCTGGTTGATGTTGCCCGTCAGCTTTTTGCTAAAATGGGAGTGGAGAATACCACGATGAATGACATCGCATTGGCCTCAAAGAAAGGTAGAAGAACGCTCTATACTTATTTTAAAAGTAAGGATGAGATCTATTCGGCTGTGGTAGAATCAGAACTGGATATGCTTTCGGATATGATGAGGCATGTGGCCGAGAAGGATACCTCTCCCGATAAAAAGATTATGGAGATGATTTATACACGTCTCGATGCGGTGAAAGAGGTCGTTTACCGCAACGGTACGCTTCGTGCGCTCTTCTTCCGCGACATTTGGAGGGTAGAGAAGGTACGCAAGAAATTTGACACCAAAGAAATAATGCTTTTTAAAGGAGTGTTGCAAGAAGGTAAAGAGAAAGGGGTTTTTCACGTTGATGATGTTGACATGGCGGCAGCCTTGATACATTATTGCGTCAAGGGGATTGAAGTTCCCTACATACGCGGTCATATAGGTGCCAATATAGACTTAGAAACTCGGAAGAGATACGTTGCCAACATCGTGTTTGGCGCACTTCATAGAACAGATATTTAATAAATTAAATAAAACTTAGTATGGGATTATTAGATGGAAAAACAGCTATCGTAACCGGAGCTGCCCGTGGTATTGGTAAAGCTATTGCTTTGAAATTTGCTTCTGAGGGAGCTAACATTGCATTTACTGACCTTGTGATTGACGAAAATGCAATGAATACCGCTAAAGAGATTGAAGCAATGGGCGTAAAGGCCAAAGGTTATGCTTCGAATGCAGCTAACTTTGAAGACACTGCGAAGGTCGTTGCAGAGGTTCATAAGGATTTTGGACGCATTGATATTCTGGTAAATAACGCCGGTATCACTCGCGATGGTCTGATGATGCGCATGAGCGAGCAACAGTGGGATATGGTCATTAACGTAAACCTGAAATCTGCTTTTAACTTTGTTCACGCTTGTACGCCGATCATGATGCGTCAAAAATCGGGTAACATCATCAATATGGCTTCGGTTGTAGGGGTTCATGGCAATGCCGGACAAGCGAATTACGCTGCCTCGAAAGCAGGTATGATTGCTTTGGCTAAATCTATCGCACAAGAGCTGGGCTCTCGTGGTGTGCGTGCCAATGCCATCGCTCCGGGCTTCATCATCACCGATATGACTGCTGCGCTCTCTGAAGAGGTAAGAACGGAATGGGCGAAAAAGATTCCATTGCGTCGTGGCGGTACACCCGATGATGTAGCTAACGTAGCTACTTTCCTGGCTTCCGACCTCTCTTCCTATGTGTCGGGACAGGTGATCCAGGTCGATGGTGGAATGAATATGTAATTCGTACGCATGACTGTAGTATACGAAGATAATCATTTGATTATCATCAATAAGTCCGCTTCCGAGATTGTTCAGGGAGATAAGACTGGCGATACTCCTCTTTCCGAAACTGTAAAACAGTATCTGAAAGAGAAGTACAATAAGCCCGGAAATGTCTTCATCGGTGTTACGCACCGACTGGATCGCCCGGTAAGCGGTCTTGTTATTTTTGCTAAAACAAGCAAGGCGCTCCCTCGCCTGAACGAAATGTTCAAGAGCAGCGAAGTAAAGAAGACCTACTGGGCCATCGTAAAGAATGCTCCAACTGAGCCTGAGGGTGAACTGGTGCACTATTTGGTGCGTAACGAAAAGCAAAACAAGAGTTATGCTTATGACAAAGAGGTGCCCAACAGTAAGAGGGCTGTGCTGAACTATCGACTGATTGGTCGCTCAGAAAACTACTTTCTGCTCGAAATAGATCTAAAGACGGGTCGTCATCATCAAATTCGTTGCCAGTTGGCTAAGATCGGCTGCACCATCAAAGGCGATTTAAAGTACGGTGCTCCACGCTCCAACCCCGACGCAAGCATCTGTTTGCACGCGCGGCATGTTGACTTTATACACCCTGTATCGAAAGAGCTTATAAGTGTTGATGCGCCTGTGCCCGAAGGTAATCTGTGGAATGGATTTAAACTGTTCTGAATCCTTGACTGCAAAGAAAAGAGAGAAGCCATCCCCTACTCACCAAGGGGAATGGCTTCTTTTTCGTTTAGCGCGCATGTGCCGAGAATGAACTTTAATGCAGTATAATGTATTCTTTTATACCCTATTTACCGTCTAACACGCTGTAGTTGGATTGTTTTGCTTTTTTGTATCTCACAAAGGCAAGGGGTTTTAGATGAAAGTCGTATATTTGCAAACTTAACTGAATTGATACCACCATGAAAAAGAACTTATCAATAGTATTAATCATACTGATTTGCGGCGTTACTGCCTGCCAGTCGGGACAAAAGAAAGACAAGAAGATGGACAAAGAGACCATGCTGAAAATTGAAACCACTTTGGGTACTATCCGAGTGAAGCTCTACAATGAGACACCGCAGCACCGCGATAACTTTATCAAGTTGGCGAAGAATGATACCTACAACGGTACGCTTTTCCACCGGGTGATCAAAGACTTTATGGTACAAGCGGGCGATCCCGATTCAAAGAACGCCCCCAAAGGCAAGTCGCTTGGTTCGGGCGATGTAGGTTACACTATTCCTGCCGAGTTCGTTTACCCTCAACATTTTCACAAGAAAGGTGCGCTTTCGGCTGCTCGCCAAGGCGATGATACGAATCCGCTGAAAGCCTCTTCGGGCTGTCAGTTCTATATCGTTACCGGAAAGGTGTATAGCGACTCTACCCTATTGAGCATGGAGCAGCAGAAAAACCAGAACAAGGTGACTACTATTTTCAATGCACTGGCTCAAAAGCAGATGAAAGAGATCTACAAGATGCGTAAAGCCAACGACGAAGAGGGACTTTATGCGTTGCAAGATACCCTTTTGGCGCAAGCCGAGGAAGCGGCAGCGAAACAACCCGATTTCCATTTTACACCCGAACAGGTGAAGGCTTACACCACGGTGGGCGGTACTCCGCACCTGGATGGCGAATACACTGTTTTTGGCGAAGTGGTAGAGGGAATCGAGATTGTGGATAAGATTCAGCAGGTAAAAACCGACCGCGGCGATCGCCCTGAAGAGGACGTGAAGATACTCAAAGTGGAGGTAGAATAACCCATGCACATCAGCAAACATACGCTTGCCAATGGCTTGCGGCTGGTACATACGCAGGACGAGAGCACCCAGATGGTGGCTCTCAACCTGCTTTACGATGTGGGCGCTCGCGATGAACACCCCGATCATACCGGCTTTGCTCACTTGTTCGAACACCTCATGTTTGGCGGGTCGGCTCACATCCCCGATTACGATGCTCCGTTGCAGTTGGCCAGTGGCGAGAACAATGCTTGGACCAATAACGACATCACTAACTACTACCTCACAGTTCCGCGCCAGAACGTTGAAACCGGGTTCTGGCTCGAGTCCGATCGCATGCTGAGTCTTGACTTCAGTGAACGCAGCCTCGAAGTGCAGCGCGGAGTAGTCATGGAAGAGTTCAAGCAACGTTGCCTCAATCAGCCTTATGGCGATTCCGGACACTTGCTTCGTGCGTTGTCTTACAACGTGCATCCTTACCGGTGGTCTACCATTGGTAAGCAGCTTGATCACATTGCCAATGCCACGCTCGAAGAGGTGAAAGATTTCTTTTTCCACTTTTATGCTCCCAACAATGCAGTGCTTGCCATTACCGGAAATATTCCGTTTGATGAAGCTTTGCGCCTTACCGAAAAATGGTTTGGCCCCATTCCGCGTCGCGAAGTGCCTGTGCGTTGCCTTCCGCAAGAACCCGTACAAACGCAGGAGAGGCGGCTGACGGTGGAGCGCAGCGTTCCGCTCGATGCTCTTTTTATCTCTTTTCACATGTGCGACCGGCACCATCCCGATTATTACGCTTTTGATATTCTTTCGGATATTCTTGGCAATGGGCGCTCCAGTCGGCTCCACGAACGCTTGGTACGTCAGAAGCAGGTGTTCTCGAGCATTGACGCCTCTATCTCGGGCAGTACCGATGCCGGAATGTTTCACATTCAAGGCAAACCGGCTACCGGTGTATCGCTCGAAGCTGCTGAAGCTGCCATTCGAGCAGAGCTAAACGAACTGCAAACCGAATTGATTCCCGAAGTTGAGCTTGAGAAAGTGAAGAACAAGTTCGAGTCCACACAGATATTCGGCAACATCAATTACCTAAATGTAGCCACCAATCTGGCTTGGTTCGAATTGAACGGACAAGCCGAGGATATGTTGAAAGAGGTGGAACGCTACCGCGCGGTCTCTGCAGGGCAGCTCCGTGATGTTGCAAAAAAAGCCTTCTGCCCCGAGAACGGCATTGTGCTTTATTATAAGAAACAGACCTAAATAAATAAACAGCAGACCCTAATTAGTAAGAAACAGACCTAACCGATGACCGAACCCTTTTTCAAGACCTACAAAGGACATTACCGTGCACTGATCTATTTAGGCCTTCCTATCGTTATAGGTCAGGTCGGAATGATTGTTTTGAGCTTTGCCGATACATTGATGATCGGGCACCATAGCACGAACGAGCTGGCAGCAGCTTCGTTTGTGAATAACGTGTTCAACCTTGCCATTATCTTTAGCACCGGATTCTCTTACGGATTAACCCCCATCGTGGGTAGTCTCTATGGAAATCACCAATTTGCACCTGCCGGACAAGCCTTGCGATGCAGCCTTTTGGCCAACTTCTTGGTGAGCCTGCTGCTTACCACGTTGATGGGTGTTTTGTACCTCAACATCGAGCACCTCGGTCAGCCCGATGAGCTAATGATGCATATTAAACCCTACTATTTGGTGCTGCTCAGCTCGCTCGTTTTTGTATTGCTCTTTAACGGATTTAAGCAGTTTACCGACGGCATTACCGATACGCGTACCTCCATGTGGATTCTTTTGGGGGGAAATGTGTTCAACATCATCGGCAACTACATTCTCATCAATGGTCATCTGGGTTTCCCCGAACTTGGCTTGCTCGGTGCAGGCATCAGCACCCTTTTCTCGCGCGTGCTGATGGTGTTGGTTTTTGTTTTCGTATTCTTGCGCGGCCGTCGCTTCTTGCGCTATAAAGTTGGTTTTTTGCGTCTGGGTTGGTCGCGTTCGTTGTTGGTAAGGCTCAATGCATTGGGTTGGCCCGTTGCCCTCCAAATGGGTATGGAGACTGCCTCTTTTAGCCTTAGTGCCGTGATGGTGGGTTGGCTCGGAACCATTGCCTTGGCTTCGCATCAAATCATGAGTACCATCTCGCAGTTCACCTTTATGATGTTCTACGGCATGGGCGCTGCTGTGGCGGTGCGTGTGAGCAACTTCAAAGGGCAGAACGATGTGGTCAACGTTCGCCGCGCTGCCTATGCCGGTTTTCACCTCATTACAGCTATGGTGGTGGTGCTTTCGAGCATTGTGTTTCTGTTTCGCAATCACTTGGGCGGATGGTTTACCGATAGCCCCGAAGTCTCTGCTATGGTTGTTACCTTGATCATCCCGATGCTGATTTATCAGTTTGGCGACGGGTTGCAAATCAACTTTGCCAACGCACTGCGTGGCATCTCGGATGTGAAGCCGATGATGCTCATCGCCTTTATTTCCTACTTCCTCATTTCGCTTCCAGTGAGTTACTTCTGCGGATTTGTTCTTGGATGGGGCGTAGTGGGCGTTTGGATGGCGTTTCCTTTCGGGTTGACCAGTGCCGGGATCATGCTTTGGCTGCGGTTTCGCTACAAAACGAAATAAACCTCCTTGCATTGTTTGTCAGAGAACCCTTTCTACGCTTGTAACGGTACCGAGTTTCTCTCTGTTTCGCTTCTTTATTTTAGCCTCCCCACCTAGGTGGGGAGATCGGCTCACCTAGGTGGGTAAATTTCCCCACACAGGTGGGGAGGCCTTCTCACCCGTGTGGGGAAGTCAAAATGCATGGACGAAAACCCATGTGAGACACCGCGAAAACCGAAAAGTGCAGGCACCACTCTTCGACGATGATACTAGCGTTGATTTTTTTGTACGTTACTATTTTTGTCCACTTATCGGTTCTTTCACTCTTTTTTCTTATCTTTGCTTGACAAACAAGCAATTCCCTGCGTTGATTTTCAACTATTCCGGGAGTTTCTTGTTATTCTTTTTAGTTCTAGTTTAGATCGATCTTCTACTGCATGAAAAGAAAACGGCTCAAATGGGCAATTCGTATAACAGTTGCCCCTATTATACTTTTTGCGATACTGATTATATTGCTTTATATCCCTCCCATACAGGATTTATTACGAAAGGAGGCAGCTGCCTATGCTTCTCGTGCCACAGGGATGGATATCAGCGTAGAGCGTATTGACCTGCGTTTTCCGCTGAACCTGTTAGTACGTGGCGTCGAAGTGATACAGCAACCCGACACGCTGCTCTCGCTGGGTAGTCTAAACGTAAGCGTGCAGGCTTTGCCCCTGTTTAAGGGCAGGGTAGAGGTCGATGAAATCACGCTCAATCATGTAAAGATAAATTCGGCACATCTCATCAAGGGGATGCAGGTGCATGGAACACTAGGGGAGTTTGTCTTTAAAAGCCACGGCATCGATCTCTCAAAGGAGACGGCACTGATTAACCGCATTGAACTGACCGATACTGATCTGAACCTTACCCTGCGCGACACAACAGAGACACCCCAAGACGCGGTATCGCCCCCTTTGCGGTGGAAGGTAAACGTTGAGGCTTTGCAACTGAAGAATGTTTCATTTAGCATGCAAACCCCCGACTCCATGCAACTGGCTGCACGCATCGGCACAGCAGAACTGAATGATGCACTGATTGATTTAGACAAAGCACATTACGGATGGAAGAAGTTTCTACTGACGGGAGCTTCGATGAATTACGATATGACACGTGAGGCACCCATCCACGGATCCAACCCTTCGCACACCGTCGGATTCGACCCTTCGCACATTGCCTTGCGAGACATTCGCTTCGGGCTCGATTCGGTTCTTTACCACGGGCGCTCCATGCGTGCAGTGCTTCGCGAATGTTCGATGAACGAGCGGTCGGGGCTGGCCATCACTTCACTTACCGGACGACTCTTTGCCGACAACACCTTGATCCGCATTCCCGAATTGAGACTACTGACCCCTAACTCGGAAATTACCTTGGTGGGGCAAACCTATTGGGAACTCTTAAAGATACCCACCACCGGACGCTTGGGCGCACAACTCACCGCCATCATTGGCAAGCAAGATGTGCTGCTGCTGGCCGGTTCGCTACCCGATACCTTTAAAGAAGCCTATCCCTTTCGCCCGTTGGTCATTCGGGCAGGTACCGATGGTAATTTAAAACAGATGCAACTCTCGCGATTCACGGCCGATTTGCCCGGTGCATTTACCATGACCGGAGCGGGTGAACTGCTCAATTTGACCGATTCAGTACACCGTTCGGGCAAGCTAGACTTCAACCTCAAGACGATGGATCTGGGCTTTCTCACCGCTCTTACCGGAGCGTTCCCACAGGACGCATTCACCATTCCCAGTCACATGAATCTGGATGCCCAGCTGAGACTGAATGCTTCGCAATACACCACCAAACTGGACCTCACCGAAGGGGCAGGCACAGTCAATCTGGATGCAGCCTTCAACTCAATCACGCAAGCTTACAAAGCCGATCTTAACATCAATGCCTTGCAATTGCACCACTTTTTTCCCAAAGATTCCATCTATGAATTGTCGGCCTCGCTTGCTGCTCAAGGCAAGGGGGTAGACTTTACCTCGCCCAAGAATACCGCTTCGGCAAAGGTTGTCATTGATGAGTTGCGTTATGCCAATTATTACCTGTCGGACATTGAACTCAACGCCGACCTCAAAGGAGCATTAGTCACAGCCCACCTGGTTAGTCGCAACGACCTGCTGGGCATGACTGCCCGGGGAGAGTACAACCTGGCTCGCAACTACCCCGATGGCAAGCTAACGATGGATGTATCTCATATCGACCTTTATGAATTTCGCTTAGCACCCAAGCCGATGAAGCGTCCGTTGGCTTTTCAACTTGAAGCCGAAGCGCGCAAAGAACGGGTGTCCGTTCGCTTTTTAGCAGGCGATTTAGCAATGAACCTCACCTCAACTCTGGGTGTAAATCCGCTTCTGAAGCAGAGCACCGCTTTTGCAGAGGTGCTGATGAAGCAGATAGACGGGCGGATGCTCAACCATAAAGAACTTCGACAAGCATTGCCCGATGCACAGTTTGCGCTCGAGGCCGGGCAAGAAAACCCCTTGGCCTGGTATCTCGACACCAAAGAGATAAACTATCGGGATATTCGGGTGAACTTAGATGCCGGTGCCCGCGAAGGCATCAATGGCAGCGCGACTATTCATGCACTGCGCATTGACACCTTGCAACTCGATACCATTTACTTCGCTGTTCGACAAGACACCTCGATGCTGGCGCTCAAGGGTGGGGTGATTAACGGAGCCAAAAACCCTCAATATGTATTTAAAGCCGGGTTTACGGGCGAGATACGTACCACCGATGCCGAGCTGATGTTGAACTATGAGAACGGCAAGGGCGAAACGGGTGTGCTGCTTGGAGTCAATGTAAGCCCCAATGTAAGTGCTCAGCAATCGGCCAACGGATTGCTTTTCAAACTCATCCCCGAAGAGCCGATCATTGCTTTCCGCAAGTTTCGCTTTGAGGAGCGGCACAACTGGTTTTACTTGCATAACAACATGCGGGTATACGCCAATGTGAATATGATTGGTCCCGATGATATGGGTTTTCGTGTGCAGTCGATTAAAGAAGATACCGTGTCGCTGCAAAATTTAGATGTGGAGATACGTCGCATCCGGCTCGACCAGCTGAGCAGTGTGCTTCCTTACTTTCCCGAGGTGTCGGGGCTCTTATCGGCCGAGGCGCATTACGTACAAAAGGAGAAGTCGCTCTCGGTGGCAACCGAAGCCACCATCGATGAGCTCACTTACGAACGACAGCGCATAGGCGACATTACGCTTGGCGCTACCTGGCTGCCCGGCGATCATGGCAAGCAATATGTCAATAGTTACCTCACGCATAACAAGGTCGAGATTCTCATAGCCGATGGTGCACTCTACCCCACAGCCTCGGGCAAAGATAGCATTGAAGTAAATGCCACCTTGGAGCATTTTCCACTTGTTATAGCCAATGCTTTCGTGCCCGACCAAATGGTTACGCTATCGGGCGATATGGATGGCGAATTGCACGTAACGGGCAATACCCAATATCCGTTGCTCAACGGGCAATTGATACTGGATAGCGCTTCTGTCTATGCCCGTCAGGCGGGAGCACGATTCACGTTTGACAACCGCCCGGTGGTTGTGAAAAACAGCCGGGTATTGTTCGATAAGTTTGCCATCTTTACGACCAGTAAAAACCCCTTTACCATTGATGGATACGTCGATTTTCGGGACATGAATCGACCGTTGGCCAATCTTACCATGGAGGCAAAGGAGTACACGCTGATCAATGCCAAGCGCACGAAAGAGAGCTTGGTTTACGGAAAGGTATTAGTCGATTTCCAATCGACTGTGCGCGGTCCGCTCAGCGAATTGGTGATGCGCGGCAATATGAACCTGCTTAGTAGCACCGATGTAACCTATGTGTTGACCGACTCACCGCTGAGTGTGCAAGACAGATTGAGCGGATTGGTGACTTTCACCAATTTTAATGACACTACTACCACACTTAAGCAAGAGGTACCTACCGTGTCGCTTGGTGGGTTAGATATGATTATGGCTGTGCAGATCGACCCCTCGGTTCGCTTAAAGGTAGATTTGAATGCCGATCGGAGTAATCGCATAGAATTAGAAGGAGGAGGCAATTTATCTCTGCGCTACACCCCACAAGGTGACCTCACGCTGGCCGGACGCTATACCCTAAGTGGAGGATTGCTGAAGTATTCACTTCCGGTGATACCGCTCAAGGATTTTGCCATAAACAACGGTAGTTACGTGGAGTGGACAGGCAAGCCGATGGATCCGATGCTGAACGTTACGGCTACCGAGCGCATGCGCTCGTCTGTAGGCGGAGGCAACAATGGAACTTCGCGTATGGTGAATTTCGATGTCTCGGTTGTGCTAAAGAACCGGCTCGACAACCTGTCGCTGGCTTTCGATATCAGTGCGCCCGAAGATGCCACGGTGCAAAATCAACTCACAGCTATGGGGGCCGAGGAGCGCAATAAGCAAGCTATTGCTATGCTGGTAACAGGCATATACTTGGCTGATGCCGGCAGTACAGGCGGGTTGAACATGGGCTCGGCTTTAAACAGTGTACTGACTAGTCAGATTAATGCATTGGCAGGAAACATGAAGAATGCCAGTCTGTCGGTCGGTGTCGAAGACCATAGTAACAGCGAGACGGGTGATTCGCAAACCAATTATAGCTTTCGCTACTCGCAACGGTTCTTCAATGATCGCTTCCAGATTGTGATAGGCGGGAAGGTGTCAACCGGCTCCAATGCAGCAAACGATGCCGAATCATTTATCGATAATATATCGCTGGAGTATCGCCTCGATGCATCGGGTTCGCGCTACATCCGCCTGTTTCATAACAAAAATTTCGAAAGTATGCTTGAGGGTGAAATAACAGAAACGGGCGTTGGTTTGGTGTTGCGTAAGAAAATGGACAGGCTTGGAGAACTGTTTATCTTTAAAACGAAAAAGAAGTAAATCATGAAAAGAAACATCTCGCTACTCCTTGTCGGAGCATTGATATATGGCTTCATTGGCATTCTGCTTACGGCTTGTTCTACCACGAAGCATCTTCCCGATGGCGAAATTCTTTATACGGGAAATAAGATTGATTATGTGAGCAAATCGCAAACCCCTGTGGGGCAAACGACCATCGCCGAGATAAGCGCTGCCCTGGATAAGACCCCTAGTACTAAGTTGTTTGGCGTGCTGCCCATTCCTTTTGGCATGTGGATATACAATGGTTTCGTGAAGTACGAGAAGGGGTTTGGCCGCTGGATCTTCAACAAGTTTGCTGCCAATCCGGTTTTCATCTCAACCGTCAATCCCGATGTGCGAGTGAAGGTGGTCCATAATATTCTACGCGACTATGGTTACTTCAATGGCACGGTGAGCTCTACTACAGCTGTTGACCCCAAAGACAGCCTGAAAGCCAGTGTGAGGTATAAAGTGGACATGCGCACCCCTTATTTCATTGATACGGTTTACTACCAACGCTTTACCCCCAAAACACTGGGTATCATGGAGCGAGGGCGGAGACGCTCGCTGATCTCTCCTGGCGAACAGTTCAATGTTGCCGATCTTGACGCCGAGCGTAACCGCATCAGCACGCTGTTGCGTAACCGCGGCTATTTCTATTTCCGTCCAGATTACATGACCTATCAAGCCGATACTACATTGGTTCCCGGGGGGAATGTCAGCCTCAAGCTTCTTCCGGTTCCGGGGTTGCCGATTGCCTCGCAGCAACCTTATTATGTGAGTGAATTAACCAAGGTTTCGCTGATCGGGAAGAATGGCGAGTTGCCCAATGATAGCTTGCGTTACAAAACGCTCGACATACATTTCCATAATAAATTGCAAATACGCCCTAATATGCTCTATCGGTGGCTGAACTACCAGTCGCTCGTTCGTAACGACAGCTTGCGCAATTCTGCGCGTAGCCGTCTTTATAGCCAATATCGTCAGCAACGGACACAGGAGAGACTCAGTGAGCTGGGTATCTTTCGTTACCTCGAACTGCAATACACACCTCGAGACACAACCGCTGCGAATGACACACTCGATTTTCATATGCAAGCGATCTTCGATAAACCGCTCGATGCTGAGTTTAACTTCAACCTCACCAGCAAGAGCAATGATCAAATGGGGCCGGGGGCTTTGTTTTCTGTGACTCGTCATAATGTATTTGGCGGTGGCGAAACGTGGAATGTAGAGCTTAAAGGGTCTTATGAGTGGCAAACCGGTGGTGGCAAGAACAGCTCGCTCATGAATAGTTGGGAGTTGGGAGCCTCTTCATCGGTCTCCTTTCCTAGGGTGGTGTTTCCTCGTCTAGGAGGCAGAGAATATGATTTCCCGGCCAAAACGACTTTCCGACTCAATGCAAACCAGCTCAATCGGGCGAAATACTACAAACTGCTCTCGTTTGGTGGTAATGCGACCTATGAGTTTCAGCCAACGCGCGTAACTCGCCACAGCTTGACTCCATTCCGGTTGGACTTCAATGCCCTGCAACATCATACGGCAGCATTTGATTCGATTGCTGCGCTTAACCCCGCGCTTTACATCAGTCTTCAAAATCAATTTATTCCTGCCATGCAATATAGCTACACGTATGATAATGCTGTACTAAAAGAGGTTAAGCATCCGATCTGGTGGCAAAGTACCGTGGTATCGGCCGGTAACCTCACTTCGGCTATTTATAAGGCTTTCGGACACTCTTTTCAATCAAAAGACAAGAAGCTTTTTGGTGCACCCTTTGCCCAGTTCCTTAAGTTTAGCAGTGACTTTCGCTACTTATGGAATATCGATCGAAATCAATCCATTGCCACTCGAGTAGCAGGTGGGGTGTTGTGGTCATACGGCAATACGACAGTGGCTCCCTATAGCGAATCGTTTTACGTTGGTGGGGCCAATAGCATTCGGGCTTTTACGGTGCGCAGTATCGGTCCCGGCGGATACAATCCTGAGAAAACCGATTTCTCCTTTATTAACCAGAACGGTGATATACGCATGGAGGCCAATGTGGAGTATCGCTTCCGCATCTATCAGGATTTTCATGGTGCTTTGTTTCTCGATGCAGGAAACATTTGGTTGCTACGCAACGACCCCGATCGCCCCGACGGGAAACTTCGTGCCTCTAGCTTTCTGAAACAGGTAGCATTGGGCACGGGTGCAGGCTTGCGTTACGACCTTCAGTTTCTTATCTTTCGTCTTGATTGTGGTGTGCCTTTGCATGCGCCCTATGATACCGGACGTAGCAATTATTACAACATCACGGGTAATTTCTGGAAAAAGCTGGGCATACATTTTGCTATTGGATACCCGTTTTAACGCAAAAATAGATTACCTTTGCGGCTCACTAACCTATAATAATATACACAATTATGAAACCTACTTTATTTGTACTTGCTGCCGGCATGGGTAGTCGTTACGGGGGATTAAAACAATTAGACGGGCTGGGTCCCAACGGTGAAACAATAATGGACTACTCCATCTACGATGCGATTCGCGGTGGATTCGGAAAGGTTGTGTTTGTGATCCGTAAGGATTTCGAACAAGATTTCCGTGACAAAATTCTATGTAAATACACCAACCACATTCCTGTAGAACTTACGTTCCAAGCATTAGACAACCTGCCTGCCGGGTTTACTTGTCCCGCCGACAGGGTGAAGCCGTGGGGAACCAATCACGCTGTACTCATGGGCAAAGAGGTGATTCACGAACCTTTTGCGGTGATCAATGCCGATGACTTCTATGGTCGCGATAGCTTCGCTGTATTGGGAGCCGAGTTAAGCCGGATGGAAGGAAAGGAAAATGAGTACTGCATGGTCGGTTACCGGGTAGGCAATACGCTTAGCGAAAGCGGAAGTGTAGCTCGTGGCGTATGTGGTAAAGATGCCAACGACTATTTGACGACCGTTGTTGAACGCACCGCTATTGAGCGTATCGATGGTAAAGTGTCGTTTAAAGACGACGAAACCGGACAGATGGTCTCTATCGAAGACAACACACCCGTATCGATGAATATGTGGGGCTTCACACCCGATTACTTCGCTTACTCGGAGGAGTACTTCAAAGAGTTCCTGAAAGAGAATGAAGGAAACCTGAAGTCGGAATACTTCATTCCGTTAATGGTGAACAAACTGGTGAACGAAGGCACTGCCCGAGTGAAAGTATTGGATACCACTAGCAAGTGGTTTGGTGTTACCTATGCGGCCGATCGCCAAGGGGTAGTCGATAAGATTCAGGCATTGATTGATGCCGGCGATTATCCTGCCAAGCTGTTCTAAACCGCTTTATACGCATCGTTTATGAATGAAAGAGTTATTAGGAGGTGCTACTTAGGCACTTCCTAATAACTCTTTGGCATTGTATTCGGTGTTTCTGCTCGATTATGCGTATCTTTGTCCCCTAAATTCCACACGATATAGAATATGATTTCAGTAGAAGGACTTACTGTAGAATTTAACGCCACTGCACTCTTTGCGGGCGTCAGCTACGTTATTAATAAGAAAGACCGCATTGCCTTGGTGGGCAGAAATGGTGCAGGCAAATCGACCATGCTCAAAATATTGGCAGGGCTGCAAGCCCCTACAGCCGGAACAATAGCCATCCCTCGTGACGTTACCATTGGGTATCTGCCTCAGGTCATGGTGCTAGCCGATAACCGCACGGTGATGCAAGAAGCCGAATTAGCGTTTGAGCATATATTCGAACTGCAAGCCGATCTGGAGCGAATGAACCGTCAGCTTGCCGAGCGCACCGATTATGAAAGTGACGATTACCATAAGCTGATTGACCGATTTACGGAGGAAAACGATCGCTTTTTGATGCTGGGAGGTACCAACTTTACCGCCGAGATAGAACGCACGCTTATGGGTCTTGGTTTTGTGCGCGAAGACTTCGATCGACCCACCTCCGAGTTCTCGGGTGGTTGGCGTATGCGTATTGAATTGGCGAAGCTCTTGCTTCGCAAACCCGATGTACTGCTGCTGGATGAGCCCACCAATCACCTCGACATCGAGAGTATTCAATGGTTAGAAACTTTTCTCTCCACACGTGCCAATGCGGTAGTGTTGGTTAGTCACGATAGAGCCTTTCTGAACGGAGTAACCACGCGCACCATTGAAATTACCTGCGGACAGATACACGACTATCGGGTAAAGTACGATGAATATGTGGTGCTGCGCAAGGAGCGTCGCGAACAACAGTTGCGTGCCTATGAGAATCAGCAGAAACAGATAGGGGATACCGAGGCGTTTATTGAACGCTTTCGCTACAAAGCCACGAAGGCTGTGCAGGTGCAGAGCCGGCAGAAACAACTGGACAAGATTGAACGTATCGAGGTAGACGAGGAGGATAACTCTTTGTTGCGCCTTAAATTTCCGCCCGCCAGCCGAAGTGGGAATTATCCTATCATTTGCGAGGATCTGAAAAAAGCATACGGCAGCCAGGTCATCTTTCACGATGTCAACCTCACCATTAACCGGGGTGATAAAGTGGCTTTTGTGGGTAAGAACGGTGAAGGTAAGTCCACACTGGTGAAATGCATCATGGATGAAATTGACTACGAAGGGAAATTGACGATCGGACATAATGTGCAGATTGGTTACTTTGCCCAGAATCAAGCCCAGATGCTCGACGAAAACTGCACGGTGTTCGATACCATTGATCGGGTAGCCGTAGGTGATATTCGGTTGAAGATACGCGACATTCTGGGAGCCTTCATGTTTGGTGGTGAAGCATCAGATAAGAAAGTGAAAGTGCTTTCGGGTGGCGAACGTACTCGTCTGGCCATGATTAAGCTGTTGCTGCAGCCGGTCAACCTACTCATTCTCGATGAGCCCACCAATCACCTGGATATGCGCACCAAGGATGTCTTGAAAGAGGCCATTCGTGCCTTTGATGGTACGGTAATCATGGTGAGTCATGACCGTGATTTTCTCGACGGGCTTGCCACAAAAGTCTATGAGTTTGGTGGTGGTTTAGTTCGCGAGCACTTGGGTGGCATTTACCACTTCCTGCAACGCAAAAAGATGGAAACGCTGGATGACTTGCAAAAAGAAGTCTCACTCTCGTCATCGCCTACTGTGGGCAAAACGGAGGATGACTTGCAAGAAACCCTTCCCGTGAAGGGAGCGCAACTCGATTATGCCGCCCAGAAGGAGTTGAATAAAAAGATAAGAAAACTGGAGCGCCAAGTAGCCGACTGCGAAGAACAGATAGAGCAAACAGAGTCGGCCATCGCTATTTTGGAAGCTCGAATGGCAACATCCGAAGGGTCCGGAGACATGGCTTTGTATGAGCAACATCAGAAGCTGAAGCAGCAGCTCGACCGCACGGTGGAAGAGTGGGAGCAGATTTCAATGGAACTGGAAGAGGCGAAAGAATAAACGGATCATGGAACAATGATACAGTACCTTTTTTATTCTTAAAATTGAGCCCGATATGTATAAGCGTAATGCAATATTATGTAACTTTGCACCTCAACTACTTAATAGCAACTAAATGTCTGAGTCAAGAAGAATTAAAACCGCTTTGGTTTCGGTTTATCATAAGGAAGGTTTGGATGAAATTATTACCAAACTGCATGAAGAAGGAGTAGAGTTCTTGTCAACCGGAGGAACTCGTCAATTTATTGAATCGCTGGGATACCCCTGTAAGGCAGTCGAAGATTTGACTACCTATCCATCTATTCTTGGCGGACGAGTGAAAACGTTGCATCCCAAAGTGTTTGGAGGAATCCTTTGTCGTCGCTCGCTGGAGCAGGATATGCAACAAATCAACAAATACGAAATACCCGAAATAGACCTTGTCATCGTAGACTTGTATCCGTTTGAAGCAACGGTTGCTTCGGGTGCCGATGAGGCTACCACCATCGAGAAAATTGATATCGGAGGGATTTCATTGATTCGTGCCGCTGCCAAGAATTACAATGATGTAATTATTGTTGCTTCACAACTACAATACAAACCTTTGCTTGACATGCTCATGGAGCATGGCGCCACCTCTTCACTGGAAGAGCGTCGCTGGATGGCCAAAGAGGCTTTTGCTGTCTCTTCTCACTACGACTCGGCTATCTTTAACTATTTCGATGGAGAGGAAGGATCTTCTTTCCGTTGCTCAGCCAACGACCAGAAAACGTTGCGTTATGGCGAAAACCCTCATCAAAAAGGATACTTCTACGGAAACCTTGAGGCTATGTTTGATCAGATTCACGGAAAAGAAGTGTCATACAATAACTTGCTTGACATTAACGCTGCTGTTGAACTGATTGATGAGTTCGAAGAGTTGACTTTTGCTATTTTGAAACATAATAACGCTTGTGGATTGGCCTCTTGTACTACGGTACTCGATGCTTATAAAACAGCACTGGCCGGTGATCCGGTCTCCGCTTTTGGAGGAGTATTGGTTACCAACGGAGTGATCGATAAAGAGACCGCCGAAGCAGTTAACGAACTCTTCTTTGAAGTAATCATTGCTCCCGACTATGATGTCGATGCACTTGAGATCTTGGGGCAAAAGAAGAATCGTATCATCTTGGTACGCAAAGAGGGCAAGTTACCGAAGAAGCAGTTCCGCTCATTGCTGAATGGTGTGTTGGTACAAGAAAAGGACCTTAACATTGAAACCACTGCCGACTTGAAAGTGGTAACAGATAAAAAACCTACCCCCGAAGAGATAGAAGACCTGTTGTTCGCTAATAAAATAGTGAAAAACAGCAAGTCTAATGCTATTGTATTGGTGAAAGACAAAATGTTGCTCGCCAGCGGAGTGGGGCAGACTTCTCGCGTGGATGCATTAAAGCAAGCCATTGAAAAAGCAAATTCTTTTGGATTCGACCTACATGGAGCTGTAATGGCTTCGGATGCGTTTTTCCCCTTTCCCGACTGTGTGGAAATAGCAGGAAACGAAGGCATCACGGCGGTTATTCAGCCGGGAGGATCGGTAAAAGATCAGTTGACGTTTGATTACTGTAATGCACATGGCATAGCTATGGTGACTACAGGTATTCGTCACTTTAAACATTAAATAAATTACTATTATGGGATTATTCTCTTTTACACAAGAAATAGCGATGGACCTTGGTACGGCCAACACAATCATTATTACCAATGGTAAGATTGTTGTGGATGAGCCGTCGGTTGTAGCGCTCGATCGCCGCACGGACAAAATGATTGCTGTGGGTGAGAAGGCTAAGCTGATGCATGAAAAGACCCACGAAAATATACGTACCATTCGTCCCTTGCGCGACGGAGTGATAGCCGACTTCTATGCCTGTGAGCAGATGATGCGCGGTTTGATCAAACAAGTGAATACCCGTCGCCATTTCTTCTCACCTTCGCTTCGTATGGTGATTGGTGTGCCTTCGGGTAGCACAGAGGTAGAGCTGCGTGCGGTGCGCGACTCGGCCGAGCATGCCGGCGGACGTGATGTTTATTTGTTATTCGAACCCATGGCAGCTGCTATTGGTATCGGTATTGATGTTGAGGCTCCCGAAGGAAACATGATTGTTGATATAGGTGGTGGATCTACCGAAATTGCGGTAATTTCGTTGGGTGGTATTGTAGCCAATAACTCGATTCGCATTGCCGGCGATGATTTTACAGCCGACATTCAAGAGTACATGAGCCGTCAACACAACGTGAAGGTGGGTGAGCGTATGGCTGAGCGAATCAAAATTCACGTAGGTGCAGCATTGACCGAGCTGGGCGATGATGCCCCCGAGGATTATATCGTTTACGGTCCCAATCGCATCACTGCTCTTCCGATGGAAGTACCCGTGTGCTATCAGGAAATAGCTCACTGTTTGGAGAAATCCATATCAAAGGTGGAGACTGCCATCCTGAATGCATTAGAAAATACACCTCCCGAACTCTATGCAGATATCGTTCACAATGGAATCTACTTAGCCGGTGGGGGTGCGTTGCTCCGCGGTTTAGATAAACGCTTAACGGATAAGATAAATATTCCCTTCCATATCGCCGAGGATCCGCTGCATGCAGTGGCCAAGGGTACAGGTGTGGCACTGAAGAATGTAGACCGTTTCTCATTCTTGATGAGATAAATAATGTGTTCATATGCCAATATGCAATTGGCACATTGGTATATGAACACATTATCAAAAGACCCTCCCTATGCGAAATTTACTGAACTTTCTTTTAAAATATAACTACTGGTTCCTCTTCATCCTGTTAGAGGTAGCCAGTTTTGTTTTGTTGTTTCGCTTCAACCATTACCAGCAAAGCGTTTTTTTTACTTCGGCCAACGCAGTTTCTGGCAAAGTATATGAAATCTCCGGTGGCATCACCTCTTATTTTCACCTGAAGGAAGTAAACGAAGATTTATTAGATCGGAACGTGATGCTTGAGCAGCAAATTTCTCACTTAGAAAAGGCTTTGCTTGAACATCAAATGGACTCTACAGCTATCAATAGTCTTAGACACTTGCCGCGAACCGAATACGACATGCATAAGGCGCATGTAATAAATAACAGTATCAACGCGGTAGATAACTACATAACACTCGACAAAGGTTCGCGTGACGGTATCCGCGAAGATATGGGAGTGATAGATGGTAATGGTGTTGTGGGTATTGTGTACAAAACCTCTCCGCATTATTCGGTGGTTATTTCCATACTGAATAGCAAATCCAGTATCAGCTGTAAGATTGTCAATAGCCAGTATTTTGGTTACCTGAAGTGGGAACACGGTGATTCTCGATATGCTTACCTCAAAGATCTGCCTCGGCATGCAGAGTTTAATTTAGGCGATACGGTTGTAACCAGCGGCTACTCTACCGTGTTTCCGGAAGGTGTAATGATAGGCACCGTAGACGATATGACCGACTCTAACGATGGACTCTCTTATTTATTAAAGATAAAATTATCGACCAATTTTGGCAAAATTAGCAATGTGCGTGTATTTGCCAAGAATGATCAGGAAGAGCAAAAAGAGCTCGAACACAATAGCATAAGAAAAGAATGATGATCAATTACTTACATAAAACAGGATGGTTTGTTGGGTTGATGCTTCTTCAAGTACTTCTTTTAAACCACATACATATTGCAGGATATGCGACTCCTTTCCTTTATGTCTACTTTATCTTGAAATTCGCTTCAAACACCTCGCGCAATGAGCTGATGTTGTGGGGATTCTTTTTGGGTTTTTTTATTGATATCTTCTCCAATACTCCGGGCATGAATGCGGCTGCGACTACATTCATGGCTTTTTCGCTCCCTTATCTCTTACGTTTGTTTATGCCACGCGATCTCTTGGACGGTATCGTACCCTCTTTTAAATCGATGGGGGTATTCCCTTTCTTTAAATATATGCTGGCAGCTGTCTTTGTACATCAATGCACATTGCTTACTATTGAGTATTTCTCATTCAGCAGTATCCCTCAATTGTTGTTGAGAGTAGTAGTCAGTACACTATTCACGTGTACGTGTATCATGGCTGTTGAAGGAGTAAGGAGATAACATGGCTAAAGATTATACCTTAGAGAAACGAAAACTGGTCATTGGAGGCGCCGCTATTGTGGTGATACTTATCTTTTTGATCCGTCTTTTTGTGTTGCAGCTCCTTACCGATGATTACAAGAAGAATGCCGACAGCAATGCTTTTCTCAATAAAATTCAGTATCCGGCACGTGGAGCTATTTATGATCGGAACGGAAAACTACTCGTGTTCAATCAGCCGGCCTATGATATCACGATGGTGCCCAAAGAGGTCGAAAATTTAGATACGCTTGACCTGTGCCGCGCACTAAACATTACACGAGATCAGTTTCTTAAGATTATCAGCGATATGACAGATCGCCGACGAAACCCCGGATACTCTAAATACACCAACCAGCTCTTTATGTCTCAACTCTCTGCCGAAGAGTGTGGGGTATTTCAAGAGAAACTCTTTAAGTTTTCCGGATTTTACATTCAACGACGCACCATTCGGCAGTATAGTTACAACGCTGCGGCTCACACCTTGGGCGATATTGGTGAGGTTTCAATCAAAGACATTGAATCCGATGAATATTACATTCGGGGTGACTATATCGGAAAACTCGGTGTTGAGAAATCATACGAGAAACAGCTACGTGGCGAGAAAGGTGTCGAAATATTGCTTCGCGATGCGCATGGACGAATTCAAGGTAACTACATGGATGGTAAACTAGACAAACGCCCCGTACCCGGCAAGAATTTAACGCTCAGTCTCGATATTGATTTGCAACTGTTGGGCGAAAGATTGATGAAAGATAAAATTGGCAGTATTGTCGCCATCGAACCCGAAACGGGTGAAATACTTTGTATGGTCTCTTCCCCTACGTTCGACCCCCACCTAATGATCGGTCGGCAGCGTGGTAAAAACCACCTGATGCTACAGCGCGATATACAGAAGCCCTTACTTAACCGTGCATTGATGGGCGCTTATCCCCCTGGGTCTACTTTTAAAGCAGCTCAAGCACTGACTTTCTTGCAAGAGGGGATTATTCAAGAAAACACGCCGGCATACCCCTGCTCACACGGCTTCAGTTACGGTAGTTTGCGCGTAGGTTGCCATGCTCACGCATCTCCTTTGCCACTAGTTCCGGCACTTGCTACTTCGTGTAACTCGTATTTCTGCTGGGGGCTTTTTCGGATGTTTGGCGATCGCAAGTATGGATCGCCTCAAAATGCGATAACGGTATGGAAAGACCACATGGTATCTCAAGGTTTTGGCTATCGTTTGGGAGTCGATTTACCGAGTGAAGGTCGAGGCTTGATACCCAATGCGCAGTTTTATGATAAGGCTTACCGTGGCCGTTGGAACGGATTAACGGTAATCAGCATTGCTATAGGGCAAGGTGAAATTTTGGCTACTCCGTTGCAAATAGCCAATCTGGCAGCGACTATTGCCAATCGGGGGCACTTTATCACTCCGCATATCGTCAAAAAGATTGAGAACGAACCTCTTGATAGCCTTTACCGCTTCCCGCAGCAAACAACGATTGACCCGATTCATTATGAAGAGGTTGTGAAGGGGATGCGTGCTGCAGTAACAGGTGGTACGTGTAGGCTGGCCAATATTCCCGACATTGAAGTCTGTGGAAAAACCGGTACAGCGCAGAACCGAGGACATGACCACTCCTCCTTCATGGGCTTTGCTCCGATGAATAAACCCAAAATTGCAGTGTTGGTCTATGTTGAAAATGGCGGCTGGGGAGCTACATTTGGAGTGCCTTACGGAGCGCTGATTATGGAACAGTATTTAAATGGTAAGTTATCTCCCGAAAGCGAAGCTCGCGCGGAGGAACTTTGCAATAAAGTGATATCTTATGGTTACCAGGAGCGTTAGTCTGTGGAAAACTCTAGATTGGGTGACCATCTGCGTTTACCTGATTCTTGTCATAGCCGGCTGGTTCAGCGTCTGCGGAGCCAGCTATGATTATGGTGAACGAGATTTCCTTGACTTCTCAACACGTGCGGGCAAACAATTTGTCTGGATCATCTGCTCCTTTGGGCTTGGATTTGTATTGCTGATGCTCGAAGATCGAATGTATGATATGTTTGCTTACATCATCTATATAGGGATGATCACGCTGCTCATCGTTACCATTTTCATTGCTCCCGATGTCAAAGGTTCGCGCTCTTGGCTTCAGTTGGGTCCGGTGAGCCTTCAACCAGCCGAATTTGCCAAATTTGCCACGGCATTAGTCTTGGCCAAATACATCAATTCCTACTCGTTTAGCATCCGGAAAAGCAGATGTATGATAGCGGTTTCTACCTTTATCCTTCTTCCTATGGTGCTCATTATACTCCAAAAAGAGACGGGGTCTGCATTGGTCTATCTATCACTTTTTTTAATGCTTTACCGTGAAGGTATGCCCGGGGTGGTACTTTTCTCGGGGATATGTGCAGTGGTGTACTTTGTGGTTGGGGTGCGATTCGATCAGGTGTTTATAGCCGATACACCAACGCCTATCGGAGAGTTTGCTGTTTTATCACTGATAATCCTCTTTGCCGGTGGCATGGTATGGGTTTACAAAAAACGTTGGGAGCCCGTACGCAATATAATAGGTATTAGTGTGTTGGTGCTGTTGGTGTCGTACGTTGTTTCCGCATACATCATTCCATTCAATTTGGTGTGGGTGCAAGGTCTGCTTGGTTTACTCGTAGTGGCTTATTTGACTTACCTTTGGCTCAGTACTCGCCAGCGCTCTTATCTTTTCATTGCCTTGTTTGCTTTGGGTAGTGTTGGCTTTTTGTATTCGAGTAACTACGTCTTTGACAATGTACTTGAATCTCATCAGCAGATTCGTATCAAGGTTTTGCTGGGCATGGAGCAGGATTTAACGGGTGCAGGCTATAACGTAAATCAGTCTAAAATTGCCATAGGTTCGGGCGGCTTCTTGGGCAAAGGTTTTCTCAATGGTACGCAAACCAAATTAAAATATGTACCCGAACAGGATACTGACTTTATCTTCTGTACGATAGGCGAGGAGCAGGGCTTTGTGGGTTCGTCGATTATCTTGCTGCTCTTCTTGGCATTAATCCTCCGGCTAATTGTATTGTCCGAGAGACAGCCCTCTGCTTTCGGGCGGGTTTATGGCTATTCGGTGCTAAGCATTTTGCTGTTTCACCTCTTTATTAATGTAGGCATGGTGCTGGGCTTGACGCCTGTTATTGGTATCCCTCTGCCTTTCTTTAGCTATGGCGGTTCGGCGTTGTGGGGCTTCACCTTTCTGTTGTTTATTTTTCTGCGAATTGATGCCGGAAGAGGAAGAAGAATGTGAAGTCTGAAAAGCTATTCTTTACTATTTACTCAAATAAACGCCTACGTCTCGAATGCCCGGCAGCACTTCGTCTTTCATTCCATGGCTCACCTTGAATAGGTAATTGCCCGAACCCTTGATGGATACTTTTCCGAGCGGAAGGCTCGATTGCCGCAGGCTACCCCACGCGCTTCCTTTCCAATTGCCCTCATTGTCTGCTAATGAAAGTGCTAACGTATCAGTTTCAAAGGTGGTGCTGTCTTGTAAGTTGTGAGAAACTACGATGAACAAATTCTGATAAGGATACTTATTGCCACTGCGCACCTCAGCTGTTACCTGCAAAGTTGTGGGCAGCGAGTCGGTAATCGGTATCACAAAAGTGAGTGTATCATGCTTATCCCATCCCTCGTTGGGGATGGATTGATAAGTATGATACACGGTATGCTCTACGCAAGCGGTTGTTAGCCATGACGCTAGCAGCAATAAAATACTACTCTTTAGTAGAACTTTCATCCTTTTGTGGCTTTTCAGGTCTGTTGTTTTCGCTATTGCGAGGCGGGCGAGGAGTTTGGTTGTTGCTACGAGGTCTATCGTTGCGTGGACGCTGTGGCGAAGGACTTTCGCCACTGTTGCTGCTTGGTTGTTGTGCAGTTCTATTTTCGGGTCTTGACGGGCGATTCCTCTTTTCGCTTCTTTCACCACTGTTACCACCTTTTTCGTTGCTACCTCCTTCGTTACCGTCTCTTTCGGTACGGTTTCTTTCGTTACGGCCTCTTTCGTTGCGGTTTCTTTCTCCTCCGCTGTTTCTGTCTCTGCTTCCTGTGCGTTCTGCGCTGTTTCTTCTTTCAGTGGCTTGAACTCTTTCACCCTCTCCTGAACCCTCTTGTGTGGGACGGTTGCTGTTGGCTTTTCTTTTCTTGCGATTGCGGTTGGCTCCACCCTCTCCACCTTCACGATTTCCTCCCTCACGGCTTCCACCCTCTTTGCGACGACGATCGCGATCGAAGCGTGTCAAGCTTTCTTGTTCGAGTAGGTCAATCGATTTTTTAGGTTCAGGTTTCTCTTGCTCTTCGAGCAGGCTGTCGGGCTTGATTCCTTTTTTGTTCATTCCGATAATTTCGAAAGCACGTCTGCCGCTGATGGTAACCAGGTTGGCAGGGAAGTGTCTGTCTGTCGAGTACGATATCTGGTTAGCCAGAATGTCTGCTTTGAAGAAGTAGAAGAAACCATCCTTGGTTTCCAATTCAATTTCTCTGGATGGAAGGCGCTTCTGAGCCTCTACGTAGCCATCGACTTCGTAATTCAAGCAACATTTCAATTTGGCACATTGGCCGGCCAGCTTTTGCGGATTCAATGAGATGTCTTGAAAACGAGCGGCACTGGTTGATACCGATACAAAGCTTGTCATCCAAGTGGCACAACACAACTCCCGTCCGCAAGGGCCGATACCGCCAATACGTCCTGCTTCTTGGCGAGCACCGATCTGCTTCATCTCAATGCGTACGCGGAAAGCGTCTGCCAGTACCTTAATGAGTTGTCGAAAGTCTACACGCTCGTCGGCAATGTAATAGAAGATGGCTTTGTTTCCATCGCCCTGATACTCTACGTCGCCTATCTTCATGTTCAGTCCCAGATCCAATGCAATCTGCCGCGCACGAATCATGGTGGTGTGCTCTTTGGCTTTGGCCTCGTCATACTTCTCTATGTCTACCGGTTTTACTTTTCGGTAGATGCGTTTGATTTCGGCATCTGGCTTTACATTTGTTTTTTTCATTTGAAGCGGAACCATGCGGCCGGTCAGTGTTACTACACCAATATCATGTCCCGGGGTTGCTTCAACCGCAATGATATCGCCCTTCTCCAACTTAATCTTGTTGCTGTTGCGGTAAAATCCCTTACGGGTATTCTTAAATTGAACTTCGACCATCTCGCTCTCCTCAGCGTTGCCCGGGATATCGGCCAACCAATCATAAGTATTCAGCTTTTTATCTTGTCGGGAGCAACCTTTACAGCAAAGCTTTCCGCTCCCATTATGCAGTTTAAAGTCCATTTTGTTTTTTATATTTAGTCTATTTACTATTTGTTTTCTTCGCTTTTCAGTAACACTATCTTTAGCTCTTTAGCAGCACGATCATTTTAAGCGAGAAGTCAAAAAACACCATTTTGGCATTTACGTTCTGTTCAATATGTTGTTGCGCTTCGCTTAGTTCGTCCATAATGCCCATTACGTTTCGTTCGTTAACGAACGGTGCAAAGCGGGCGGCAAACTGTTGCTCATCGGCTGTCAGATAACTTAATTCTTTGCGCTGCAGGTTAAAGATGAAGTTCTCGCGTATCATGCGTTGGCAGTAGGCGAGAAAATTCTTTTGTCGCTCGCGTCCCAGACCTGCCACCTGCTCACTCCATAACTTCATCTCCTTTATTTTTCGTTGATAAGACAAGCGCATCAGGTTAACGAAGAGGTCGAAGAATAGCTGATTCTCTTCGTTCAAGTGAATGGCCTCTAGGGCTTTGACAAAGCTTCCGTTGGCCAAGTGAGCAATCGACAGACTGCTGGGTTGCGCTACGCCGTACTTCGTTTGTAATGCGTTTGCAATGCTTGTCTCATCCAGCTTACGCACATTGATGCGCTGTGTTCTACTTAATATCGTGGCGAGTAGCATCTCCGGTGTTTCCGAAACGAGCAGAAAAAGTGTCTTTTCTGGTGGCTCTTCAAGTAGTTTGAGCAGCTTGTTGGCACAAGCTACCTGCATCTTTTCGGGGAGCCAGATGAGCGTAATCTTGTATCCCCCTTCGCTCGATTTTAAGCTGAGCTTCTTCACAATCTCATCACTCTCTTTCGTGTAGATCACTGCCTGTGCGTTTTCGGCAGCTATGGCGTTCAACCAGTGATTAAGGGTAAAGTAGGGCGTGTTCAGTACCAGTCGGCGCCACTCTACAATGTAATCATCGCTTCGTCCCGATTTCACTACAGGGAATACGAAATGCACATCGGGATGCACCATCTTGTTGTGCTTTACGCACGATGGGCATGTGCCACACGCATCTGTTTCCGTACGATTGGTGCAGCCAATGTAGCGCGCATAAGCCAATGCCAGAGGCAGTTTGCCCACTCCCTCGGGACCACAGATAATCTGGGCGTGTGGGATACGGTCTTCGTTTACCTCTCGGATTAACCTTTGCTTAATCTCCTCCTGTCCAATAACATCTTTGAAAAACATATCAATAAATGGCTTTAGCTACTTCGCTGATACTGTCTACCGCTCCGATGGAGTAAAAGTGAATGCTGGGCACACCGTGAGCCATAAGTTCTCGGCACTGTTTGATGGTCCACTCTACACCTACTCGGTAGGATGCTTCGTCAGTGGTGCATTTTATTACCTCTTGTGCCAGCTCTTCGGGCAAGTCTACCTTGAAGGTTTTGGGTATCGTGCTTAGTTGAGATATCTTTTTAAACGGTTTGATGCCTGGGATAATGGGGACGTTGATGCCTGCTTGTCGGGCACGCTCCACGAAGTCGAAGTACTTTTGGTTGTCGTAAAACAGCTGTGTTACAGCATATTCTGCTCCGCTTTCTACTTTTTTCTTCAACCAGTAGATATCCGATTCGATATTGGGAGCCTCTTCATGTTTCTCGGGGTAGCAGGCTACGCCGTACGAGAAAGGGGTATTGGTGACCTTCATCTCCGATCCATCGACGAAGATGCCATTATTGAAATTGTTAATCTGTTCTTGCAATTCGATCGCATGATGATATCCACCGTTTTCGGGCGTAAACGATGCTTCGTGCTTGGCCTTATCGCCACGTAACACCAGCAGTTCGGTGATGCCAAGAAATTGCAGGTCGAGCAGTACATACTCTGCATCTTCGCGACTGAAGCCGCTACAGAGTAGGTGAGGAACTACCGTGATGTTGTATTTGTTTTGGATCGCTGCTGCCACGGCTACCGTTCCGGGACGACGACGCAACCGGTTGCGTTGAAACAGACCATTACCCAAGTCTTTATACACATACTCACTTCGATGAGTGGTGATGTTGATGTATTTGGGGTCAAATTCGCGCAGTGTGTCAATAGTGTCATACAGCTTTTCAATTCCTGTGCCTTTTAGTGGAGGCAGGATTTCAAAAGAAAAGGCAGTCTTTTCATTGCTGTGTATTAAATCAATTACTCTCATTTATTCGTTATTATCCGGTTTTATAGAACAACCGGCGTGCATAATGAGGCAAAAATACGAAAAAAGGTTGATAAATCTTGTTTTTAAGCAGATAAACTACACGGTGCAACCTTTCTTGTTGTTTTCATCTCTGTATAGAAAGTATAGTGTCTTATTGTATGCAAAAAATATTGGTAGTCTCTCTTGTAGCTGGAACAATGCAGATGCTTCTTTTAATATGCGATTTGATTATTTCTCCCTTTTGCTTCTGTTTTTTTTTGCTTTCCCTCTCTTGTCTTAACATTGTTAACTGTATTTTCTTCTTCATGCTATTTCTTTGTGCAAGAATACCTACTTTTGGCAACAAGAATAGGTGTTTTTTACTACCAAAAGTACGTACTTAACACACCCTTAAAATAGCACTTTTGTAAACAAGGAATTTTGCAATTATAACCAATCAATTCACTGATTTTATCTATTTGATAGTCAGATTATTAATCGCTATATTCCCTCTTTTCTCTTTGCGTATTCTATCCATTCTTTCCATCCTTCTGTCATTTTTCTCTCGATGCCGTTTGAATTGATACTTGCGTATTAAGCAAGTTCATTCCTGAGCCCACCTCCTATATAAGCATCCATTTGATAGTCATCACTGTCGATAGCTCCGGTTTGAATTCAGCTTGGGCGCAATACATGCCTGGCGATTCAACGTCATCACTTTCTGTAGCTCCGGTTTGAATGCCTGTGTTTTGTTTTGTTCCTACGCGGTGAAACTTTTGTTTCACCGCGTAGGAACAACTGTTTCACCGTTGAGAAACAGTTACTTAGGTTTGATGAGGCAATGTCCTTCATAATGCCATCGCCACCCATCCGCGCGCCTATTTTTCCGGTGCACTTTTGTGCGACACACCCCCGTCTTCGCATGCATGTATATCCTATAAACACATCATCAAGTAAGCATTTCGCGAGTTCAACATGCCCGCCTTCGCGCGCACGTATATACTATAAGGTGTACCCTTTTCTCTTACTCCTTCCCCTCTTCAAAACCCCTGCTTTATAACATATCTCTCTTTCAGCTCCTTACGTTTTTATTTCATTTTTCTTTCAAATAAATGATAGTTATGTTTGGCTTGTATCGGTAAAAAGTCTACTTTTGCATCCGCTTAGCAAGAGA
>JAGOOC010000058.1 GCA_017992695.1 Bacteroides sp. | reverse complement strand
TTCCGGTACCTAAGATAAGGGTTTGATTCCCTTCGGGGCTACTTAAAAAAAATCGCTAACAATCCCATAAATGGATCGTTAGCGATTTTTCTTTATGCCTATAGTTGCCACATTTGCACCACTCGTGTTGCAATGGAAGAAAACCCCGGAGGTTAGGCAAGCTTATTTATCAGCTCTTCCCATCCATCACAAAGTGCTTGCACAGAAGGGAACAATGCGCTTGCACCTGCATCTAGCAGGACTTGACAGTCTAACGGGCCCGTATTTACCGCAATGGTGAAGATGCCGGCAGCTACTGCTGATTCTACGCCCAGCGGTGCGTTTTCAATCACAATGGCTTCCTCGGGCTTTAAACCAGCTTTCTGTAAGGCCATTAAATAGGGTTCGGGGTGGGGCTTGCCATGTTTCACATCAAAGGCAGTTACCATCAATTCTCGCCGAAACATGCCAGGGAAGTTCTCTTCGAGCCGGTTTAGCAGTGAGGTTTGTCCCGAACCGGTCACAACCATGGGAAGTAGCCCTGCTGCTTTTACCTTTTGTAGTAACTCCCATGCCCCGGGCATTCGATCGGCTTGCGGATAGGTATTGAATTCCTTGCTTTTTTCTTTATAGATGTTTTTGACCTCTTCGGGCGTGGCTTCACGTCCCAATTGACGTTGGCAAACCATATTTATAGTACCAGCTCCGGTACGTCCTTCGTGCAGATAGACCTCTTCGCGGCTTAGGTTAAGCCCGTGGGCTTTCATCACTTTGTGCCAGGCATTGGCATGGTAGGGCATCGAATCGAAAAGCACGCCATCCATATCGAAAAGGACAGCTTTCAAATTGATATTCTTCAGAATCATTCTATTACGTGTTAAATTCAGGGACGAAGTTACTCATTTTTTGCCAATTAGAATATTATATGTACTTTTGCCTGAACAAACTTGTTGATTCATGAAAACTATATTTTCACTTTTGCTCGTTTCAGTGTTGCTGCTAGCTTGTGCCAACAATGAGTTAAGTCCGGTGATTTCCGTAACAAACTTGCACCTGAGTGGTGACGAAACTGATTATGCGGAGGCGGTGGAGTCTATGCCGGTTTTGAAGGTGGGCGATGAAGTAGATGTTACCTTGCGTTTGAGTGGTAATGGCGCCGAGTTGAAGACATTCCAAGTAAACAGCTCAGCAGAAGTGAAGCTAGACGAACTGGGATTTAATCCAAAAGAAGTTTCCCCTGAAACAGATTTTACCAATGTGGAAAAGGGACGTTTGCGATTTGTCGACGGGGTAAATACTACAACTTTAATGGTAAAAGCGATGGTTATTTCTACCGTAAAAAAAGAAACGAAGCTCTCTTTCTACCTCTCTTCTAAAGCAGAAACAGACGCTGCTCAATGCAATTTAATTTTGAAAACCCAAACAGAATAACTGAAGACTACAAAAAATAGAGAGTGACTTTGCAGACACTCTCTATAAATTGATACCGATTTCTCTTTAATGACTTTACAGCTTTGCCCGAAGTGCTTTAGCCTCTTCTTCGTATCCAGGCTTGTCGAGCAAGGCAAACATGTTTTTCTTATACGCTTCTACTCCAGGCTGATTGAACGGGTTTATCCCCAAAATATAGCCACTGATACCACAAGCAATTTCAAAGAAATAGAGCAGTTCACCGAGGCTGTATTCGTTTAGTTCGGGAATGACCAAGCGTATGTTGGGTACACCACCGTCAACATGAGCCAACTGAGTCCCTAATTCGGCCATTTTGTTGACTTCATCTACACGTTTTCCGGCAAGGAAGTTAAGTCCATCAAGGTTTGCTTCATCCGAGGGAACTTTGAGGGTGTGATTTACCTTCTCTACAGAGATCACGGTTTCAAAAATGGTGCGTTCGCCCTCTTGAATCCATTGCCCCATGGAGTGCAAGTCGGTGGAGAAGTCGACAGCTGCAGGAAAAATACCTTTATTATCTTTTCCTTCCGATTCGCCATACAACTGCTTCCACCATTCGCTTACGTAATGCAGTTTGGGATTGAAATTAACCATGATTTCAATCTTCTTTCCACTTTTATAGAGCTCGTTGCGTGTAGCTGCATAGATGGCAGCAGGATTTTGAGCAAACGGAACTTCTTTTCCACAAGCCTTCTCCATGTTGGCAGCACCTGCCACTAATTGTTCAATATCGAAACCGGCCACGGCAATGGGAAGTAATCCTACCGGAGTGAGTACCGAGAAGCGTCCGCCTACATTGTCAGGGATGATGAATGATTTGTATCCCTCTTTGTCGGCCGTAATACGTGCCGCACCTTTCTTGGCATCGGTGATCGCTACGATGACTTTACGAGCCATCTCTTTGCCGCGTTGCTCTTCGCATTGCTTTTTAAGCAGACGGAACGCCAAAGCCGTTTCGGTAGTTGTACCTGATTTAGAAATATTCAGTACGCCAAATTTTTTATCCTTCAGGAAGGTTGTTAGTTCGTACAGGTAATCTTCGCCGATGTTGTGTCCGGCATAGATGATGATTGGATTTTTTTGATCCTTCTGCAACCAAGTAAAGCTATTTGATAACGCTTCGACTACAGCACGTGTGCCCAAGTAACTGCCACCGATACCTGCTACAACAACTACTTCGCAATGCTCTCTTAGTACTTGCGCGGTAGCTTTCAAATCGGCCAGGTGTGCAGCAGTGATTGATGACGGCAGGTGTAACCATCCCAGAAAATCATTACCTTCTCCGGTGCCATTTTCCAATGCGTCCTGAGCAGCTTTTACCTGAGCTTCATAGCCGAAAATTGCCTCTTTGGAGATAAACCCTAAGGTTTTTTCAATGTTTAAACTAATCATATCTTTTTACTTTGTTTAAAGGGTTTTAAAGTCGGATTACCTGAATGAGTCAGTGAGTAACTTGATCTCAATCATGGGCGATATGCGCTCGTAAAGAATGTTGTAAACAGCGTCGAGTATGGGCATGTTGACGTGATAATGCTTATTGATTTCTTTGATGCATTTGGTACCATAATACCCTTCGGCTATCATCTCCATTTCAATCTGCGCACTCTTTACAGAGTATCCTTTGCCAATCATAGTACCAAACGTACGGTTACGACTGAAGTTCGAATAACCCGTCACTAAGAGGTCGCCCAGATAAGCCGATTCGTTGATGTTTCTGTTCAACGGATATACAGTATCGAGAAAACGTCCCATCTCTTGAATAGCATTCGAGATGAGTACAGCTTGAAAGTTGTCGCCATACTTCAGTCCACTGCAAATACCCGCCGCAATAGCATATACGTTTTTCAATACAGAGCTGTATTCAATACCTATGACGTCGTCGCTGATCGAAGTTTTAATATAGCTGCTCCCCAACCGACGAGCAAAGATACGAGCTTTTTCTGTGTCGGGGCAAGCAAGGGTAAGGTACGAGAGGCGCTCAAGTGCCACCTCCTCTGCATGGCAGGGGCCGGCTAAAACGGCTATGTTCTCGGGCGCTACGCCATACTCTTTGGTGAAGTACTCTGATACGATGATGTTATCATCGGGTACGATTCCTTTGATAGCAGTAATGATGAACTTGTCCTTTATCTTTGTTTTCAACTTTTTCAAGTGAGCTTTCAGATAAGGAGAAGGAGTTACAAAAACAAGCGTATCGCTCTCCTTCACAATGTCATTGATGTTGGAGCTGAAATAGATACGCTTAACGTCAAACTTAACGCCTGTTAAGTAGGCCGGATTATGACCTAATCGTTTGAAGTCGGCAATACGGTCGTCGCGACGCATGTACCAGTTGATGGACTCTTCTTGAGCCAGAAACATTTTGGCAATGGCTGTGGCCCAGCTTCCGCCGCCCATTATCGCTATCTTACCGGGTAATTTCATATTATAATGAATTATGAATAAGCAGCGTGAAGAATGACTCTTCACGCTTCATTCTTAATTTAAACGTTTGATCCACTCGGTCACATCGTTCACTGACGGAGCGGTTAATTCCAATTTATACTTCTTGTTCACACCACAAATATCTTGATGGAACTTCTGTGGATTCACCTCTTTCAGGTCAGATACCAGGTTGTATCCTGCTTTTTGAATAGCAGGTACCCACTCTTCGGATATACCTATTTCCATATACTTGTCTGCCGAATCTTTCTTTGTTGTCTTTTCGGGACGCATTTGTGGGAAAAACAATACTTCCTGAATCGCTGCTTGTCCGCTCAATAGCATAACAAGACGATCCATGCCGATGCCCATACCCGAGGTAGGAGGCATGCCATACTCTAATGCGCGCACAAAGTCGGTGTCAATAAACATCGCTTCGTCGTCTCCCTTTTCGCTTAGTTTAAGTTGTTCTTGGAATCGCTCTAATTGATCGATAGGATCATTCAACTCTGAGTAAGCATTGCAAAGCTCTTTTCCGTTCACCATCAACTCGAAGCGTTCGGTGAGTTCGGGGTTCTCGCGGTGTGTTTTGGTGAGTGGAGACATCGCTTTCGGATAGTCGGTAATGAACGTGGGCTGAATGTAATTTCCTTCACAGAATTCACCGAAAATCTCGTCAATCAGCTTGCCTTTGCCCATGGTGTCGTCAATACCCATCTTCAGTGTTTTACATACTTCACGAATTTCCTGTTCGCTTTTTCCTGTGAGGTCATGTCCGGTGAATTCTTTGATTGAATCGAGCATGGTGACACGCTTGTACGGGGCTTTGAAATTAATTATATTATCGCCTACCTTCACCTCGTGTGTACCATTGACATCCATACAGATTTTGTCCAGCATATTCTCGGTGAACTCCATCATCCAGTTGTAATCTTTGTAAGAGACATAAATCTCCATGCAGGTAAATTCCGGATTGTGTGTGCGGTCCATGCCTTCGTTACGGAAGTTCTTCGAGAACTCGTATACTCCCTCAAAACCACCAACGATGAGACGTTTTAGATAAAGCTCATTGGCTACACGCAGGTAAAGCGGCATGTTCAGCGCATTGTGGTGTGTAATAAATGGGCGTGCAGCTGCACCTCCAGGGATGGCTTGAAGGACTGGTGTTTCTACCTCCATGTAATTTTGCGCGTTGAAATAATTGCGCATGGAGGTATACACTTTATTGCGTTTGATGAAAATATCTTTAATGCCTTCATTTACAACTAAATCAACATAGCGTTGACGATAGCGCATTTCGGGATCTTCGAATGAATCGTATGCTACGCCGTCTTTGTGTTTCACTATGGGTAGCGGTTTGATCGACTTGGCCAGTACAGTCATTTTTTGTGCGTGAACACTGATTTCGCCCATTTGCGTGCGAAATACAAAGCCTTCGATACCGATAAAGTCGCCTAAGTCGAGTAGACGTTTAAACACCGTGTTATACATCTCTTTATCCTCTCCCGGACAAATGTCGTCGCGGGTAATGTATACTTGTATGCGTCCTTTTGAATCTTGCAATTCAACAAATGAGGCCTTGCCCATTACGCGTCGGCTCATAATGCGTCCGGCTATGGAAACAGGACGTGGCGCTTCGTCGTCTTTGAATTCCTGTTTTATATCAGTAGAGAAAGCATTGGTTACATACTCTGCTGCGGGATAGGGATCAATGCCCATCGCGCGAAGTTCATTCAGACTGTTGCGTCGGATGATTTCCTGTTCACTTAGTTCTAATAGGTTCATTTCGTTACGTATTAACTCAATATTTGGAGGCAAAATTACGAAACATTTTTCATATAACGGCATGAACAAGCTTCTAATTAATGAAAGGAGCCTCGCAGGTACTTGTTAAGGTGAGAGATTCAACTCTCAAACATTCTGCTTCGAGCTAACATGCAGGCACCTACAATCCCCGCTTTATCTTTTAGTTTTGAAGTTAGTACAGTCGAATCTTGATTAACCAATTTGAGTGAATATTTGCGTATAGCAGTTTTAATAGGTTGAGTGATATAGTCTCCGGTAAGTGATAATGTTCCTCCTATGATAACCAATTCGGGATTAAAAATATTGATGAGTCCGGCAATCTGCTTCCCTAATTTCTGTCCAATCTCCTCTACTATTTCAATACAAAGCATATCCTCCTTGTTGACAGACTCAATGATGTTATCCAGTGTAATGGGCTCCCCGTTTTTGGTGCAGCTAGATAGGATTGAACTTTCTCCGTTCTTGATGCGTTCGAGCAAAATACGATGCAAGGCCAACCCCGAAGCCTCAGTTTCCAAGCACCCCTTTTTCCCACAATGGCACAGAATCTCATTCTCGTAAACACTCGTGTGTCCAAACTCTCCCGAAAATCCCGATTTGCCGATATAGATCTTTCCGTCGATGATAATTCCGATTCCTAACCCCCAACTAGCATTGACAAAGATGATGTTTTTTTCTCCTTTTACGCACCCTTGCATGTACTCGCCATAGGTCATTGCCCGCGTGTCATTATCTACCGTTACTTTATAACCAAGTTTTTCTGTCAACACATCGGTTAGTGGACGCTCTTCAAAATTGAAAGAACTAAAACTAAAACCTGATTCTGGATTGACACGACCGGATACATTGATATTAATATTCAAAATCTTTTCTTTATTAATGGTCAGTTTTTTAATAAAGTTTAGGATGAGTTTACACAATTCGTTCAGCCCTTCAATAGAGTTTTCAAATCGATAGGGAATGTTCATTTTCAACTCTACCATATCTCCTTTGAAATTAATTATGCCGATGTTGACAGCAAATCGTTTGATGTCAACCCCAATAAAGTAGCCAGATCCGGGATTTAAGCCATATAAATTGGGGTGTCTTCCACCGCTGGTTTCTAATTTACCGTTATCATTGATATAGCCATCTTCACACATCTCGCTAATGAACTTAGTGATGGTGGGCACGCTTAAGTCTAACTCTTTGGAGAGGTCGGTAATTGTCGAGCTACCATTATATATATAATGTGTAATGATCCTCTTTTTGATTAGGGCATTTTTAGACCCCATCTCTATCTCTTTTAGGAATTGCTGATTCATCTTTGTGTGTTCTTTTTCAATGTGATATGGACAAAGATAATAAAAAATCTAATTAACAACTGTAATAATAGGCGGAATTATTATAAAATAGAGGCTTGAATTACTCTTTTGATTTTTCTGGAGTGATAATATACTCTTTATTTGATGTGCAATGCATGCATTTACGTTTTCTCCTCCGCTCTAAAATTGAAATTAATAGCTCAATATAAAATTAGATAATAAAATATTTAATTATATGTTGCCCATATAACTAAAAGTTGTATATTTGTGGTGTGATATAAACGAATTTAATATATATTTATTATGGAAAGAATTGTAGGATTAATCAATGCTCCTTTTACTCCGTTTTATGAAAATGGCGAAGTAAACTATGAGCCCATTAAGGCTTATGCAGATATGCTTGTGAAAAATGGATTGCAAGGTGTGTTTATCAATGGGTCATCTGGCGAAGGCTATATGTTGACTGATGAAGAACGAATGAAGCTTGCCGAAAAGTGGATCGAAGTATCTCCTAAAGGATTTAAGGTTATTGTTCATGTAGGCAGTTGTTGTGTTAAATCGAGCCATCTGTTGGCTAAGCATGCTCAAAGCATAGGTGCATGGGGCATTGGAGCCATGGCACCCCCCTTTCCTAAAATTGGACGAGTGGAAGAGTTAGTCAGGTATTGCGAGGAGATCGCTTCTGGTGCTCCCGAACTCCCTTTCTATTACTACCACATTCCAGCGTTTAATGGTGCTTTCCTTCCAATGTACAGCTTTCTTGAAGCAGTAGATGGTCGCATTCCTAATTTTGCCGGTATCAAGTACACCTTTGAAAGCATGTACGAGTACAACCAATGTCGTTTATATAAAAACGGAAAGTTTGACATGCTACATGGGCAAGATGAAACGATTCTTCCATCTTTAGCAATGGGTGGCGCCCAAGGAGGTATCGGTGGTACAACCAACTACAATGGGATCAACCTCGTTGGTATTATTGACGCATGGAAAGCCGGTGAATTGGAGAAAGCTCGTGAACTGCAGAACTTCTCTCAAGAAGTTATCAACGTTATCTGTCATTTCCGTGGAAACATTGTAGGCGGTAAACGTATCATGAAGCTTATTGGTCTTGACTTGGGTAAAAATCGTGTTCCATTTCAAAACATGACCGATGAAGAAGAATTGCGATTAAAGGCTGAGCTCGAAGCGATACATTTCTTTGAGCGATGTAACAAATTATAATAAAAGGCAAAAGAATGAATCCTACAGAGTATCTACAAACGTGGTCTATCTCTTACAAAAAAGACCTGATAGACAATATTATGCCTTTCTGGATGCAACATGGTTGGGACCGTAAGAACGGAGGCGTGTATACTTGCGTTGATCGCGAAGGCAAACTGATGGATACAACAAAGTCCGTTTGGTTTCAGGGACGCTTTGCATTCACATGCTCTTATGCATTTAACCATGTAGACCGCAATCCCGAGTGGCTGATGGCCGCTAAAAGCACGCTCGACTTTATAGAGAAGCACTGCTTTGATGCGGATGGCCGTATGTATTTCGAGGTTTCAGAAACCGGAATGCCGATTCGCAAACGGCGCTATGTGTTTTCAGAAACATTTGCCGCGATTGCCATGGCCGAGTATTCCATTGCCTCGGGTGATCACTCTTATGCAGTTAAGGCATTGAATCTTTTCAACGATATTCGTCGTTTCCTTTCTACACCAGGTGTTTTAGCTCCTAAGTATTGCGAAGGGGTTGAACAGAGGGGACACTCTATTGTGATGATTCTCATTAACGTAGCTTCTCGCATACGTGCTGCTATTGCCGATCCGGTGTTAGAACAACAAATTGATGAATCTATTGAAGACATTCGTAGATACTTTATGCACCCAGAGTTCAAGGCTTTACTCGAAGCTGTAGGACCCAATGGTGAGTTTATTGACACCAATGCAGGAAGAATCATTAACCCCGGGCATTGCATTGAAACGGCTTGGTTTATTCTCGAAGAGGCCAAGACGCGCAATTGGGATAAAGAAATGGTTAAAACGGCAGTTACCATCCTCGATTGGTCGTGGGAATGGGGTTGGGATAAAGAGTTTGGAGGTATTATTAACTTCCGCGATTGCCGAGACCTTCCTTGCCAAGACTATGCCCACGATATGAAATTCTGGTGGCCTCAAACCGAAGCCATTATTGCCACGCTTTATGCTTATCAAGCAACTAAGGATGAGAAGTATCTGGCGATGCACAAACAGATTAGTGATTGGACTTATGCTCGTTTTCCCGATACTGAATTTGGCGAGTGGTATGGTTACCTTCATCGTGATGGTACTGTTTCTCAATCGGCAAAGGGAAATCTCTTTAAAGGTCCGTTTCACATTCCTCGGATGATGACCAAAGGATATATGCTTTGCCAGGAAATATTGTCAGAAAAATAACCGTTACAACACACACGCACATGAAAAACTCTAAGATGTATCCTTGGATAGTAGTTGCCCTCCTTTGGGTGGTGGCACTACTCAACTATATGGATAGACAAATGCTATCAACAATGCAGCAAGCCATGCAGGTTGATATTGTTGAATTAGGCAAAGCTGAAGCTTTTGGTGCATTAATGGCCATCTTCTTATGGATTTATGGCTTTATGAGTCCCGTAGCAGGGATTATTGCCGATAAGATGAGTCGTAAATGGCTGATTGTGGGTAGCTTATTCGTATGGTCTACCGTGACTTTCTTGATGGGATATGCCAATACTTTTAACGAGCTATACTGGCTTCGTGCCTTGATGGGCGTTAGTGAGGCATTGTACATTCCTGCTGCTTTATCGCTTATAGCCGATTGGCATCAAGACAAATCGCGTTCATTGGCCATTGGTATTCACATGACGGGGCTATATATGGGGCAGGCTATCGGTGGTTTTGGAGCTACCGTAGCCGCTGTATTCTCTTGGCATGCTACCTTCCATTGGTTTGGTATCATTGGTGTGGTTTATTCTTTTATATTGATGTTCTTATTACATGAGAACCCTGTTCATATCAAAGTAGAAAAACTGAGCTTGACTACCCCGAAAGAGAAAAAAGGCTCTTTGTTTAGTGGCTTGTCGTTGGTGTTGTCTAATTGGGCTTTCTGGGTTATTTTATTCTATTTCGCTGCACCCAGTCTTCCGGGATGGGCTACCAAAAACTGGTTGCCTACGCTGTTTTCAGAAAGCTTGGGTATTCCGATGTCCGAAGCTGGTCCTATTTCAACGATTACGATCGCCTTCTCCTCTTTCATTGGAGTTATCTTGGGTGGTATTCTTTCCGACCGCTGGGTACAGAAAAATATTCGTGGACGTGTTTATACGGGGGCCATTGGCTTGGGATTAACGATTCCATCACTACTACTGCTGGGCTTTGGACACAGCTTTATCAGCATTGTTGGAGCCGGATTACTTTTCGGAATCGGTTATGGCATGTTCGATGCGAATAATATGCCCATCTTGTGTCAATTTGTGTCTGCCAAACATCGCGGTACAGCTTATGGTATCATGAACATGACCGGTGTATTTGCCGGTGCTGCCGTTACCCAACTGTTGGGGAAATGGAGCGATGGTGGAGGCTTGGGAGAAGGATTTGCCCTATTGAGCATTATTGTTTTGGTAGCCTTGGGTGTTCAACTCTACTTTTTGCGACCCAAAACCGACAATATGATGTAAAAACAAGGAGGCTCTTTTAACATTGTTAATTGCTTTTTTCCCCTTCATAACTCTTCCTATGCAAGAGTATACACTTTTGGCATTAAAGAATACGTATTCTTTGATGCTAAAAGTGTATATTTAACTCCTCCTTAAAATAGCTCTTTTGCAAATCAAGAAAAGCAT
>JAGOOC010000032.1 GCA_017992695.1 Bacteroides sp. | reverse complement strand
TGGAAGTGCCAAAGTAGAACAGTGCAGGATGCGCTGCATCAAACGAGGTATTGGGGGCATAAAACCACTCTGCCGTATCTACGGGTGGACGGGTATCTTGAACTGAGAAGAGTACAATACGAGTTTTGTAAGTAACCTCACGCCCCTGATCGTCGCGAGCCGAAAGCACCAATTGGTAAGCTCCCGAAGGCAGCGTTTGCCAAGCAGGGAGTTGGCATGCTTGGTTCGAAGTGAAGGTGCCCGAATAGGCAGCTTGATCGGCAACCTTTGCTTCGTCCGGGTTCGTTGATGCTGTGCTTTGATTAGGCAGGTAAGAATAGAGCATCACGGTACCGGATACTGTTACCGGCTGATCATTGAGATTCATGGCCTGAAAGGTAGCCGAAATGTTATCGTCTTTGCACACACGCTCGGGCAAGGTTGTGCTGAGCAACAGCGAGCGGTTGCCCACAGGCAGGGCATAAGAGGTGGTTTGCGTTTCGCCGGCAAGGTTCGTCACCGTAGCATTGACCTGAAAAAGATAATACCCGGCTTCCATCTCCTTTTCACCCTCTAACGCTACGGGGATAGTAAAGACTCCTTCAGCGTTCAACTGCACAGTGCCCGAAGCTATGGGATCACTTGCTTGTGAAGGGATTCTCCAACCAAAGCGCAGCAGGCGTGTAACGGTATATTGCATCGGCAGGTTCTGCAAAGCTACCCCACTAAAGGTTTTCACTTGACCTTTCACCTCTACCCGATCGCCCAAACGATAAGATTGAGTGCGCTTATCAAAGGTGATATCGAAAGTAGGACGTTTATACTCTTCGACTCGTATAGTGGCCGACCCCGACACAGTTTGCAACGTGAACACGCCGTTGAGGCAAGCAGCAGGCAGGGTAAAGCTCGTGGCAAACGATCCGAACGCATTGGTGCGCAGCTCTTGCTTAGCTACCTCTTGTCGGTTGGCATCGAGCAGTGTGAGGGTGTAGTTGGCATCAGCTATCACTTGCGCTGTATCGGGCAGTTGACTGTAGGCAATGCCTTTGACATGCACCGTCTGTCCCGGGCGATAGAGCGAACGATCGGTGAGCAGTTTCACCTGACTGGTAGATTTATCTTGGGTTTGGTAGAAGTAACTACCCCGATAAACGGCTTGCAAGGGCATTGCGGTGTCTTCTCCTTTGCGCACGTTCACCTGACGGTATTCGTTGTTCCATGGAAACACCACTTTTCCACGTTTATCTGTAGTAAGCCGGTTCAGTGCTTTTCCGTTGGCCGAATACAGGGTAACCACTGCATCAGCGATGGGGTAACCCGTTTTCATATCGAGTGCTACAACCTCGTACTGTTTGTTGGGCAAACTACGCGTCAGCACCTTGAAGCGGGTTACCTGAATAACGTTCTCTTCGCGTTTCGCAGCTGTCTTGGCATCGGGAATAATCTGCATCAGATAGAGCCCTACAGTGGGTGTAGCCAGTGTCAAGGCAGTATCTGCCTGTTGATAGGTATTCGGACGCACCAACGCCATCCGTTTCTCAACGATCTTTTGACAATGCTTGCGATAGAAATCGGCCGTGATACCTTGAGGTAACTCAGGCATTTGAGACAGGTTTACGCGATAGAGTTGCACTATGAATCCGTCAAGATTCTTGTGATTCACTTGGAGTTTCATCGTACTGTCGGGATACACCGTTTGCTGCACACTCACGCTCAGTGCAGGATTCAAGATTTCTTGCTTCAGGTTCTTCAGTTCTCCGATACGTGCATAGCCGGGATAGCGTCGAATGGCCTCATCGCAAAGCTGCAAGGCCGCTACAGCCTGGTTTTCGTTGTAGGCATAGCGGGCACGTGCCAAGAACACCTCGGCACAAAGGACTGTAGATTTAAATTCGCCGGTCAGCTTATTGAGTTCGGCAAGATAAGGGTCTTGCGTCAGCCCTATCAATCCCTTTGGGGCACGATAAGAGCGAAAGGTGGGGTCGGTAGTACGACGCCACTCTAAGTAATCGAGCATGGTGAGCAGATAACCATCCATGCGGTTTGCCGCCCGATTGGTTTCTAATAACTGCTTGAAAATGGTATCGATTTGTGCATTCACCACGGAGTCTTGGGCGATAGAGGAGGCTGTTCTCAACGACTCGATGGCTCGTGTGCCCAGCAGTTGATAGAGGTTGTGTTTGTAATAGGTTCCGCTGGTTTTGCCCAATTCGACAAAAGGTACATAAGCTGCGGCCGATTGGTTGAGCAGCAGGTCGGCAGGTTGCAGCGAAGCGGCAAGGTGTTGGCTGATTTGATCAACAAACTGGTTTCCGCTCCACTCGCGTATATCGGTTGATGCATTTTCATCGATTACCGCCGTTCGCTGGCGAAGCAACCAACGATTCTGATCGGCATAATCGGCATACATACCAGCTATCAGCGAGTGAAGCACGGCACGGTCAATGGGGTTGTCGGTGCTTGAAACCCACTGTTGCAAGCCTTGCAATCCCACGTAAAAGCTATCCGGAACCAGTGTTTCGCGATACTTCATTCGCCAAGTATAGGCTTTAAGCATTTGCGGAGTGTTCTTCGCTAACCGGGCTTTGCTGTAAATTTCGTCAGTTAACTTAATCGCTGTAGCAGGCAGGCTATTCTTCTCGGCTTGCGCTACTTGTTTCCATAATTTCTCGACCGATTGCGCTGCTGTCGTAGATGACATTACGAGTAGCAACAGCGTGATAAACCAAATTTGCTTGCAAATGTTATTCATTTTTCGTTCCTCGTTTTTGGAATTCGGGTTGGTTTGATCCTACTTTCCATGCGCTTATTACTATTATTTGACCACTTACAAAGCTAATCAAAGTTTCTCAGCTCTCAAATTAAAACGAATATAGAATCTCAAAAACAGCAAAAATAGTTGCTATTATCTCCCTCGAGCGAACAGGTACGCTCTTCGTTTAAAAGAGTATTGTATTGGTGGCAAAAGAGTGTGTTTCTTCTCCTTCGTGCTCCCCTTGCGTGCGCTCCCCTAACCCTCCTTTCTAAAAAGCTTGACCTATACCTCAATTTCCACTCGATTGCCGCAACTTTGCAAACCTTATGCAGTAAAGCGAGCAAGCGTTCATTGTAATGCAATGCAGTAAGGGCAGCCGGAGAATGAAATGATGCGAGGTGCAGTTTCATCACGGTGAAACTTTTGTTTCTCTATGGTGCAACTTTTGTTTCACCGTGGAGAAACTTCTGTTTCATCGTGGTGAAACAAAAGTTGCACAGCATTGAAACGAAACGTCTGAACCGATGGTTACCCGCAAGAGATCGGTGGCCATGACACCGGCATTTGCTCTCTTGCAACGAAGTAGATGCTGATACCCTTGTGAGCATACAGACGCGCTACAACATGAAGGTGGCACGACAAGGCAAAAGTGCCATTGACTTTAACCCCATAAGAAAAAGGACAAGACAGCTCAACTTGAGCCCTCTTGTCCTTTTTCTTATGGGGTTATCTAACTATCCTTCTATTTATTTCATTGGAGTCTGTTCCAGCGTAGCCACAAGGAAATCATAGAACTTCTGCACGGTAGGAATCAGTGCACGCTCGTCGGGTGAGTGAGGCGAACGCATGGTGGGGCCGAAGGAGATCATATCCAAACCGGGGATGATGGCTCCGATGATGCCGCACTCCAATCCGGCATGAATCACTTTCACAGCAGGCTCTACACCAAATTGTTTTTGGTAAGAGGCCTTCATGGCTTGCAGAATGGGCGAGTTCACATTGGGTTGCCAACCGGAGTAGCCACCGGTCATCTCCACCTTCATACCTGCCATAGAGAAGCAGCATTCAAGGCTGGTGGTGAGGTATTCTTTCATGCTGTCGCAAGAGCTGCGAGCCAATATTTTAATTTCGGCTTTGCCTTCACCAATGGTGATGATGGCTAGGTTAGATGATGTTTCTACCGTATCCGGAACAGTAGGAATCATACGGGTAACACCATTCTGACAAGCAAAGATGGCGCCAATCAAGTTGTCCTGTATCGCTTCGGGCACTTGTCCGGCAGGCATCTCTACCCGTTCGACCAATACACTGATCGGTGTTTCAACAGCCGAATACTCTTCATTGAAAAGCTCATTGCAATAGCTCACCAGCCCCATCAGTTCTTCTTCGTTCTCGGCAGGAATAGTTACCACGGCCGATGCTTCGCGAGGAATAGCGTTGCGCATATTGCCACCTGCCCAGCTCGACAGGCGAGCTTCGTAGGTAGCCACCGCTTCGCGCACGATGCGAACCAACAGCTTGTTGGCATTGGCACGTCCTTCGTTAATCTCCAAGCCCGAGTGTCCGCCACGCAAACCTTTCACAGTTATTTGAATGGCAATATCGCCCTCTTCGGGTGCTACCTCTTTGTACTCCAATGAAGCGGTAACATCCATACCACCGGCACAACCGATGTAGAGTTCGCCTTCGTCTTCCGAGTCAAGATTCAGCAGTATTTCGCCATTGACCGTTCCGGGCTTCAAGCCGAAAGCACCAAACATGCCGGTCTCTTCGTCGGTTGTAATTAAGGCTTCGAGTGGCCCGTGTTTCAGGTCTTTGGACTCGAACACAGCCATGATGGCGGCCACACCCAGTCCGTTGTCGGCACCCAAGGTGGTGCCTTTGGCTTTGAGCCATTCACCGTCGATGTAGGCCTCTATGGGGTCATTGACAAAATCGTGTACGGTATCGTTGTTTTTCTGTGGAACCATGTCCATGTGTGCCTGCAGAATTACCCCTTTGCGGTTCTCCATGCCCGGCGTAGCGGGTTTGCGGATGATGACATTGCCTACCTCGTCAACAAAAGTCTCTAATCCGAGATCTTTGCCAAACTTTACGAGGAAGGCTGTGATTTTCTCCATGTGCCCTGACGGACGAGGAATTTGGGTGAGTGCATAAAAATGTTTCCACACATGTTGTGGAGCTAAAGAGAGAATTGTGCTCATAACAAGTAATTTATTGGGTTGATATTTTCTTGGTTCTGTTGACAAACGATAACGATGCCATTCCATATATTCCCAACAAAACTACTAAAAAGGTTTGGATTCCGTGCACAATCAATGCAAATATTGCCGCATCGGTTGCATTTACGCCATAAAGCATCATCATGGAGATGATGGCAAAGTGCCACGGCCCGGCTCCGTTGGGCGTAGGAACGATAACGGCAAAGGTACCTCCCACAAACATCACTAATGCAGCCAGCACACTGAGGTGCTCGGTAAACGAGAAGCAAAAGAAAGTGAGGTAAAAATGGATAAAATAACTGAGCCAAATGAGGAGGGTGTAGGTAATGAAAAGAGGAATATTCTTCACATTTCGCAAGGACATCACACCTTCCCAAACATGAAGAACCACACCTTTGACGCGTTCAAAAAAAGAGAGTGTGCGCAACAGGTAGTAGATCAGCAGAAGAACACCTAAGACGCATAACAGAATGATATAAAACCAAACGGAGGTGAGCAAATGAAGCAGCGAGGGGATTTTGGTTCCGGTTTGCTCCAGAAAAGTGGTAAAGACAGGCAGCTGTAGCGACACCGTTGCACCGGTTACCAGCACAATGCAAAGCATATCGACCAAACGCTCGGTAACGACAGTACCCAACGATTTGGCAAACGAAATGTGATCATATCGTTTCAGGATTCCACAGCGAGACACCTCTCCCATTCGAGGAATAATCAGGCTGGCAGCATAGGAGACAAAGATGGCATTGATGCAGTTGCTCGTCTTAGGAAAGGCTTCCAAGGGTTCGAGCGTCTGCTTCCAGCGCCACCCACGAATGACCTGCGCCATCACACCAAACAGCAAGGAAAAAAACATCCATCCCCATTTTGTGCCGTGTGTTAGTACATCAAGAGCCTTGGTGAAGTCGAAACCGCGGTAGACCCAATACAAGATAAAACCGCCTAGCACAATCGGTAAGATGAGCCTCAGCGTCTTTTTTATTAGTTTATTCATTCCTAATTCTTTATTCTTCATGAAAAGAATTACCTTTGTCGGCTGCAAAAGTAGTCAATTAGTTTATAAATGAAATTAGTAAAGCCGAAAAAGTTCTTAGGTCAACACTTTCTGAAAGATTTGAAAGTGGCACAAGACATTGCCGATACCGTTGACGTGTTTCCCGCACTACCAGTTTTGGAAGTGGGGCCGGGAATGGGTGTACTCACACAGTTCCTCGTTCGAAAAGAGCGAACGGTAAAGGTTGTTGAGCTAGACTACGAATCGGTAGCCTATCTGCGTGCGGAGTTTCCATCGCTAGAGGATCATATCATTGAGGATGATTTCTTGAAAATGAACCTGCAACGATTGTTCGATGGCGAACCGTTTGTGCTGACCGGAAACTATCCGTACAACATCTCCAGCCAGATCTTCTTTAAGATGCTAGACAACAAGGAGTTGATTCCTTGTTGTACCGGCATGATTCAAAAGGAGGTAGCCGAGCGCATTGCTGCCGGACCGGGTAGCAAAACCTACGGTATATTGAGCGTGCTCATACAAGCATGGTACAACGTAGAATACCTATTCACGGTAGACCCCAGTGTGTTTAATCCGCCTCCCAAGGTGCAAAGCGCCGTGATACGAATGACTCGCAACGAAACCAAGGACTTGGGTTGCGACGAAAAGCTGTTTAAACTGGTGGTAAAAACGACCTTTAACCAACGCCGTAAAATGTTGCGCAACTCCATCAAGCCTATTTTAGGGGCCGACTGTCCGCTTACGGAGGATGTGCTTTTCAACAAACGCCCGGAACAACTTTCGGTGCAGCAATTCATCGACCTGACTAATGCAGTAGAGAAAGCATTGAACACCGCAGCTCAACCGTAACCGGTAGAGAATCGGTAAAATTAAACAGCGTATTCAATGAGTAAGGAGACTGTCATTATGAACGAAAATTATATTGATAACGTAAAGCATCTTATCGCACTAAAGGAGGCAGATCAAGTAAAATCCTTGATTATTGATCTCCACCCGGCCGATATAGCCGAGCTGTGTAATGAGCTAAACCCTGAAGAGGCACGTTTCGTTTACAAGCTACTCGACAATGAGACGGCTGCCGACGTACTGGTCGAGGTAGACGAGGATGTGCGTAAAGAGTTTCTCGATGTACTGCCCTCCGAAACCATCGCCAAGCACTTTGTCGACTACATGGATACGGATGATGCCGTAGACTTGATGCGCGAACTCGATGAGGAGAAACAGGAAGAGGTGCTTTCGCACATTGAAGATATGGAACAAGCAGGCGATATTGTTGACCTGCTGAAATACGACGAAGATACCGCCGGCGGATTGATGGGCACAGAAATGGTGATCGTGAATGAGAACTGGAGTATGCCCGAATGTTTGAAAGAGATGCGCCTACAGGCTGAAGAGCTGGATGAGATTTACTATGTATATGTAGTTGACGACGACGAACGACTGCGCGGCATATTTCCGCTGAAGAAAATGATCACCTCACCTTCGGTATCGAAGGTAAAGCACGTGATGCAAAAGGACCCCACTTCAGTACATGTGGATACTCCGCTTGAAGATGTAGCACAAACAATCGAGAAGTATGACCTTGTGGCCGTTCCGGTAGTCGACAGCATTGGTAGACTGGTAGGGCAAATTACGGTTGACGACGTGATGGACGAAATTCGCGAGCAATCTGAACGCGACTATCAATTGGCCTCCGGTCTTTCGCAAGATGTAGAGACAGATGATAACGTGCTTCGCCAAACCACAGCTCGGCTTCCGTGGCTGATTATTGGTATGCTGGGTGGTATCGGCAACTCAATGATCTTGGGGAATTTTGACGCTACCTTTCTCGCTCATCCCGAAATGGCTCTGTATATTCCTCTTATCGGCGGTACCGGCGGAAACGTGGGTACACAATCCTCTGCATTGATTGTGCAGGGGTTGGCCAACAACTCACTCGACACCAAAGACACTTATAAACAGGTAGGCAAAGAGGCCATTGTGGCTTTAATTAATGCCACAATTATCTCCTTATTGGTGTACACCTATAATTTTATTCGCTTTGGCCCAACAGCTACGGTCACCTTCTCGGTATCTATTAGCCTGTTTGCGGTAGTGATGTTTGCTTCGATCTTCGGAACACTGGTACCCATGACACTGGAGAAGCTAAAAATAGACCCGGCCATTGCCACCGGACCCTTTATTGCCATTACAAACGACATCATAGGCATGATGCTTTACATGGGAATTACTGTTTTATTGTCTTAAATAAAGGGAAAAGAAAAAAAATAGATCAAAATAGTATGAAGTGAACGTTTTATTTCATTAATTTGTGACTCAAAACTAAGTATACGATGATGGACTCTCATGACACTAATCTACCTCTGAATCAAGGAGAATTAGAAGAAGAAAAGAAAATAGCTGAGGTTTCTGAAGAAAAGACAGAAACTCCGGCTGAAGAAACGGATGTTGAAAAGCATCCTGAAACAACATTACGTCTGACAACCAAAGAAGACGTACTGGATCGGTTGAAAGAACTTGCCCAAGATGCAGAAAATGCAGGCAAGCACGAATTCGACAGTTTAAAACAAACGTTCTATAAGTTGCACAATGCTGTGCTGGAAGCTGAGAAGAAACTTTTCATTGAGAATGGTGGAACAGAAGATGAATATCGTCCTGAATCCGACGCTGTGGAAGAAGAATTCAAAAGCGTTATGGGCACCATCAAAGAGAGAAGAAACACACAGGCAGCCGAGATTGAACGTCAGAAGGAGGAGAATCTACAAGTGAAATTGTCGATTATCGAAGAGCTAAAAGAGTTGGTTGAATCGCCGGAAGACACGAACAAATCGTATACTGAATTCAAGAAACTGCAACAACAGTGGAATGAGACTAAACTGGTTCCGCAAGGCAAAGTCAACGAACTTTGGAAGAACTATCAGCTTTATGTAGAGAAGTTCTACGACATATTGAAACTGAACAACGAGTTCCGCGAATACGACTTCAAGAAAAACCTCGAGATAAAGACACGTCTTTGCCAAGCTGCCGAGAAACTGGCTGAGGAGGAAGATGTAGTATCAGCTTTTCACCAATTACAGAAACTACATCAAGAGTTTCGCGATACGGGCCCCGTAGCCAAAGAGTTGCGTGATCAGGTATGGAATCGCTTCAAAGCAGCATCGACGCAGGTTAATCGTCGCCATCAGCAACATTTCGAATCGTTGAAGGAAATTGAACAGACCAACCTGGACCAAAAGACCGTTATCTGCGAAATAGTGGAGGCCATCGATTTTAGTGAACTCAAAACGTTCAATGCTTGGGAAAACAGAACCCAAGAGGTAATCGCATTGCAAAACAAATGGAAGACCATAGGTTTTGCTCCTCAGAAAATGAATGTGAAGATATTCGAGCGCTTCCGCAAGGCGTGCGACGAGTTCTTCAAAAAGAAGGGCGAATTCTTCAAGTCACTCAAAGAGGGCATGAACGAAAACCTAGAAAAGAAGAAAGCACTCTGCGAAAAAGTAGAGGCACTCAAAGACAGTACCGACTGGAAGGTAACAGCTGAAGCATTATCTAAACTGCAAAAAGAGTGGAAGACCATAGGCCCTGTATCTAAGAAATACTCAGACGTCATCTGGCAACGGTTTATTACTGCGTGCGACCACTTCTTTGAACAAAAGAATAAGGCCACCTCTTCTCAACGTTCAGTAGAGGTAGAAAACATGGATAAGAAGAAGGCAATCATCAGCCAATTGACCGCTATTGACGAATCGGTTGACGCTGAGGAAGCAGGAAAGCTCGTTCGCGAACTGATGAAAGAGTGGAATGCAGTTGGACATGTGCCCTTCAGGGATAAAGACAAACTGTACAAGCAGTATCATGGAGTCATCGACCAACTGTTTGATCGCTTAAACTTAAGTGCATCAACAAAAAAATTGAGCAACTTCAAATCGGCCGTTAACAGCATCCAAAGCAGTGGACCACAGCCTTTGTATAGAGAGCGTGAGAAGTTAGTTCGTTCATACGAAAACATGAAAAGTGAGCTTCAGACCTACGAGAACAACATCGGGTTCCTCTCTTCGGCTTCCAAGAAAGGCAGTAGTCTTTTGACCGAAATCAACCGCAAAGTGGATAAGTTGAAAGCTGATTTAGAACTGATCTTGCAGAAAATCAGAGTCATTGATGAATCAATGAAAGAGAAATAAGTAGCGCACTCGCGAAACTTGACAGTTTCAAATAGCATTAGAAAGAGCCATTTCTAAATTCAATACCGAGTTTAGAAATGGCTCTTTCGATTATCTTCTTCGTGAATGGCAACCTATTGGCATGTGCATTTTAGTTGTGACATGCCCTCTTAATCTAGGGGTAAAAGCGAGATGGTTCTCCCCTCTCTGATGGATTGTTTGGAGTAGGGAGAGACGGAGGTCCACAACGCCAGATCATCGATAGTTACAGGATATACAGACTCCTCTTTCAGATCGGATTCAAGCGCTTTCAACATGATGTAGTCCATGCCTTGGTGATGCACGTCAATCCGCAAGGCCTCTTCACCCCATTGTTGCCAATAAGGATGCTCGTATTGAGAGATGTAAGAATCATCAGGCTCCCACGTTTCGTAAGGGCTTTGGTGTTCAATATAGATGGCACGTCGCTCTCCATTCCAAATCCCTTTGGTACCTTGAACCTCGAAATGAAGGCTCCGCGGACGAGGCAAGGTCGTATCATGAATCAACGAAATGAGTACCCCCGACTCGGTTTGCAACTGGGTAGAGACGATATCGCCCATACGCACAGCGACCCGCTCATCTCCTGCCAGCTCGTGGATGCGCTGCTTGATTCCAACGGATTTGGAAGCAAACGAAGTCAAGCTTTTCATCCGATCTTTGCGATTAATGCCAGCGATAAGACAAAGGGGGGCCAACCCGTGTGTAGGATATAAATCACCGTTTTCGGTTTCATAAAAATGGCTCCGCCACGAACCTTCCGGGTCGTTGGGATTAGTCAACCGTCCGGTAGAGTCAATCAATAGGTTGCGTAGATCGTGACGGTATCCACCCGTCATATGTACAATTTCACCCAAAACACCGGCCTGCGTGGCATTATAGATGGCTAAAATTTCGCGCATAAAGATCGTGTTCTCTAACGGATAAACATTCCGGTTTACGGTTTTAGACAGTTCAATAACTGCTTGATACTCGTCTTGACAAAGGCCTCCTTTTATCTCTAGGGCTACATGACAGCCTGCTTGCAAGCAATGAAGCGTTTGCTGTACATGATGACGCCACGGCGAAGCAATAACAACCAGATCAGGGCACTCTTCACGAATCATGCGAAGATAGTCTTCTTCTCCATCCGAGTAATACATACACCCTTCTACATCAGAAGAGGCGACACAAGGATCGGCTATGGCCGCTATATGAAAAGAGGGTATGTGTTGTAAGAGTCGAAATAATTGTTTTCCCCGGTATCCGAAACCTATAAGAACCGTTTTGATTATTGCCATAGATGAGAACCTTTAACTACTGAATGTGACAGACTATATTAGTAAATGAATAGCCAAAGATAGGACTTTAAGGAGTAGCATTCGATGATTATTAACGTTATTTGAGATTTACATGATCCAAGAAGGTGAAACAAGTATAATGCGAAACCCCAACTAAATCCAGATTTAGTTGGGGTTCTTTTGTATAATAAACAAATGTTTGTTGGACTACCTGGACTCGAACCAGGAATATCAGGACCAGAATCTGAAGTGTTACCATTACACCATAGTCCAATAAAACGGTGTTTGCGGGTGCAAAGATATAAATTATTTCAAAAAGCAAAATGATTTCCTTCATTTATTTCTAATAATTACCCTAAATTCCCAACAAACAAAGAGATACATCCCTAAAAAAAAACAAAAATAGAACAGATTTATCGGTTTACTTTCTTTGGATATGATAAAACGGAGTATCTTTGTAAAAAAGTTCGCGTCTATTGCAAGAAACAATGTTTCAGCATTTCTTGTTAATAGCAGCATAACTAAAAAACGAATTATTAAATTTCAAAAAACATCAATGAACGATTCAAAGATTCTAATTGAGAAAATAACAGAAGGTATTCAAGACAAAAAAGGCAAAAACATTGTAATAGCCGATTTAACCAGCATAGATGACACTATTTGTAAGTACTTCATTATCTGTCAGGGTAACTCTCCCAGTCAGGTAGGAGCTATTGTTGATTCTATCAAAGAAAAAGCCCGTGAAGGAGCCAACAGCAGACCCTCTGCAGTTGACGGACAACGCAATGGCGAGTGGGTAGCCATGGACTATGCCGACGTCTTGGTACACGTATTTCAACCCGAAGCTAGACAATTCTACAATTTAGAACACCTCTGGGCAGATGCCAAATTAATCACCATTCCCGACATTGACTAATTTATCAGTATGGACAACAACAAGAAACCGAATAAAGTAAATATGCCCAAGTTCAATTTGAACTGGATGTATATGATTATAGCATTGATGCTCTTGGGACTTTGGTGGACCAATCAGGGCGGAGCTACAAGCAAAAACATCTCTTACGACGAATTTCAGCAATATGTGCGCAACGGCTACGTGAGCAAAGTGATAGGTTATGACGATAATTCAGTGGAGTTTTACGTCAAGCCGAACTTCGTTGGACAGGTGTTCAAACAAGATTCAAGTCGTGTTGGTAAAAACCCTATGGTTTTGACCGAGGCTCCATCGCGCGAGAATCTGGATAACTTCTTGCAAAAAGAAAAAGAAGAGGCACATTTTGATGGGTCACTTAGTTACGATAAGAAAACAAACTACTTTGGATCATTTTTGATTAATATACTTCCCATCGTTTTCCTTGTGGCGCTGTGGATCTTCTTCATGCGTCGAATGAGTGGCGGTGCAGGAGGCGGTGGTGCAGGGGGCGTTTTCAATGTAGGAAAATCAAAAGCCCAACTGTTTGACAAGGGAGGTGAAATAAAGACCACTTTCAAAGATGTAGCCGGACTGGCAGAAGCCAAGCAAGAGGTAGAAGAGATTGTGGAGTTTCTCCGCCAACCCCAAAAATACACCGATTTAGGTGGTAAAATACCTAAGGGGGCACTGCTTGTAGGTCCTCCGGGAACGGGTAAAACACTGCTGGCTAAAGCCGTAGCCGGAGAAGCGGACGTTCCGTTCTTCTCATTGTCGGGTTCTGATTTCGTAGAAATGTTTGTCGGTGTGGGAGCTTCGCGTGTACGCGACCTATTCAAACAAGCCAAAGAGAAGGCACCTTGTATTGTGTTTATCGATGAAATTGATGCCGTAGGTCGTGCTCGTGGCAAGAACCCGGCTATGGGTGGAAACGATGAACGCGAGAACACGCTGAATCAGCTGCTCACAGAGATGGATGGCTTCGGTTCAAACAGTGGAGTGATTATTCTTGCAGCAACCAACCGGGTAGATGTATTGGACAAAGCCTTGCTCCGCGCCGGACGCTTTGACCGCCAGATCCATGTAGACCTGCCGGATTTGAATGAACGTAAAGAGGTATTTGGAGTGCATCTGCGCCCCATTAAAATAGACGAGAGTGTAGATGTGGATTTGCTTTCTCGTCAAACTCCAGGATTTTCGGGGGCAGACATTGCTAACGTGTGTAATGAAGCTGCGCTTATCGCTGCTCGTCATGGCAAGAAGTTTGTAGGTAAACAAGACTTTATGGATGCAGTAGACCGTATTATCGGTGGACTGGAAAAGAAAACTCGTATTACAACAGAAGCCGAACGCCGCTCAATAGCCGCACACGAAGCAGGACACGCCAGTATATCGTGGCTATTGGAACATGCCAATCCGTTGATTAAGGTAACCATCGTGCAACGTGGTCGCGCGCTGGGTGCTGCTTGGTACCTGCCCGAAGAGAGACAAATCACCACCAAAGAGCAGATGCTCGACGAGATGTGTGCTACTTTAGGCGGACGTGCTGCCGAAGATTTATTCCTCGGACGCATCTCTACCGGAGCACTGAACGATTTGGAACGAGTAACTAAACAAGCTTACGGCATGATTGCGTACTTGGGGATGAGCGATCAACTACCTAACCTTTGCTACTATAGCAATGAGGAGTACTCTTTCAATCGGCCGTATAGTGAGAAGACAGCCCAACTGATTGATGAGGAGGTGAAAAAGATGATCAATGAGCAGTACGAACGCGCCAAGCAAATTCTCGACGAACACCGAAAAGGACACGAAGAGCTGACGCAGCTACTGATTGACAAAGAGGTGGTTTTTGCCGAAGATCTAGAACACATCTTCGGAAAACGCCCTTGGACTTCCCGTTCGGAAGAGATTATGGCTGCACAAGAGATTCATGAAGCCGCTGAAGCCGAGAAAGCTGAACAAGCCTCGAACAAAGAGATGGAAAAAAACAATGACACAAAATAGAAAAGAGAAGGTATCTTGAAGAATAATTTTATAAAACGAACCATTACAGGAGTGCTCTTTGCAGCCACTTTAGTGGGTTGTATCTTGTACGACCCGCTATCTTTCGGAGCGCTGTTCATTATCATCAGCGCATTAACCATCCGCGAATTCGGACAGCTGATCGACAAAGCCGAGGGTGTGAGCATAAACAAAACGATTACAATGTTGGGAGGAGCTTATTTGTTCCTCTCTTTCATGGGATTTTGTATTGATGCGGCCGATGCTAAGATATTCATTCCTTATTTGCTGCTGTTACTCTATCTGATGATTAGCGAGCTTTATTTAAAAAAGGAGCACCCGGTGTTGAACTGGGCCTACTCCATGATGAGTCAGTTATATATTGCATTGCCTTTTGCGCTGCTCAACATACTGGCTTTTCAGAACGATCCAGCCACCAACAGTGTAAGCTATAACCCCATCGTGCCACTCTCGATTTTCATCTTTATCTGGCTGAATGATTCGGGTGCTTATTGTGTGGGTTCACTGATAGGTAAGCATCGTTTGTTTGAACGTATCTCTCCGAAAAAGTCTTGGGAAGGTTCTATCGGAGGAGGCGTGCTTGCCATTATTTCTTCGTTTGTAATGGCTCATTTCTTCCCTTTTATGCCTCTGATTGAATGGGCAGGCTTAGCGTTAATCGTTATTGTATTCGGTACTTGGGGAGATCTGACCGAATCGTTATTTAAACGACAGTTAAAGGTAAAAGATTCGGGTAATTTTTTACCGGGACACGGCGGTTTGCTCGATCGCTTTGATAGTGCGCTAATGGCTATTCCGGCATCGGTTATCTACCTGTATGTATTGACTATGATTTAAGCGAAAACGAAGAGATAAAAAGTCGAGCACCAATCTTTATATCTGATTTACAATTAGTTCAATCAGATATAAAGATTGGTGCTCGACTTTGTTTTAAGTTAAATTGAATACCGTCAATCTATTATCATGCCATCAATCTGTTATTTCAGTTTATCCGAAAGAGCACCGGATAACTTCATGCTTTTTACAGATGCGGGCGTTTGGGTTGAATTCAGATCAAACGTTAATTCAACCTCACCGTTCTTCTGCGAATTCAATTTTACTTTAATACCTTTCGTGTTTTCACCCATCTCTAAAGAGTTGAGGTTGAACGAAACGGCTCCTTCTAACCAATATCCCGACAAATCGTTGTAGGTATTGTAACGGTATTCCAAGTGAATGTACCCGTCGTTAGGGTCGGCAACAGTTGTGTTGCGCACAAGGCTTACACGATGCCTCTCTTTGTTTGGAACATTTTGCTGAAAGACCACATTCAGATAACCTCCGTCGACCCACATATCATTTTGCCAGATCACAACCGGATCGTTACCAAACGATGCCTCATTTTCGGCAGTCAACTCCTCTACCTCTTTTGTAAGGATATTGTAAAGGCGTTCTACTTTAACATCGTGGTCATACTCACCTGTGCGGTCGCTCAACGGATTGAAATAAGCAATTACTCGTTGACCATCAAGTGGTTTATAGTTCCAATGTGCCGTAGCTGCCGGCCATAGTTTTCCCCAGTTATCACCAACTAAATAATAGGTATCGCCGCTTAACACGCGAACGGTAGCCCAATCACGTCCGATATCACCAATAGAATAGCCATCATTGTCGTCACACGATTGCAATGGGGGCAAGATGGTTAATAACATTGCCCATAAAAACCAGTTTACTCTCTTCATCGTTTCTTTCTTCATCGTTTTTACTTTCTTCATAGTTTTATCATTTTTAGTTTATACCCTAAAAACACGAAAGCCGGGCAGATACTGCACCGGCTTCAGGTTTATTAAAAAAATGGCACTTATTTTTTAAGTATTTTCACCATTTCGGAGGCAGCGTGACGAGGAGCGCCTACCGGACCCAGCCGATCGGACACCTCTTCATACCCCTTGATCATCAGCTGACGATATTCGGGATTAAACAAGATCTGTTGCAACTCGTTGTGCATATTGTCTACCGACATCGACCCGAACACCAGTTCTTTGACCACTTCGCGGTCGGCAATCAGGTTGACAAGCGAAATAAATGGAACCTTAATGAGGTGTTTGCGTAGAAAGGAGAACATTTTTCCCATCGCACTATAATAACAAACCACTTGGGGCACCCGAAAAAGAGCTGTTTCAAGCGTAGCAGTACCCGATGTGACCAGTGCCGCCTCTGCCTGTAGCAAAAGGCGATACGTTTGATCAAAAATGATTTTCACATCGGCGCCTTCGGTGTATTGTTGATAATAGTCTGAAGAGATGGAGGGAGCACCGGCCAAGACCAGCTGATAATCTGAGAAACGAGAAGCGGCTTGCAGCATACGAGGCAAATTATCTTTGATCTCTTGCTTACGGCTTCCGGCCAATAAAGCGATAATGGGCTTTTCTTGCAAACCATTATCAGACACAAACGATGCAAATGTTTCAGCGTGATTTTCTTGAAAAGAAGCAATCTCATCTACCGTGGGATTACCCACATAATGAATAGGGTAATGATGCTTTTTCTCAAAGAACTCTACTTCGAACGGAAGAATGGAGAACAAGGCATTCACATCTCGCTTGATATTTTTGATGCGGTATTCTTTCCATGCCCATATCTTAGGGGCAATGTAGTAGAATACAGGAATTTGTGTATGGGCACGTAAAAATTTCGCAATAGTCAAATTGAACCCGGGATAATCGACCAAAATCACCACATCGGGTTGCCAACTCACAATGTCACTTTTACACCACCTCATGTTGGAGAAAATCGTGCGTAAATGAAGCAATACAGGAATAAACCCCATATAAGCCAAGTCCTTATAATGCTTCACCAACGTTCCACCAACTGCTGCCATAAGGTCGCCACCAAAAAAACGAAATTCGGCCTGCGGATCTTGTTCTTGCAACGCTGTCATCAAGTGTGAAGCGTGCAGATCTCCGGAGGCTTCACCAACGATGAGGTAGTATTTCATAAGCGTTATAAATAGGTGTTAGTTAAACCAAGTATCTAGCTCCTCCTTAAAGTGGTGCGCCGTAACATCGACTGTCGTAGGAGTAATGGCTGCGTATCCATTGGCCAGTGCCCAACGGTCGCTCGCTTCGTTCTCGGTATCGTGATCGGTAAACTCGCCGGTTAACCAATAGTAGTTCGCATCGGTTTTGCGCGGACACGACTCCCACTCTTTCGACCATTGCCCTTTGGCTTGCTCGCATATGCGAATCCCTTTTATCTCTTTCGTATTTGGAAAGTTTACATTCAAGCAAGTTAAGTGAGGCAGCCCTTTTTCGAGTACGGTTGCTGCAATTTGACGCACATAAGGTCCCATAGCATCAAAATCGGCATCCATCGCATGATCATTAAGCGAAAAGCCAATGGAGGGAATACCATTGAGGCAGCCCTCAATCGCAATAGCCATTGTTCCCGAGTAGTGAACGTTAGTGGCCGAGTTATCACCATGATTGATGCCGCCAACAACGAGTGACGGTTCACGATCGAGTACCGTATTGCGTGCCAATTTGATGCAGTCGGTTGGCGTTCCTGAACATTTATAGACTGTCAATCCTACATCGCGACGAATTTGCTGATAATGCACCGGTTTGGTTATCGTCAGTGCGCATCCGCTACCCGAGCGAGGTGAATCGGGGGCCATCACAACAATTTCGCCCAGTGGACGAAGAAATTTAATTAATTCACTAATACCTTTAGCTGTTATACCATCGTCGTTCGAGACGAGTATCAACGGGCGTTGATTTTCCATGTCTTTATTCTTTCTTTATATTTTGTCTGCACAAAAGTAACAAAAAGAATGTTTACAGCCAAGAGGAATCTATGAAAGCCTCAGGCGTTTACAAATCTTAATCTTCTGCAAGCGAGTGAAAAGAAATTCATAGATTCAATATTTATGCGTATATTTGCGAGAAGTAAAGAAGAGAAGATGATCCTTGTCGCCCGTCAGTTATTAACAAAACAGGTGACTTATCAACAGAAACCGCAAAGTTTCTCTTGTTTCGTAGGTGCTATAAGTTATTATCACTTATTTCGCTGCCATAAATATAGATTATATGGGAAAAATAATTGCTTTAGCCAATCAAAAAGGCGGTGTAGGAAAGACTACGACCACGATCAATCTCGCGGCTTCACTTGCTACACTTGAGAAAAAAGTACTGGTGGTAGATGCCGATCCGCAAGCGAATGCTTCGTCGGGATTAGGAGTTGACATCAAGCAATCTGAATGGACTATTTATGAATGTATTATTGATCGAGCCAATGTACAGGATGCGATTCATGATACCGAGATAGAGACTTTAAAAGTTATCTCTTCACATATTAACTTGGTAGGGGCAGAAATTGAAATGCTTAATCTGCCTAATCGTGAAAAAATTCTCAAAGAGGTACTCACACCGCTTAAAGCAGAATATGATTACATCTTGATTGACTGTTCACCTTCATTGGGATTGATTACTATCAATGCGCTAACAGCTGCCGATTCCATTATCATCCCCGTACAAGCCGAGTATTTTGCACTGGAAGGGATTAGCAAGCTACTGAACACCATTAAAATAATCAAATCAAAACTGAACCCGAATCTCGAAATCGAAGGCTTCTTATTGACCATGTACGACTCTCGTCTGCGTCAAGCCAATCAGATTTACGATGAAGTGAAACGTCACTTCCAAGAACTGGTCTTTAAAACGGTTATTCAACGCAATGTAAAGCTGAGTGAAGCACCGAGCTATGGCATTCCGACCATTCTTTACGATGCCGAATCAACCGGCGCCAAAAACCACATGGCATTGGCACAAGAATTAATCAACAGAAATAAAAAATAACGAAGAAATGGCAACACAGAAAAGAAATGCATTAGGCCGCGGACTCGACGCCTTGCTTTCTATGGATGAAGTAAAAACCGAGGGGTCTTCTTCGATTAACGAAATCGAGTTATCGAAAATCTCTGTCAATCCCAACCAACCTCGCAGCGAGTTTGATGAAACGGCACTGCAAGAGCTGGCCGATTCTATTACAGAGATTGGTATCATTCAACCGATCACACTACGCAAGCTTACCGATACTGAATACCAAATCATCGCCGGCGAACGCAGATATCGGGCTTCGTTAAAAGCCGGTCTGTCAACGATTCCGGCCTATATTCGCACAGCCGACGACGAGAATGTGATGGAGATGGCGCTCATCGAGAACATTCAGCGCGAAGACCTGAACTCAGTAGAAATAGCTCTTGCCTATCAGCACTTGATTGAGCAATACAACCTCACCCAAGAGCGCCTTAGTGAGCGCGTAGGCAAAAAACGAACCACTATTGCTAACTACTTGCGTTTGTTAAAGCTCCCCGCACCTATCCAAATGGCTCTGCAGAACAAACAGATCGACATGGGGCATGCCCGTGCACTGATTACGTTGGCCAATCCGAAAGTGCAGATTGAGCTCTTTGAAGAGATTCAAAAGCATGACTACTCTGTACGCAAAGTAGAGGAAATGGTCAAAACACTTAGCGAAGGAGAGTCCGTTAAAGTAGGAACACGCAAAATAACGCCAAAGCGTGGTAAACTACCCGAGGAGTTTAACCTGCTCAAACAACACCTTTCCGGATTTTTCAACACAAAGGTACAGCTAACTTGCTCTGATAAAGGAAAAGGCAAGATCAGCATTCCTTTTGGCAACGAAGAAGAGTTGGAACGTATCATGGAAATCTTTGATAGCTTAAAGAAGTAAATGAGTAGAAAAAACATAAGGCATAAACGGTATCTCTTCACCCTGCTATTCAGCTTGCTGCAAATGGTAGGGATTGATGCGTATGCACAAACTCCTGTTCAAATTATCTCACAGGATTCTGTTTCTAAATCGCACCAGGCGCCACAAGCCCGTGCCCGAAGACACCGGGAGGAAGCGACTACGCCATCAGCAGGCACAACCAAAACAAACAAGATTCTACAAAACAAAGATAGTATCCCTTTGCTCGAACGACCAAAAGAGCTCATCACAGACCTGGATACGATCATCGCAGACAGCTTGGCCAACATAAACAGAGCAAACTTGGAGAAGATGCAAGCAGCTATTCCACCCACACCTACAGCTTTTCCCAAAGATAGCTTGGCTCCGAAAACAGCCAAAAAACTCTGGATTCCTAACTCAACGAAAGCCACATGGTTGGCCATTGCCTTTCCGGGTGGGGGGCAAATTTACAATCGGAAGTTCTGGAAACTCCCCATCATATATGGTGGTTTTGCGGGGTGTGCTTACGCACTAACATGGAACACCAAGATGTATAAAGACTACTCGCAGGCTTATCAAGACATTATGGATGCTAATCCTAACACGAATAGCTTCCAGGAATTGCTTCCGCCTAACTACAACATCAGCGAGAGCCAGCTAAAGGAGTTGTTGCGTAAACGAAAAGACACGTTCCGACGTTATCGCGATCTTAGTATATTTGCTTTCATCGGCGTTTATCTTATTTCGGTAATCGATGCTTACGTAGATGCAGAGTTATCGGATTTTGATATTACCCCCGATCTAAGTATGCGGGTAGAGCCCACGCTGATGAACGATCAGTTCCGGAACGGGAGCAAATCAGTTGGCGTGCAATGCAGCTTCCGATTTTAACAACACAAAGAAGATTGAATTATTTAAGCATGAAAAAATTAGTAAACTATTGTCCCCTTATTCTCTTACTCCTGCTTTTCGGTAATCAGGTTAAGGCGCAAAGTGTAGATGTTTTAATTGATGTAAATGGAGCCAAACGTCAGGAAATCATTGATCTTCCTAAAAGCATGACGTATCCGCTCGACAGTTTACTCAGTGACTGGAAAGCCAAGAACTATATTGATCTGGGCAAAGATTGCAGTACGGCCGACATCAATCCGTTCTTTAGTGATTCGGTGTATATTGATCGCCTGTCACGTATTCCATCGATTATGGAGTTACCCTACAATGAGATTGTACGCAAGTTTATCGATCAGTACAACACTCGGTTGCGCAACCAGGTCTCTTTCATGCTGAGTGCTTATGATCTTTACATACCACTCTTTGAAGAGGCTCTTGATGCTTATAACTTACCCATGGAACTGAAATACCTGCCCATCATCGAATCGTCGTTAAACCCTTCGGCCGTATCGCGTGCAGGTGCTTCGGGCTTGTGGCAATTTATGTTGGCCACAGGCAAAATGTACGGTCTTGAAACCAATAGTTTGGTAGACGAACGTCGCGATCCGATCAAAGCCACTTGGGCTGCAGCTCGTTACTTGAAAGAACTATACGCTATCTACCAAGATTGGAACCTCGTGATTGCAGCCTACAATTGCGGACCGGGGACCATAAACAAAGCTATTCGTAGAGCCGGAGGTGAAACCGATTATTGGAAAATTTACCACTACCTCCCGAAAGAGACTCGGGGCTATGTACCTGCTTTTATCGCCGCTAACTATGTAATGACCTACTATTGCGATCACAACATCTGTCCGATGGAAACGAATATTCCTGCCGATACAGACACCATACAAATAAATAAAGACTTACATTTCGAGCAGGTTGCCGGGCTTTGCGATATAAGCATAGATCAGCTAAAGAGCCTCAACCCACAATACAAAAAGAACATCATTCCCGGGCAAAGCAAACCTTATACGTTGCGATTACCGTTAAATTACGTCAGTACTTTTATCGACAATCAAGAAGCTATTTACAACCACCGTTGCGATGAGCTATTCAGAAATCGAAAAACAGTGGATATCAAAGAGAGCTCGTCACAATTAGCAGATAAAGGCACGAAGCGCGGAAAGACAAGTTTGTCTACTAAAGGCAGCATAACGTACCATAAAATCAGAAACGGAGAAACACTATCAACCATTGCCACAAAGTATGGGGTACGTGTCAAGGATCTGCAAAACTGGAATAGTTTACAAAACACAAAGATAGCTGCCGGAAAGCAACTGAAGATACATAAATAAGTATGTCTTTGCTTGCTTAACATTGAAATTTGCTTATTTTTGCAGCAATAAGCAATGAAAGGATAACATTTATGGAGAACGTGAACCAGAGAGAGGTAACTGAAGAGGAGATGATTGATCAGGAATTTCAGGAATTGCTGAATAGTTATCTGGCCACCAAGCACCGAAAGCGAGTTGAAATTATCACGAAAGCCTTTAATTTTGCTAATCAAGCACACAAAGGCATTAAGCGACGTTCGGGAGAACCATACATCATGCACCCCTTGGCCGTAGCCAAAATAGTGTGCAACGAAATAGGTTTGGGGTCTACTTCCATTTGCGCAGCTCTACTGCACGATGTGGTCGAGGACACCGACTATACGATCGAAGATATCGAAAACATCTTTGGTCCTAAGATTGCACAAATTGTTGACGGACTGACTAAGATATCCGGTGGTATTTTTGGTGACCGCGCATCCGAACAAGCAGAAAACTTCAAGAAACTGCTGTTGACCATGTCTAACGATGTTCGAGTTATTCTCATCAAGATAGCCGACCGTCTGCACAACATGCGCACGCTTGGCTCGATGCTGCCCAACAAGCAGTATAAAATTGCCGGCGAAACACTCTACATCTACGCTCCCCTTGCTAACCGTTTGGGACTTTATAAAGTAAAGACCGAACTCGAAAACCTCAGCTTTAAATACGAACATCCAGAAGAGTATCGCGAAATTGAAGAGAAATTAAATGCAACTTCGGCCGTACGCGAGAAGGTGTTCCAAGATTTCACAGCTCCCATCATTGCCCAACTCAACAAGATGGGGCTAAAATACCACATTCTGGCACGTGTTAAATCGATCTACTCGATCTGGAATAAGATGCAAACCAAGCATGTACCCTTCGAAGAGATTTATGATTTGTTGGCTGTTCGCATTATTTTCGAACCTCGCAAGCTCGATGAGGAGCTAAATGACTGCTTCGACATTTACGTTACCATCTCTAAAATATACAAGCCACACCCCGACCGCTTGCGCGACTGGGTTAGCCATCCCAAAGCCAACGGTTATCAAGCACTCCACGTTACCTTGATGGGCAATAACGGACAGTGGATTGAAGTGCAGATTCGCAGCGAACGCATGAACGATGTAGCCGAACAGGGGTTTGCCGCGCATTGGAAATACAAAGACGGTGGCGGCGGAGAGGATGAGGGCGAACTGGAAAAATGGTTACGTACGATCAAAGAGATACTGGATGACCCACAACCCGATGCGATGGACTTTCTGGATACCATTAAGCTCAACCTTTTTGCTTCCGAGATATTTGTATTTACACCTAAAGGAGAACTCAAAACGATGCCACAAAACTCTACGGCACTCGATTTTGCATTCTCGCTACACACCGATATCGGGTGCCATTGCATTGGTGCTCAAGTGAATCATAAGTTGGTACCACTTAGCCATAAACTGCAGAGTGGTGACCAAGTAGAGATCTTAACCTCAAAATCGCAACGTGTACAGCCTCAATGGCTCACTTTCGCTACCACTGCTCGTGCCCGCTCCAAAGTAGCCGCCATTTTGCGCAAAGACCGAAAGACTTATCAGAAAGAAGGCGAAGAGATTCTCAATGAGTTCCTAAAAGCAGAAGAGATACAGCCTGAGGCTACCGTAATTGGGAAGTTATGCAAACTACACAACATAAAGAACGAAGAAGAATTTCTTATAGCCATTGGCAACAAAAGTATTGTACTGGGTGAGTCGGACAAGAATGAATTGAAAGAGAAACCCGGAGCTAACTGGAAGAAATACTTGACATTTTCTTTCGGCGGTGGAAACAAAGAAAAAACAGAAGAGAAAGAGCCACAAGAAAAAGAAAAAATTGACACGAAGGAGATTCTCATACTAACCGAAGAGAGCATACGGAACAACTACCTAATGGCCGAATGTTGTCATCCCATACCCGGTGATGATGTATTGGGATATATAGATGAGAATGAACGAGTTATTATCCATAAGCGACAATGCCCCGTAGCGGCAAAGCTTAAAAGCAGCTATGGTAACCGCATCATTGCTACCGAATGGGATACGCATAAATCACTCTCTTTCTTGGTTTATATCTACATCAATGGAATTGACAGAATGGGATTGCTCAATGAAATAACTCAAGTAATCTCAAGACGATTAGGTGTAAATATCCGCAAGCTGAACCTCGAAACAAATGATGGCATTTTTGAAGGTAAGTTTCAATTGTATGTACATGATGTAGAAGACGTGAAGGCCATCTGCAATAACCTGCTGAAGATACCCGGTGTCAAATCAGTAACCAGAGTCGAAGAGTAAGAACGAACAAGAATAAAGAAAAATGGTGAATACAACTTGTTATGTATCAAGTTCGTATTCACCATTTAGCCTGTTAATCATCCAGCTCCTTTCTTATAGCCAGCAATTCTTCTTTAATATCCTTCAAGCGGCTAACGATTTCGTAGTTGCGCACAGTGGCCTCTCGGTTATCTTTAAGCCTTTGCCGCGCACCGGGCAAAGTCATACCCTTTTCTTTAACCAAGTGATAAATCAACCCTACGGTCTCCACGTCTTCCTTGCGGTATTGGCGTATGCCCCGACCAATGGTTTTCGGCGCAATCTGTGGAAACTCCTTTTCCCAGAAGCGCAATAACGATTGGTTGACCCCAAACAGTTCGGCTACCTCGCTGATGGAATAATACAACTTCATTTTTCTGTCCATGCTCATCATTCCTTCTTTTATTAATCAAAACACCTTAACCGTGATTAATCGTACACCTTACCGTGATTGGCAGCAAGCTGAATCATTTTATCATAATCTTCTGCACTCAAATCCATAAAGTAATAGTTCACCGGATTCACTATTTTTCCTTTTACGTGTACCTCATAGTGCAAGTGCGGGCCAGTACTTTTACCTGTACTACCTACTCCACCTATCACTTCGCCACGTACCACTCTCTTTCCTACTTTCGTTCGGAAGTCCTGCAAGTGTGCATACCACGTGCGGTACCCGAAACCGTGATCGATAATCACTGTATTTCCGTAACTCATTTCCCAACCGGCCTTTATCACGGTACCATCACCGGTAGCATACACATCTGTTCCAGGATGGGCAGAAAAGTCCATGCCACTGTGAAACTTGCTTGTCCCATAAATAGGATCAATACGGGTTCCATACCCCGATGCTGTTTGTCGCAAGTCTTTATTGGCAATCGGCTGAATGGCCGGAATACACTTCAACAGCTCATCTTGACTCTTACACATCGCTACCACGTCATCAAACGATTTAGATTGGATGTAGAGTTGTTTTCTCAATACATCCAGCTTCTGTGTGGTATTAACCACCAGTTCAGCATTGGCCATGTCCATCAACTCTTCGTATCGGTTAGTGCCGCCATAGCCGGCCTTGCGTATGGCAGGCGAAACAGGATCGGCTTGCAAAATAACACGATAGAGATTGTCGTCGCGCTGTTGCACATCCTGCAACACCTTCATGGCATCGTCGAGCCTGCGTGCAAGCACATTGTACTGTGCCAGCAACTGGCTATTCTCTATCCTCAATTCCTTTTCTGAAGGCGAACCAAAGATAATGAGGAGCAGGATAAAACAGCCCGCCCCCAATCCCATGCCAATAAAAAGGCGACGCAGGATGCTTAATGCTCGTTGTCGAACAGTCGGATAAATCCGATCATACGTCTGTGTTTGCGGATTGTAAATATAGTAAACTTTGCGCATCTTATTAATTATTTCGCGAGTTAATGTCGCAAAAATAATAAAAACAAGCTATCTTTGCACTGCTTTTTTCAGAATATTAACCTCAACGATAGATATATAAGAAGTATGTTGACTGCAAAAGAAACCAGAGATTCGTTTAAGAATTTCTTTGAATCAAAAGGACACCAAATCGTTCCCTCGGCCCCGATGGTTATCAAAGACGACCCTACCCTGATGTTTACCAATGCCGGGATGAACCAGTTTAAAGATATTATATTGGGTAATCACCCTGCCAAATACCACAGAGTAGCCGATTCTCAAAAGTGCTTGCGCGTAAGCGGTAAGCACAATGACCTTGAAGAGGTGGGGCACGACACGTACCACCACACCATGTTCGAGATGCTTGGCAACTGGTCTTTTGGCGATTATTTCAAGAAAGAGGCCATTGATTGGGCCTGGGAGTACTTAGTTAAGGTACTGAAGCTGAACCCTGAACTCCTATATGCCTCTGTATTCGAAGGCAACCCCGAAGAAGGGCTGGAGCGAGACAATGAAGCCGCCGGCTACTGGGAACAATACCTGCCCAAAGATCAAATCATCAACGGAAACAAACACGATAACTTCTGGGAGATGGGCGATACGGGTCCTTGCGGCCCTTGTTCAGAAATTCACATTGACCTTCGCTCTGCCGAAGAGCGTGCTCAAGTACCCGGACGCGACTTGGTGAACAACGATCATCCGCAGGTAGTCGAAATATGGAACCTCGTGTTTATGGAGTACAACCGCAAAGCCGACGGACACCTTGAATCTCTGCCAGCCAAAGTAATTGACACGGGCATGGGCTTTGAGCGTCTTTGCATGGCTTTGCAAGGCAAAACATCCAACTACGACACCGACGTTTTTCAACCCATACTGAAAGTTATCGCACAGATAGCCGGAACGGAATATGGCATAAACGAACAGAACGATATCGCTATGCGCGTTATTGCCGATCACATCCGTACCATCGCTTTCTCGATTACCGACGGGCAGCTGCCATCGAATGCCAAAGCAGGCTATGTTATTCGTCGCATCTTGCGTCGTGCTGTTCGCTACGGGTATACCTTCCTCGGACAGAAACAGGCGTTTATGTACAAACTTCTCCCCGTATTGATTGAGAGCATGGGCGAAGCCTATCCCGAACTAATCAGCCAAAAGGGATTGATTGAGAAAGTAATCAAGGAAGAGGAAGAGTCCTTCCTTCACACCCTCGAAACAGGCATTCGCTTGCTCGATAAAACAATGGCCGACACCAAGGCTTCCGGCAAAAAAGAGATCAGTGGCAAAGATGCCTTTACACTGTACGACACCTTTGGCTTTCCACTCGACCTCACCGAACTGATTCTGCGTGAAAACGGCATGACCGTCAACAACGAAGAGTTCACCACCGAAATGGAACAACAGAAATCGCGCGCTCGTAACGCTGCCGTGGTTGAAACCGGCGATTGGATCATCTTGAAAGAGGGAACCACCGAGTTCGTGGGCTACGATTATACTGAAAGCGAAACAGCCATTCTGCGCTATCGGCAAATGAAGCAAAAGAACCAGACACTGTATCAGATTGTACTCGACTCTACTCCTTTCTATGCCGAAAGCGGTGGTCAGGTAGGCGATACCGGTGTATTGGTGAGCGAATTTGAAACCATCGAAGTGATCGACACCAAGAAGGAGAACAACCTATCGGTACACATCACCAAGAAACTGCCCACCCACCTCGAAGCCCCGATGATGGCTTGTGTAGACACCGACAAACGCGCTGCTTGTGCAGCCAACCACTCGGCTACCCACTTGCTCGACGAAGCACTGCGCGAGGTACTGGGCAACCATATCGAACAGAAAGGTTCGCTCGTTACCCCCGATTCATTGCGTTTTGACTTCTCTCACTTCCAGAAGGTGACCGACGAAGAGATTCGCCAAGTAGAACACTTGGCCAATGCCAAGATTCGCGCCAACATTCCGTTGACCGAATACCGAAGCATGCCCGTTGCCGAAGCGAAAGAACTGGGCGCCATCGCACTGTTTGGCGAGAAGTATGGCGACGAGGTTCGTGTCATTAAGTTCGGCTCATCGGTCGAGTTCTGTGGCGGCACACACGTTCCTGCTACAGGAAGCATCGGTATGGTGAAAATCATCTCTGAAAGCTCGGTAGCAGCCGGCGTTCGTCGCATCGAAGCCTATACGGGAGCTAAGGTAGAAGAGATGCTCGACACTGTGCAAGACACCTTGAACGAGCTGAAAGCCCTCTTCAACAACACCCCCGATCTGGGCATCGCTATTCGCAAATTTATCGATGAGAATGCCGGTTTGAAGAAACAGGTGGAAGAGTACATGAAAGAGAAAGAGGCAGCGTTTAAAAGCAAATTGCTCAAAAACATACAAGAGGTGAACGGAATTAAAGTGATTAAATTCTGCGCTCCGCTCCCAGCCGAAACGGTAAAGAACATTGCGTTCCAACTTCGCGGAGAGATCACCGAGAGCCTCTTCTTCGTGGCAGGAAGCAGCGATGCAGGTAAGCCCATGCTTACCGTGATGCTGAGCGACAACCTGGTAGCCGGTGGATTGAAAGCGGGCAACTTGGTGAAGGAGGCTGCCAAGCTCATTCAAGGCGGTGGTGGCGGTCAGCCTCACTTTGCAACAGCCGGAGGGAAAGATGCCGACGGACTGAATGCAGCCGTAGAAAAAGTATTAGAGCTGGCAGGAATCTAATCCAAGTAGATTCTTTTACAGTGTATTTACAGGTAAATGGGGGTGATTCTGTCTTAGCAGAATCACCCCCATTTGGCTTTGTCAGCGTTTACAAAGATTCCGCTCCTCATGTGTAATGGCCGGAAGCTTAGCGCACGATGGGCCGAATCCATCTCTTTGACCATTTGCGCCCTTTTTTCTGCTTTCGTTCGTTATTCATCCGATATTTTTCTAAATTTGCAAGATAAACGCCATGACGTTGAACGAATTGTCAAACTTCAACCCTTATCGCATGAAAATAAAACCATACAGCTTCCTGCTCCTTTTTGTTCTTTCAGCGGCCTGTGCGCCCTCCAAGAAAGAAACAGATACCGATTACACCACGTATGTGAATCCGTTTATCGGAACCGATTTCACCGGCAACACCTATCCGGGTGCACAACTACCCTTTGGCATGGTTCAACTCAGCCCCGACAACGGCTTGCCCGGATGGGACCGTATCTCCGGCTATTTCTATCCCGACAGCACCATTGCCGGCTTCAGCCACATGCACCTCTCTGGAACGGGAGCAGGCGATTTGTACGACATCTCTTTCATGCCCGTTACCCTTCCTTATAAAGAGGCCGAAGCACCGCTGGGCATCTATTCGAAATTCTCACACAAAGACGAGTCGGCCACCGCCGGATATTACCAAGTTCGCTTGAAAGACTACAACATCAACGTCGAGCTCACCGCCACCGAGCGATGCGGCATTCAGCGTTACACCTTCCCCAAAGCCGAGTCGGCCGTGTTTCTCGATCTGCGCAAAGCAATGAATTGGGACGCTACCTCTGATTCGCACATTGAGATCATCGACTCAGTCACCATTCGAGGATACCGTTTCTCGGATGGATGGGCGCGTGGGCAACGTGTTTACTTCTACACGCGCTTTTCGAAACCGTTTACCTTGGTGCAATTGGACACCACAGCCATTATGAAGGATGACAAGCGGGTAGGAACTGCCTATGTAGCTCGTTTCGACTTCCCTACCACAGAGGGCGAGCAACTGCTGGTCAACACGGCCATCTCGGGCGTTAGCATGGAAGGGGCTGCCTTAAACCTGCAAGCCGAAGTACCCGACAATGATTTCGATAAATACCGCGAAGCAGCCCGAACCCACTGGAACACACAACTTAGCCGGATAGAGGTGCAGGGCAAAAACACCGACGATAAAGTAAACTTCTACACCGCCCTGTATCACTCCATGCTCGCCCCCACCATCTATGGCGATGTTGACGGCAGCTATTATGGCCCCGACAAGAAAGTTCACCGGGCAGAGGGATGGACCAATTACAGCACCTTCTCCCTGTGGGATACGTACCGTGCTGCCCATCCGCTATTCACCTATACCCAACCCGAACGGGTCAATGACATGGTCGAGTCGCTCTTGGCTTTTTATGAGCAGAACGGTCGTTTGCCCGTTTGGAACTTCCAAGGTGGCGAAACGGATATGATGATTGGTTACCATGCCGTGCCCGTCATTGTTGATGCTTATCTCAAAGGGATCGGTCACTTTGATGCTGAGAGGGCTTTGGCTGCTTGTGTGGCTACAGCCAACATCGATAACTACCGTGGCATTGGCGAATATAAGAAACTGGGCTACATCCCTTACAACCGTGCCGACAGCTACAACGCCGAGCCGTGGTCGCTCTCTAAGACCCTCGAGTATGCCTTCGATGATTATTGCATCGCCCGCATGGCCGATAAAATGGGGAAAAAGGAGATAGCCGCCACCTTCTACAAACGGGCCGAAAACTACAAAAACGTATACAATCCCCAAACCTCGTTCATGCAACCGCGCGACGACAAGGGCGTGTTTATCCCCGATTTTAAAGCCGATGCCTATACGCCGCACATTTGCGAAAGCAACGGTTGGCAATACTTCTGGTCGGTTCAACAAGATATCGACGGACTCATTTCATTGGTAGGAGGCAAAGAACGTTTTGCTCAGAAGCTCGACAGCATGTTTACCTATCACCCTACCGATAAAGATGAATTGCCCATTTTCAGCACCGGCATGATTGGGCAATACGCGCATGGCAACGAACCCGGTCACCACGTCATTTACCTGTACAATGCCGTTGACCAACCTTGGAAGACGCAAAAGTACGCGGCGCAAGTCATGCACGATCTCTATCAAAACACACCTGCAGGAATCTGTGGCAATGAGGACTGCGGACAGATGTCTGCCTGGTTCGTATTCAGTGCCATGGGCTTCTATCCGGTCGACCCCATCGGCGGTACCTATGAGATAGGTACTCCCCTCTTCCCCGAGATGAAAATGAAGCTGAACAACGGCAAAACCTTTACCATCCTCGCTCCGGGGGTGAGTCGCGAGAATATTTATATTCAATCCATTCGAATGAATGGAGAGCCTTACAAGCTCAGCACCATCAGCCACGACCAGATTATGAGCGGCGCAACCTTTGAGCTAGTCATGGGTAGCCAACCGGGGCCTGTATGGTATAACTAATGCGTTCTTAATGCTTCGGATGAATGAACGACGAATTTGAGATAATCTACAAAGCCACCTTTCATAGGTACTATGCTAATCTGCTCTTCTACGCCACCCGCATGGTAGGCGAGGAGGAGGCAGAAGATGTGGTACAGGATGTCTTCGTAGAGCTTTGGAAACGACAAGAGTCGATGGAGATTGGAGAGCAGATACAGGCTTTCCTCTATCGGGCTGTCTACACACGAGCACTCAATGTAATCAAACACAGAGGGGTTAAGCAAAAATACAGTTCGGCTGTCGAAGAGCTCAATCAGGAACGAACGGCCTTTTATCACCCCGACAATAACGAGGTCATTCAGCGGATCGAGAATCGCGAACTTCGAAACGAAATCCGCGAGGCCATCAATGAGCTACCGGATAAGTGTAAAGAGGTGTTCAAACTTAGTTACCTGCACGATATGAAAAACAAAGAGATAGCAGATATATTGGGCATTTCGCTACGCACGGTAGAAGCTCACATGTATAAAGCATTGAAATTCTTACGCACGCGTCTCAGTCATTTGTGGTTATTTGTTTTGTTCTTTTTCATGAGGTAGTAAGTGTTTTTACTGATTGAGTTGTACCATATATAACGAAGAAAGAATAAATGAACAAGATTAGCGACGACATCATAAAAAAGTATCTGGAAGGCGATTGTTCCGA
>JAGOOC010000066.1 GCA_017992695.1 Bacteroides sp. | reverse complement strand
CACTTCTCTCTTTGTCTTTTATACACCTTTGTCAAGGTCAGTCTACTGTCACAACTCTTCCAAGTTCAGCCTACTATCAGATCTCTTCTGAACTCAGTCAGCAAGCGACACGCTGGCCTTCCCCTTCAATCTTACGTTCAACTCGGCATCCGGATGTTTGGGAGTCCAATGCATCTGAGCACACTCCCCTTTCTGCAAATTATTGTGATGATGCCCGCTACCCGTTAGGTATTCATTCGCTATCCGGCAATTATTCACACTCCACTGACCCATCCGGTCAAGATCCAAATAAACATTCTTGATCGTACTGTTAGACAGATTCATCTGCTGGGAAGACTGAACAGCAACAGCATTGAAATGGCACGAATCAACAGATAGTCGATCGGCATTCAGCGTGATAGAGTCAGCCTCCATACCCGACAAGCGCACATTCAGTCCGGATACATCACTCCGAACCGCCGCTAAAGATGGGCCGGCTGTCAGCGTCATCGCCGTACAATTGATCGAAATCCACTGTCCGTGCTTAAAGTGCTTAGGGAGTTTATGCTCGGATATATTGAACTGAATGTTCAATGTATCATTCTTCTCTACCACCTTAAGATAAGGAGCCAACTCTTCGGGATAGATGAACTGCTTTGCCTTATTGGTTGTGGGCAACAAGTTGATATCGCCGTAAATAGCAATGCGGTCGCTTCCCCTGCCATCACTTGCATGCATAGAGATGTTTACTACACGAAAGAAAGCGACATCTACACTCATTGGTTTTCCGCCGAGACCGGACTCTTGCGGCTTCTCATGCGGCTTCAAAGCCCAAGAGAAAATGACTATGCCACCTGCTATCACCAATAAAACTCCGGAGAGCAAGATGCCGATCAATATTTTTGTTGTACACTTCATAATTATTTAATGCTATGGTTACGATTCTTTTGAATATACTCCTGATACATGGTCTCTATTTCGCTTATTGAGATGTTTAGTGTAGCCAGCTGACGAAAGAAATAGCCAACCTCCTCTTTCAAAAAAACATCCCGACGAAAAGAACGTATCAACTCTTTGGCACCTACTGAAACAAAGTAGCCAATGCCACGCTTATTGTAGATAATGTTCTGCGACTGAAGGTAGTCAAACGAGCGCATAGCTGTATTGGCATTGACCTCCACAATGGCCGCATACTCTCTTACAGAGGGAATACGTTCCTCCTCGGGATAGTGCCCCACCAATATTTCATCCGAAATACGCTCTGCTATCTGCAGATAAATGGCTTTATTCTCTTTAAAATTCATAGGTTAAGGGTATTACATTCGATTGATAATCTCCGATTCTTTGAAACGGAAGTAGGCAAGCACCCAGTTGAGTAGCGCGAAAAGCCAAGAACTGATGCATAGAATTGTCAGCCCAACCTCTTGGGTGAGCCGAGAATCAAATGAATAGTATCTATTCTCTATTTGCAGCATATCGTTCAAGAAGAGAATAAGTAATGTATAACTGATTACAATGATGACTCCACTTGCGAAGGTTTTTAAAAACGCATTTTTGGGCCAGATGGAACTCCCCAATACAAAGCAAGACTGAAAGAAGAAGTATACGGCGATCAGCGTATAAAATTGTTGCACCGTTCTAACCAATGTATAATTGTTTTCACCTTGACCTATCAGCTGTGAGAAAGGCACCGGAGCGATCACTTTAAAATCGGGATAGGCTATGGTATAAACCAATACACGAGTATAATCGGCCAAACGGAAAGCAAGCAGAAAGACAATTAGAAAAACCACCGTAGAGATAATCCAGCGGGAAAAGTATTTCTCGAAAGGAGTGACAGGAACCATCAACTCAGCCAACCGACCGGTCTTTGTTTTCATCTTGTCCATGGTGAAAGATGCGCTCAAACAGCCAAAAGCAAAAAGTGACCAAGCGAAAAAGATCAAGCCAAATTGCCAGACATTTTTATCATGGGACAACTCCGTTTTATGGGTATAGGAAAAATAAGCATTCCACAATAATATGATAGCCATGACTCCATACATCATTACCCAACGCAGTATATTAGTCCTCCAGCTCTCCACCATGTTTTTACGACATAGGTTCACAAAGCGAGGCATACAGAAAAAAGTATCTCTTATCATTGTTTATTCGTTGTTTAGGTGAAACAATTGCATCATCTTTTCGGGTGATGCCAACGCAGCATTAAAAAGCAACTCAAGGTTGACCTCCGATTCTTGATCGTCAGTATTGGGTAGCATCAACACGTTTCCTTGTACCGTAGGCAATGAGAAGAAAGCCGCCTCCGCCAATGCTTGGCTATCACTTTCAAGAAACAGCAACCGCTTACTAATTCCGATTATCGATTGATCGAGAAGCACGCGGCTATCGTCCATAATCAATACATGGTCAAGCACTTTATCAATATCCCGCACCTGATGCGTAGAGATCAGTATCGTTTTATCCTCACTCATACCCGAAGCGAGGAACTTGCGAAATTGACTTTTACCGGGAATATCGAGCCCGTTAGTGGGCTCATCCATCAACAACAGCGAAGTATTGGTGGCAAGGGCAAAGCTCATAAACACTTTTTTCTTCTGTCCCATCGACAATTCCCCCAAATTGACATCAAGATCCATCTCGAAATAATGAAGGTATTTCACCATATCCTCTTTACTGAAGCGAGGATAAAATGGACTGTTCAGCTCTACATAACTAACTAACGATACAGCCGGCAACTCAAACTCCTCCGGAACTAGAAACATGTCCTGCAAGGTAATGGGCAGACGACGACGTACATCGGTATCCTGAAACAACACTCGCCCACTCTTAGGAGTTAGCAGTCCGGACATAAGGTAAAGCAGCGTGGATTTTCCAGCGCCATTCTTACCCAACAAGCCGTAAACTCGCCCCTGCTCCAACGAGAGGGAGAAGTCGTGCAATACAGCACGTTTCGATTTACGGTAAACAAAAGATAGTTTTTCTACTGCAATCATACTTATATTAGATTTACAATCACCACAAAGGTGTATTAGCACATTAGTACACTGCAAATATAGAGATTCTTTTTAATTCAACAAGCAATAAAGAAAAAAAGAACAAAAAATAGGAGGAGCTAAGATCACTCTCCACTCCTCCTAACACGACAAACAACTAAAATTATTACTATTTGATGCCGTTCAATGCTCTTTTAGCGGTGGCATTAGTTGGGTCTATAGCCAGAATTTTATTCCAGTACTCCTTGGATTCGGGTAGCTTATTGGCCACTAAATAGAAATAACCCAAGTAACTGTAGCACTCGATGAGTGCCGAATTATACCGCGGATCATTCTTGCCAGTAAGCAAAGCAGCTACTCCTTCATAATATGGCTTAGCCAGTCCCTGTGAAGTTTCAGGATCTAACGCCGAATTAGTACGCGCACGCCAGAAGTTTCACAGCAACACTGTCAACGTGTTATTTTCAAACTTTTGTTTCATTACAGAGCACACAGAGGACACAGAAAAATATTTTTTGTATTCCTCTGTGCCTCAGTGGTAGATACCTGTCTTCTCTGTGGTGCAAACGCAAAACGT
>JAGOOC010000065.1:2229-3584 GCA_017992695.1 Bacteroides sp. | reverse complement strand
ACATCTTTCAGTGCTTCGGTCACCTTCGCTCCGTATTCTTCATTAAAAGAGATGAGTATGAGTTTCTTCACATCGGCCGAATCGAGTACGATATGCAGCAGGTCGAGGTATAAATCTTCTCGCGATACCATGTCGGCACAAGGCACACTGGCAAATGAAAATTCTCCGAACTGATTGGTAAACGCTACTCCATTAAGTTCTTCTTTGAGGTTTGATGGGCTGCAGTTTTCAAGTGCAGCCGACTCGTCATCATAAACCAGCAACGTTTGAATCTCATTCTTTCCTTCGGTAATGCCCGCATCGAGTGCCAGGTAAGTAGAAAGTTCGGAGAAATCAACATCGGGCAACTGACGCTTCAACAAGGGCTCGAAGTAGCGTTTTAAATCGCTCATTACGAAATTTAGAAAAGCAACATCAATCAACAGTACATTCTCGGAAAGGTGTATTTTTTCACTCATATTTTTATTTTTCTTTATATTCTTACTAATTATAATCGGATGCAAAGGTAATTATTATCTTTTAATTGAGCTTTCTAATCGAGGTAAAACCATCTCTAAAGGATACACCTACTCAAATTGTACACTATTGCTGAGTATTGTTAGTTTCATTGGCATGTGGTAGTGCGCGTTATCGTTCTTAACAGGGCACAATCCAGACGTTTTGTCGGTTATTTTTTTGATTTCACTGATATTTTGTCACTTTTCAAGAAGTGGCAAATCTTTTGACCCCCTTAAACTGTTATTTGTAAACAGCATAGAAAGGAGAATAATCATATGAACTTTAACAACTTTACCATTAAATCGCAAGAGGCTGTTCAAGAGGCCATTGAGGCAGTGAAAAGTCGAGGTCAGCAAGTCATTGAACCGGTACACGTGATGTACGGAACAATGAGAGTAGGCGAAAACGTAACCAACTTCATCTTTCAGAAACTGGGCGTAAACGGACAGCAAATGGCTACCGTTATCGATCGACAAATCGATTCATTGCCCAAGGTATCGGGTGGTGAACCTTACTTAAGCCGTGAAAGCAATGAGGTTTTTCGCAAGGCAACCCAGTTTTCGAAGGAGATGGGCGATGAGTTTGTGTCGTTAGAACACTTGTTGTTAGCATTGCTGAATGTGAACAGCACCGTTGCAACCATCATGAAAGATGCTGGAATGACCGAAAAGGAGCTGCGCGGGGCGATCAACGAACTGCGCAAAGGTGAGAAAGTAACTTCGCAATCGAGCGAAGAGACGTATCAATCGCTCGAGAAGTTTGCCATCAACTTGAATGAGGCTGCACGAAGCGGCAAACTTGACCCGGTCATCGGACGCGATGAAGAGATAAGACGGGTGCTTCAGATATTGAGCAGA
>JAGOOC010000065.1:0-2129 GCA_017992695.1 Bacteroides sp. | reverse complement strand
CGTATGGAGGTTAACTCTGTGCCCGAAGGGTTGGACGAATTATCGCGTAAAATTAAACAATTGGAGATTGAACGCGAAGCCATCAAACGCGAAAAGGACGAGGTGAAACTGAAGCAATTGGGCAAGGAGCTTGCCGAATTAAAGGAGCAAGAAAGCTCTTATAAAGCCAAGTGGCAAAGCGAAAAGACACTGATGGATAAGATTCAGCAGAACAAGGTTACGATAGAAAATTTGAAGTTCGAAGCCGACAAGGCCGAACGAGAAGGTGACTATGGCAAGGTGGCCGAGATTCGTTACGGCAAACTACAAGAGCTCAACAAAGAGATTGAAGATACGCATGCCCAACTGCGCGAAATGCAGGGCGATGCAGCCATGATTAAAGAAGAGGTGGATGCGGAAGACATAGCCGACGTGGTATCACGTTGGACCGGAATACCAGTAAGCAAGATGATGCAAAGCGAAAAAGACAAATTGCTTCATTTGGAGGATGAACTGCACGAACGGGTGATCGGCCAAAACGAGGCCATCGAAGCGGTATCGGATGCTGTGCGTCGTAGTCGCGCCGGATTGCAGGATCCCAAACGTCCCATCGGTTCGTTCATCTTTTTGGGCACCACGGGTGTTGGTAAAACAGAGTTAGCCAAGGCATTGGCCGAATTCTTGTTTGATGATGAAACCATGATGACCCGCATTGATATGAGCGAGTATCAGGAGAAACACAGCGTTTCGCGCTTGGTAGGAGCACCTCCGGGTTATGTGGGTTACGATGAGGGAGGACAGTTGACGGAGGCCATCCGACGGAAACCTTACTCAGTGGTACTTTTCGACGAAATCGAAAAGGCACATCCCGATGTATTCAACATCTTGTTGCAAGTGCTTGACGATGGACGGTTGACCGACAATAAGGGACGTGTGGTGAACTTCAAGAATACCATCATCATCATGACCTCTAATATGGGTAGTGCTTATATACAGAGTCAGATGGAGAAGATGAACGGCATCAACAGAGAAGAGGTGATTGAGGAAACCAAAAGAGAAGCTTTGAATATGTTGAAGAAAAGCATTCGGCCCGAGTTCTTGAACCGTATTGACGAGACTATCATGTTCTTGCCACTCACGGAAAAAGAGATCAAGCAGATTGTATTACTGCAAATCAAAGGGGTAGAAAAGATGCTTGCCGGAAATGGTGTAAAATTAACATTGACAGATGCTGCGGTTGCGTTTATCTCACAAGCCGGTTATGTGCCTGAGTTTGGTGCGCGGCCGGTGAAGCGGGCTATTCAACGCTATTTACTCAATGATCTTTCTAAGAAGCTGCTGGCTCAAGAGGTAGATCGCGAAAAAGCCATTATTGTAGATGCTAATACTGAGGGATTGGTATTCAGAAATTAAAAGTCTCAGCGGACTTCTATCAGAGAAGAATAAGTCTTATCTTTGATGCCGATAGAAGTCCGCTTTTAATAAATGAATCGTTTTGCTACGACGCTGCAGCTGGAATGATTCATCACCACTACATATCCTCCACGCTTTTCGAGTGTTACAGTCAATGAGGGTGGAGTAAATGTTTTTCGGAATTGCAGCACTCCAGCATCATTATAGATGTAAATCAAGGTGCCAGCCAACAATTTGGTAAAAGACAAAGTCCCTGCTAAACTGTCAACCTGAATTCTCACCTTATCGTTAGTTACTACTTCCATATATTGTACGATGTCTTCTGAGTTCCGAAGAAGACTTGCTATATCATAAAAAGCGTGGGAACTGTTGTCATTATTGTACTTGGGGCTCTGGACTGCCTGTTATTCAAATAATGTACAACACCCCACGCCGCCACCATATATTTACATATACAGTAGAACATGGACGCCTTGTGCCTTATTCCTGAATAGTGAAATTGTCCAGATCTCAAGTACAGAATAATGTCTTAACGCCTTTGTTTCTATGTTTCTATCTCATTTGCCCATTTCAAATAACCTATTACCAATGAGTCTGCAACAAAGATAAGTAAAAAGCGTAGAACTTTACACAAGGAAGCTTAAAATATTCCCGTATACATATCAGTTAATAAAACAAGAGAGATCTTGTTTTTGTTTAAATTTACAGTGGTTTTGGAAATGCAAAAGCGTGACAAT
>JAGOOC010000057.1 GCA_017992695.1 Bacteroides sp. | reverse complement strand
GGGCTAATGCCGAGTTATGGTGGTTCAACCAAAAGCCTCATCATTCGGGGGGTAAGTGCCGTTGCTAAGCAGAGTCGAACGGAAAATCGTGTCGATGCACCCCGGTTAGAAGAGTTTGTGTCAGTTGAGACATCGGTAAGTGATGCGATTGCCGATAATTTACCCGAAGCCGATAATCAGCTTCGTACCAACTTTGCCGAAACGGCTTTCTTTTATCCGCAGCTACGCACCAATGAACAAGGCGAAGTAGTCTTCTCCTTCACTATGCCCCAAAGCTTGACCCGTTGGAACTTCCGTGGATATGCCCACACCAAGGGTATGCTCACCGGCATGCTCCAAGGCGAGGCTACCACCAGCAAAGAGTTTATGCTAACCCCCAACTTGCCTCGCTTTGTTCGCGTTGGCGACCAAACCCGAATAGCCGCTTCTTTGACCAATCTAACGGGTAAGAGCGTGAGTGGGGTAACGACCTTTATCCTCTTCGATCCGCTAACCGACAAAGTGATGGTTACACAGAAACAACCCTTTACCGTTGAGGCCGGAAAGACAAGAGCGATGAATTTCGGCTTTACCGTTAGTGACCAATACGAATTGCTGGGTTGCCGCATGATAGCCGATGGAGGTACGTTTAGCGATGGCGAGCAGCAGCTGCTGCCCGTGCTAAGCGATAAGGTGAATCTGACAGAGAGTGTGCAGCTGGTGATGCGAGGAAAGGAAAAGCGCACCTTCGGGCTCGATAGCTTGTTTAACCGCCACAGCCCATCGGCCACCCATAAACGTTTGACCGTAGAGTTTACCGGCAACCCGGCTTGGCTTGCCGTGCTGGCACTGCCATCGCTGAGTCAGCCTCAAAGTGATAACGTGATGGATTGGGCAGCCATGTATTATGCCAATACGCTTGCTTCTTTTATTATGAACAGCCAACCGCGCATACGAGCACTGTTCGATAGCTGGAAACAACAAGGAGGTACCAAAGAGACCTTCCTGAGCAATCTGCAAAAGAATCAAGAGTTAAAAAACATACTGCTCGCTGAGTCGCCTTGGGTAATGCAGGCGCAAACCCAGCAGCAGCAACAGGAGCGCATCGGCACCCTATTCGATCTCAATAACATACGCAACAACAACCTAACGGCATTGACCAAGTTGAAGGAGCTACAGTTGGCCGATGGTTCTTGGTCGTGGTATAAAGGGATGAGCGGCAATGCGTTCGTGACTCATTTTGTGGTCGAAACCCAAGCACGCTTGGTTAGGCTTACCGGTGAGCCACTCGATGCACAGGCGCAAGCGATGTATCAATCTGCTTTCGGCTACCTGCACACACAGGCGCTGGCCGAGTACAAAGCCCTTCGTAAAGCAGAGACCGAAGGAAGAAAGGCAAGCGGACTATCGACCACTGCACTGAAATACCTCTACCTCATAGCGATATCGAACGAGAAAGTACCCGAAAGCAATGAGGCCGCCCATCGTTACTTCCTTACTCAATTGCCTTCGATGATCACCACGATGAGCATGAGTGATAAAGCGAGGACAGCCATTGTCTTGAAGAAAGCAGGGCAAGCGCAAAAAGCGGATGCCTTTATGGCTTCGCTCAAAGAGCACTTGGTTGTCATGCCCGAGCAAGGCGTTTCATTTGCCGCTTCATCGGTCCGTAATCGTTGGAGTGAACTCCGCATTCCGGCTCATGTAGCGGTGATGGAGGCTTTCGAACAAGTAAGCAATGACTCGGTTGTAGTCGAAGAGATGAAAATCTGGTTGCTCCGGCAAAAACAAACGCAACAATGGGATTCGCCTGTGGCTACAGTCGATGCGGTTTATGGACTACTTAGCACAGGTATGAATTTGTTGGCCAGCGCAGGCGATGTACGCCTCACCGTGGGTGCACAGGTGATGCAAATAACGACTCCTGCACAAGGAACCATCGCCGGCTTGGGTTACCTCAAAGAGACATTCACCAACCCGAAGGTGGTTGACGCCCGACGGATTACGGTCGAAAAGAGTGATGCCGGCTTGGCGTGGGGAGCGGTGTATGGGCAGTATTTAGAGCAGATAGCGCAGGTGAAGCGGCAAGGGAACGAACTGACTGTTGAGAAGAAGCTCTATGTAGAGCGACTCGTCAACAACGTTCTGCAATTAGAACCTCTCACTGCGGGCAAACCTTTGACTGTAGGTGATAAAGTGGTTTCTCGCCTAACGGTTCGCTTGGATCGCCCGATGCAGTTTCTTCAACTGAAAGATCAGTATGCTGCCTGCTTGGAGCCTATAGGCGGTGTGTCGGGTTACCAGTGGTCCAACGGGTTGGGGTATTATAGGGATGTCAAAGACGCCTCCACCCTTTTCTTCTTTGAAGAGTTGAGCAAAGGTGTATTTGTGCTTGAGTCGAGCTACCGTGTGAGCCGAGCAGGTACGTATGAGGCAGGTTTGGCTACCCTACAGAGTGCTTATGCCCCCGAGTTTGTAGCCCATTCAGAGACAGCAAAGATAATTGTTAAGTAATTTTTGGGCACTATCCGGCCGGTACGTGCCCGAAAATTATCGCAAATTTGTATCTTTGCCCCTCTAAACTTATTAAACGTAAATTATTGCATGAAATATTATCGCATTCTCACGCTGTTTGCCCTTGCTGTTGCGGGTGGGGCTGCGGCTTTGGCCCAGCCTCGCATCTCATCGAACAAAGAGACTCACTCCTTTGGGCGGATCGAGTGGAAACGTCCGGTCACGGTGGAGTATACCATTACCAATACGGGCGATAAGCCGTTGGTGTTAACCAATGTTACTACATCCTGCGCCTGCTCGGTGGCTTCATGGACACAATCGCCCATCGCTCCGGGTGAAAAAGGAACGATAACAGCCTCGTTTGATGCGAAGGCGTTGGGTCGTTTCGAAAAGTCTATTGGCATTTATAGCAACGCGCAGCCCGAGTTGGTTTACCTCAAATTTACAGGTGAGGTCGTGAAAGAGGTGAAAGATTTCACCCAAACTCACCCACATCTTATCGGTAACATTCGTACCGACCTCACCGAGATTGCCTTTCCCGAGGTGCACCGCGGTGAGCAACCCACACTAACGTTCAGCATTGTTAACTTGTCTGATCGTCCTTACGAACCAATACTCATGCACTTGCCTCCCTATCTGAAAATGGAGAAGAGCCCCGAAGTGCTGCTCAAAGGGAAAAAGGGAACGGTTAAACTAACGCTCGACAGCAATGGACTCACCGATTTAGGATTGACGCAAGCCTCGGTCTATCTGGCTCGTTTTGCAGGCGATAAGGTGAATGAAGAAAATGAAATACCTGTTTCGGCAGTATTGCTACCCGACTTTTCGCAAATGAGCGAGAGTGACAAAATCAATGCACCGGCTATTCACTTGTCAGAAACCAATATCGATTTCAATGCACGTTTGGCTAAGAAAAACAAAGCCTCACAAGACATTGTTATTAGCAATACCGGCCGCTCTCCTTTGCATATCAGCAAACTGCAAGTGTTTAACCCGGCTGTAGGAGTGAGCTTGAAGAAGACCGTGCTGCAACCCGGTGAAAGCACGAAACTGAAAGTAACCATTCATAAGAAAGAGGTGGCAAAGAAGAGACGCCATTTACGTATTTTGATGATTACGAATGACCCGGCACAGCCGAAAGTTGAAATTAATTTGAAACGATAACCCAAAAACCTATAATCATGGTACATCCCGAAAATAACGAAAAGTATAAAGGGCTGATGGTGAACAAAGGCATTGAACGGCCTTCATCTGTTAATCCTTACCTGAAACGGCCAAAGAAGCGTCACCTATCTGTAAACGATTACGTAGAAGGCATCATTAAAGGCGATGTAACAACACTCAGTAGAGCGGTAACGCTGGTCGAAAGCATTCGAACTGAGCATCAGGCTATCGCCCAAGAGGTGATTGAAAAGTGCTTGCCTTATGCCGGAAACTCGGTTCGCATAGGCATCAGCGGTGTGCCCGGTGCTGGTAAGAGTACATCGATTGATGTGTTTGGTTTGCACGTACTGCAACAAGGTGGGAAATTGGCCGTACTGGCCATCGATCCCAGCAGCGAACGCAGCAAAGGGAGTATCTTGGGCGATAAAACACGCATGGAGAAGCTCTCTGTGCATCCCGATTCATTTATTCGCCCCAGCCCATCGGCAGGTTCGCTCGGTGGCGTAGCCCGTAAAACCCGAGAGACCATCGTGCTTTGCGAAGCTGCCGGGTTTGATAAGATCTTTGTCGAAACAGTGGGAGTGGGGCAGAGCGAAACGGCGGTACACTCTATGGTCGATTTCTTTCTCTTGATTCAACTGGCCGGAACGGGCGACGAGCTGCAAGGCATTAAGCGAGGCATCATGGAGATGGCCGATGGAATTGCCATCAACAAAGCCGATGGAGACAATATAGATAGAGCCAAACTGGCCGCTTCCCAATTTCAAAGCGCACTTCGTTTGTTTCCTGCACCAGAGTCGAAATGGACTCCTCAAGTACTTACGTACTCGGGCTTCTATAATATTGGTGTGAAGGAGATTTGGGACATGGTGTATCAGTATATCGACTTTGTAAAGGCCAACGGATACTTCGATTACCGCCGCAACGAGCAGAGCAAATATTGGATGTATGAAACCATTAACGAACAGTTGCGCGACAGTTTCTATCACAACCCGACGATTGAAAAGATGCTTGCAGAGAAAGAGCAACAGGTACTCAACGGGCATTTAACCTCGTTTGTTGCAGCCAAACGGTTGCTGGATGCCTATTTTGAGGCATTGCAGTAAAAACGACCTACGCTGCATCGTTGCAGTGAAAACGGAAATAGCACAGCGTGCATGCGTCTACAAAACAGTCAGCGCATGCACGCTATTTTTTTGCCTTCTCCATATCACTTCTTGCTTTGCTCTGTGTGACTATCCACACCCCCGTAAACACAAGCGCTATGGCTACGCCTTGTTGCCAACCAAAAATACTGATACCCATGGCGACTGCAGCGATCGAAGAGACAATAGGTTGCATGTAGTTGTACATACTGACCACGGTTGGGCGAAGCATTCGCTGGGCAGACATAATACAGATGTAAGCGATGAAGCTTCCGCCAAGCACTACATAGAGCACCTGCCAGATAGCCGATGTGGAAATGGTGCTCCATTCGATGACGGCTATGTCTTGATAAGTAAATGGGAGGTAGCACATCGAAGCAAATACAAACATCCACTTGTTGATGGTTACCGCCGAATACTGTTGTGACAATCCCTTAAAGACCGTCAGGTAGATCGAAAAGCTGAGTTGGGCAGCTAAGCAGAGCAAATCGCCCCAAAGCCCTTCGCGCCCGTTTCCTGCGGTTTGACTGCTTAGAATGAGCGTTAGCGCACCGATGGCTCCTACTACAATACCCAGTACCTTTCGATTCGTGATGGGCTCCTTTAGGTAGATAGCTGCCACAATCATGGTGATAATGGGCAGCGTAGTGGTAACAATAGAGGCATTGATGGGCGAGGTGAGTGAGAGTCCGAACATGAAAACACCCTGATTAAACACCAATGCAAAGAGTGCTGCATAAAAAATACGCAGCATATCTCGGCGGTTGATGTGTTCGTGTTTGCAAAAGAGTGACAACAACCAAAAGGCGATTGCTGCACCCACCATGCGAAAGGTGGTAAGCGACATTGCCGAAAACTCTTGAAGGGCTGATTTGCCGATTGGAGACATCAATCCCCACATTACATTGGCTGTAAGGGCAAATAAATGCCCCTTTATGTTCTTATCGTTATTCATTTTTATCCTATCCTTAACTGAAAACTGCGGCAAAGGTAGCCATTTTGTCGCAAGAAATGCATATATTTGCCTTATCTAAAGCAATAGCCCTATGAAACAGCAAGCCAACTATATCAAGCGTATTGAAATTAAAGGATTATGGAGGCGATATGATATTGTCTGGGACTTGCGTCCGGATGTAAATATCCTCTCAGGAATCAACGGTGTGGGCAAAACAACCATTCTGAACCGATCGGTAAGCTACCTTGATGATCTCTCGGGCGAAATAAAGAGCGATCTGAAAAACGGCGTGCATCTTTTCTTTAACGATCCCAAAGCTAAAGCGATCTCTTATGACGTGATTCGTAGTTACGACCGTCCGTTAATAATGGGCGATTTTACTGCCCGAATGGCCGATAAGAACGTCAAATCGGAACTCGATTGGCAACTTTATCTGCTGCAACGCCGTTACCTCGACTATCAGGTAAACATAGGCAATCGGATGATTGAATTGTTAGGTAGCAGCGACCCTGTAGTGCGCGAACGAGCGGCTTTACTATCCATGCCCAAACGAATATTTCAAGATCTTATTGATGAGTTGTTTAGCTATACCCGCAAGCGGATTGATCGCAAACGGAATGATATCGCCTTTTACCAAGACACCGAGTTGCTGTTTCCTTATAAACTTTCGTCGGGCGAGAAACAGATGCTTATTATTTTATTAACTGTGTTGGTGCAAGACAATGCGCACTGTGTGCTCTTTATGGACGAACCCGAAGCGTCACTTCACATCGAATGGCAACAGAAACTGATCGGGATGATTCGCAAATTAAATCCGAATGTGCAGATCATTCTCTCCACTCACTCGCCGGCAGTGATCATGGAGGGTTGGCTCGATGCAGTGACCGAAGTAAGCGACATCGCAACAATGACAACAGTGAATGATCAGTAACCACGTAAACTATGGCAGTAAACCTCCGAGATAACCTCACCTCCTCCTACTTTAATGCAGCTCAAAAACTTTACCCTAAGAAGGCTCGTCGGCGTATTGTAGCCTATGTAGAGAGCTATGATGATGTCGCTTTCTGGCGTTCTTTGCTTGAGGAGTTTGAGAGTGAAACGTGCTATTTTCAAGTCATGCTTCCCTCGTCGACCACGCTGTCTAAAGGAAAGAAAATGGTGCTGATGAATACGCTCAATGTGGCTGAGTTGGGAAAGAGTCTCATTGCGTGCGTAGATAGTGACTATGATTTCTTATTGCAAGGAGTAACTGCCCTTTCGCATAAGATCAATGACAACCGTTATATTTTTCAAACTTACGCTTATGCCATTGAAAATCATCACTGCTTTGCCGATAGTTTACATGAGGTTTGTGTTCAATCAACCCTCAATGACAGGCACTTGATTGATTTTAAAGCCTTCATGATTCACTACTCACAAATAGCCTATCCTCTTTTTCTATGGAACATCTGGTTTTATCGCCAACGTGATGCCAAATCTTTTAGCATGAGTGATTTTAATGCATGCACCCGCTTGATTGATGTTAGCGTACGCCATCCCGAACGCTGCTTGGAGAAGATGCAACAGAAAGTAAATGCTCGCCTGTCCGAACTGAAAACTCGTTTTCCTGATTTGATTGAACCCGTCACTGCGTTGACAAAAGAGATGGAGAAACTGGGTTTAGTGCCCGATACTACTTACTTATATATACAAGGACATCACATTATGGATAATGTAGTGATGAAGCTTCTTACGCCCGTTTGCACCATTCTTCGCCGCGAAAGAGAAGAAGAGATTAAGCGACTGGCTACAAGCGAAGAGCAGTATCGCAATGAACTCACTAGTTACCAAAATAGTCAGATAAATGTGGAGGTGATGCTTCGCAAGAACAGAGCCTATAAGTCACTCTATCTTCATCAGTGGCTGCGCGAAGATTTAAAAGAATTTACTGCTCAGAACGAATAAATATGGAACAAATTATAGCACAAATTAATGCCGCACTTGTGTCAATGGGAGTAAGCCAATCGATGGCAGATGCGATGAATCAGTTCATCGCCATTGGTCTTATTATAGCCATTGCCTTCTCGGGCGACTTGATTTGTCGGCACATCATACTGAGACTGGTTAGCCGGCTGGTTAAGCGAACAAAAGTGACGTGGGACGATATCATCTTCGATCGTAGGGTGATGATTCACCTGAGCCACCTTGTGCCTCCGGTTTTGATTTACACCTTGATACCCATTGCCATTGAAAAACCCGATGTGCTCGATTATATTCTACGCATCTGCCTGATTTACATCATTGTTGTTTTCTTGCGTTTTATCAGTGTTTTTCTTTCGTCTGTTTACCATGTGTACAATCAGCGCGAACAGTTTCGCGACCGTCCGTTAAAAGGGTTGTTGCAAACGGCGCAAGGCATACTGATCTTCGTTGGAGGCATCGCCATTGTCAGCATTTTGATCGACAAATCGCCCGTTGTGCTGCTCACCGGGTTGGGAGCCTCGGCTGCCATTCTCATGCTGGTATTCAAAGACACCATCATGGGGTTTGTATCCGGCATTCAGCTCTCGGCCAACAACATGCTTAAAGTGGGTGACTGGATTGCCATGCCCAAATACGGTGCCGATGGATCGGTCATTGAAGTAACCCTGAACACCGTCAAAGTGCGCAATTGGGACAACACCATTACCACCATCCCCCCGTATGCTTTGGTTAGCGATTCCTTTCAAAACTGGCGAGGCATGCAAGAGTCGGGTGGGCGACGAGTGAAGCGTTCCATCAATATCGATATGAACAGCGTTAAGTTCTGTACTCCCCAAATGCTCGATAAATACAGAAGGATTCATTTGCTTAAAACGTATGTAGATGAAACCGAACAGGTGATTACTGTTTACAATAAAGAAAATGATATTGATAGCTCTGTGGTGGTAAACGGGCGCAGGCAGACCAACTTGGGCGTGTTTCGTATTTACCTCACAAACTATTTGCGAAGCCTTCCCACAGTCAATCAAGAGATGACCTGCATGGTGAGGCAACTTCAACCCACCGAACTGGGTATTCCGCTCGAACTCTATTTCTTTTCTGCGGATAAGGCTTGGATACCCTATGAAGGTTTACAAGCCGATGTTTTCGATCATGTGTTGGCCGTTATTTCTGAATTTGACTTGCATGTGTTCCAAAGCCCTACGGGAGAGGATTTTAGGCATTGCCGGGACGATGGTGATGTGTAAGGCATTTGCTTAACGACCTTATACAAAACCTGTAGAATGTAGCTAAAGATAGCCAGCCCCAGTTTTGTTCAGTATAATGTCCTATACAGACGATATAGCGTGTAACTCTTCTGTAGTGAATGAACTCTTTTCAAGAGCTTTCAAGTTATCGGCCAACTGTTTGACAGAGCTCGACCCTACGATGACAGAAGTAACCAGATCATCTTTCAACACCCAGGCCAATGCCATCTCGGCCAATGTTTGTCCACGTTGTGCGGCAATCTCATTGAGTGCTTTGATTTTCCTCAGTGTCTCCTCTGTAAGTTGCTCCTTTTTCAAGAAACCTCCGCGGGCTATTCTTGAATCTTCGGGTATACCATTCAAATACCGGTTGGTCAGCAATCCTTGTGCCAAGGGCGAAAAAGCGATAAATCCTGTTCCATTGGCTTTGGCTTGTTTCAGTATACCCTCTTCTTCGAGTTCTCGGTTAAATAGGTTGTACCGACCTTGATAGAGTAAACAGTGCACATCTCTCTCTGCCAGATACTGGTAAGCAAAGGCTGCTGCCGCCTTGGGATACTTTGAGATACCGATATAGAGTGCCTTCCCTTGGCGAACAATGTCTACCAATGCTTGCAATGTCTCTTCGAGTGGGGTGTTAGGATCGTAGCGGTGGGTATAGAAGATATCAACATATTCCAGATTCATCCGCTTGAGGCTTTGGTTGATGCTCGCCATCAGGTTTTTGCGCGATCCCCATTCGCCATAGGGTCCCGGCCACATCTCATGTCCGGCTTTAGACGAGACAAACAGCTCGTCGCGGTAGGGCATGAATGATTTCTTCATCACTTGTCCGAAGGTCTCTTCGGCCGATCCGAAAGATGGGCCGTAATTGTTTGCCAAATCAAAGTGGGTAATTCCGTTGTCAAAAGCGTAGTGTGCCATTTGTAGTGAATTAGCGAGCGTGTCTACATCTCCGAAGTTGTGCCAAAGGCCCAAGGAGATTTCGGGCAGCAGAATGCCACTTTTACCGCACCTGCGATAGTTCATGCCGCAGGAGTATCGGTTGCTACTGGGGGAGTAAATGGGGTTTATCATGTGCTTACGGGCTAATGGTTAATGTGGTAAAGATACAATTATTTCTTTATCCCCATTGTGCTCAATCAATTAATTTTTTGTTCCGTTATCGATTGGGGGTGTTGCATTGATAACGGAACAAATCAATCACTCCTTACTGTTTTTATCGAAACCAATCGTTTGAAGTTCGATTTTTCAAAGTTGAATAATAAAGATAAATAAGGCAACGCGAGGAAAATAGTACAATATGCGAATATTCTATTAGCGTATTCGGTCAATTATCTGTATTTTTGTAGCATGAAACACCAACTACTTAAATGGGCGCTCATTGCCCTTGCACTTATTGTTGTTACCCCCGTCGGTTTTGCTGCTAAGCGAAAAGCCGAACATGTTATCCTCATTGGTTTAGATGGCTGGGGCTCTTATAGCGTCGAAAAAGCCAATATGCCCAACGTAAAGCGATTGATGCAAGAGGGGTCGTATACGTTGCGCAAACGCAGTGTACTTCCCTCTTCGAGTGCCGTAAACTGGGCCTCCATGTTTATGGGTGCCGGTCCCGAATTACATGGATATACCGAATGGGGAACGCAAACGCCCGACTTGCCCTCTCGTGAACTCAACCGGAATGGCATTTTTCCCACCGTGTTTCAACTCCTTCGCGAGGCTTCGCCAAACGCCGAAATTGGATGTTTGTATGAATGGGCTGGGATTAAGTACCTCATCGATTCGCTTTCCATGAGCCACCAACAACAAGTGTCCGACTTCAACAAACACCCCCAAGCGATGAGTGAAATGGCTTCTCGATACATCAAAGAGAAGAAACCCGTTTTAACGGTCTTTGTTTATGACAGTCCCGACCATACAGGGCATGCCGATGGGCACAACACCCCGACTTACTACACGAAACTAGAGGAGTTGGACACGTATGTCGGACAAATAGTAAAAGCTGTCGAAGAAGCCGGTATACTTGACAAAACCATTTTTATCATCACCTCAGATCACGGTGGCATCCAAAAAGGACACGGTGGAAAAACCATGGAAGAGATGGAGACTCCATTCATTATCAGTGGCAAAAATATCAAAAAAGGACTTTGCTTTAACGAAAGCATGATGCAGTTTGATATTGCTTCGACCATGGCTTACATCTTTGGACTCAAGCAACCTCAGGTTTGGATTGGAAGACCGATGAAACAGGTGTTTAAGTAAACTAAATACTAGACAAGAATTTCACGAAAGGCACTATGTCGCTTTCTACGCTCGCTTTTTCAAGAACAACCATGTATTCGTCTCGTCTTTCCACCGGAATAATCAGCCAGTCATAACCTCCCGATGCCAACATTGTATTCATCAAGAATCGCCCTACGCGACCGTTGCCGTCCATGTAGGGGTGAATATAGGTAAATATAAAGTGTCCTAAGACGGCTCTTACACTCGCCTCCTGTTCCTCTTTGAGCAAGTCGAATAGAGCTGTCATAGCATCACGGAGCGCATCGGGTCTCAGCGGTGTGTGCATCGAATTACGAATGTACACTTGATGGGAACGATAACCGACAATATCGGACGGCTTGATAATGCCGGCCGTAACGCATGGCATAAACATTTCGCTGTGCCATACCGACAAATCACGTTCTACTACATCTGCATTATCACTACCGCTAAGCAGATCCGAAACGCTCTTCTTTACCTCTTGAAATGCCTGCCAGTAGCCACGTGCGGCAAGTGCGTTTTTTGAATCCGCATCGTCGTTGTCCGGTTTCCATGCTCCACT